>JBMOIW010000055.1:0-12165 GCA_049317145.1 Acidimicrobiia bacterium
TCCGAGCGCAGTATCAAGCCAAGTCGTTGCGCACCCAAGCTCCCTTCGATGGCCGCATTGATTGGGACAAGGTCGGAACCGCGCGCGGATCTTGGTTCGTGAAAGACACCAACGGATACCGCGGCAAGGGTGATCAAACGGCAAGTTTCGACAACCACGGAAAGGTTGCGCACGGTTATTGGGACACGCACCTTGCACTGGCTCCGGACGCCGTCGATAACGCAGCATTTATCTATTCGATCGGCGACTTTGATGGTTGCCCGTGCCAGTTCATGGCGAAAAACAATCTTGATCCGGCGACCGTAACGCCTTCGGCTACGCCCACAGTTGTGGAGCTGGTTGAGTTTTCGTTCGTGACGCCTGCGGGTGCACCCGTCAGCCCGGCCAATCCGCAAAAAGGGTATTTGCTCAAGGCGGGAACGAACGTCGCGGGTTTGTTGGCATTCCAGCTAAACCAGGACGGCTCAATGACCGTGGAGAAAATGCCCGGAGCAACGAGCGCGGCTGCGTTCACCGGGTTTACCAGCAAAGCGCAGACGTACGTTCGCTAAACGGGCGCGCCCGCCGGCGCGTCATCATGTAGCCGGCGGTGGTGGTACCCGCAGAGCAACGTCAGGTTTGCGAGGTTGGTGGGGCCGCCGTGTTCCCACGGTAGGACGTGATGCACATCGAGGAATGCGGTGGCGGCGCACCCGGGGTAGGTGCACCGGCGGTCGCGTTCCTCGACGAGCCGACGCAATCGCGGCGTGACGAGCCGCTGCCGGCGCCCGACGTCAGCGGGCGACCCGTCGGGATGGTGGAGCATCACCCGGATGGCTGCATCGCAGCAGAGGCGGGCCGCAGTGGACGGCGCAAGTGTGACACCGTCAATCTCGGAGTGATCGATGCGTCGGTGCAATATCACTTCGACTCCCGTTGATGATGAGCGCCGGGGCGTGGGCAACGACGCGCCCGCGGGCGCGTCGTTGCTGAGGGCTTTCGGAGACGTAGTCATGCGGATGACGGCAGCATCGGTACGAGCTTGGGTCAGCGAACGTGACTCACCGTCAGATGTGCGCAGCACTGCCATCGCTGCGACGTCGAGTTCGGCGCGCACCCGGGCCGCAACTTCGGGTGGAAGGCGGAGACTGATCGTGACGGTGCCATCGGCTTCTTGGCGAAACATGCAGCTTCGGGCCGCCCATTGGCGTTCCGAGAGCCGCTCGGGCTCGCGTGCGGTTTGCCAGTTCGCAAGCTGCCGCGCCAATGCGCCCGCGGGCGCGTGTTGCGCGAGCGCCAGGAGTTCGGTCTCGGTGTCGACGGTCGCGACGCGCGTGATCTCTCGTGCTTTGGCGTACGAGAGCGCGCCAGTGGCGACTGCGTCGGCAACTGCCGGCAGGTCGCGCAGCGCCCGGGCAACCCGCACCTGCTCGCGCGCAGTGCTCAGCTCAATGTCGAGGAGGTCGGCCAGCCAATGGGCGCATGAGATGGCGCCACTGGCGATCCAGCCGCCGAGCACGTCGTATTCGCCGACGAGCTGCAAGAAGCGGGCCTTCTGGGCTCGCAACGAGCCGGCAAGCGCTGCGATTTCGGTCTCGAGTGCAATTGCCCGCCGCGTGCAGTCCATTCCAGCGCGCTGTAACACATTCATGGGCCGTCGTGGATTGCGACCTTGCTGACGCGCTCGCTCGCCCGCTTGTACCTGTCGCCCGGTGATTTCGTACGCAACATCATGATGCATCTGCATTCCATTCATCAGTGGGGTGCGATCGTACGGACAAGCAGTGACAGGTAAAGCGTGCAGGCACGCGCCCGCGGGCGCGTTGCATTTCAGTGCAGCGTGTACCGAAACCACGTTGCGCCATCGATGACGCGGAGCGTGGGTTCGGGCGATGCAACAAACCCGAAACGGTTGTAAAAGCGAATCGCAGCAGTGTTCGCGTTCCACACGGAAAGCACGACCGCAGTCGCGTCGATACTGCGGGCCCGATGAATCACCGCTTGCACGAGCAGTTCCCCGACGCCGAGCCTGCGCGCCGCCGGATTGACCCTCAGGGCGATCAACGTGACGAGACCGTTGTTATCGGGCGCGTACGCCGCCACCTGGCCGACCGGTTCGCCGTGCAGGAACGCGATCGCGAGGAACGCCAGGCCGTCGAGCCGTTCGCGCCACCTGGCCTCGGCGGCCTCGGCTCAGTCGGTGAGTACCTCGCCGAACGCCTCCGGAGCATCAGTGAGTGCTGCCAACCGGACTTCGCGCCAGCACTCCCAATCGTCGGATGTCACGGGGCGGATCTCGAGCATCGGGTGAGCCTAGGGATTGCGTGCCCGGCGCCGTTGGGTTTTTCGGCGGCCGCGTGGAGACGATCGGTACGCTGTCGCCCTTATGACAAGTGACGCGCCCCACATCCGCATTTACGACACGCTCGTCGGCGACGTCGTTGATCTCCAGCCTCGTGAGGCGGGCAAGGTTGCGATGTACGCGTGCGGTCCGACGGTCTATGACCATCCGCATCTGGGGCACGGCCGCACGGCAATGAACTACGACATGATGCGGCGCTACCTCGAATGGCGCGGGTTTGGTGTGCAACTCGCGATGAACGTCACGGACATCGACGACAAGATCATTGCGCGAGCAGACGCCGAAGGAACGAGCGAGTCTGAGGTCGCCGGACATTGGGAAGCGATCTACTGGCAAGAACTCGAGCGTCTCGGTGTGCGCCGCCCGACCTACATACCGCACGCCACGGAATACGTCGCAAAGATGCTGGAGCTGATTGGTCGACTCGTCGACGCCGGAGTCGCCTACAACGTGCCGGGAAGTGGCGTGTACTTCTCGGTCGCGGCATACGCCGGATACGGCGCGCTGTCGCATCGCACGCTCGCAGACCTACGCGAGAGCGCGGGTTCGCGCGTGGAGGTCGACGAAGACAAACGTGAGCCGATCGACTTCGCACTATGGAAAGCGGCGAAGCCCGGCGAACCCACGTGGGGTTCACCGTGGGGCCCGGGGCGTCCGGGGTGGCACATCGAATGTTCCGCGATGTCACTCGACCTGTTGGGGGAAGGGTTCGATATTCATGGAGGTGGGAGCGATCTTGTGTTCCCGCACCACGAAAACGAACGGGCCCAAGCGGAAGCGGCCGGTGCCGCGTTTGCGCGTCATTGGGTGCACACCGGGATGCTCAACATTTCGGGCGAGAAGATGAGTAAGTCGCTGGGCAACTTCGTGACGTTGGCCGATGCAATCAATGTTCACGGCCCACGCGCATTGCGTCTCTTGGCGCTCCAGCATCACTACCGCGCGCAAATGGAGGCCAGTGAAGCGACGCTCACGGCCGCCAAGGCTGCACTCGACCGCATTGATGGACTGATGCGACGTGGGGTAAATGCCGGTATCGATGTCGAGACCATTGCGGATGCACGCATGCTGGAGGCGTTCGCTGCGGCGGTCGACATTGACTTCGACACACCTGCTGGTCTCGCCGTGATCTTCGATGCGCTGCGCCGGGCCAACACGGCATTTGACGAGGACCGGGTTGCGGAAGCGGCACCGTTGGTTACGGCTATTCGTCAGTGTCTCGAAGCGCTTGGGCTCCCGCTCCTCGAAGGTGCCGAGTCCGACGACGCCATCGATGCGCTGGTTGCTGCCCGCAACGCCGCGCGTGCAGCTAAAGACTTCGCCGAAGCGGACCGCATCCGCGACGACCTGGCGGCGCAAGGCATCACGATTGAGGACACTGCCAGCGGAACGGTGTGGCACCGGTGAGCGGGCGGAGCGCCGGGCGTGGGCGCCCGGGAGCACCGCGTGGCCGACGAGGCTCCGGTCGGAGTGATCGGCGGGGCGCGCCGAGCGAACCCGAGCGGGGGTCGACGCGCGACGAAGGACTTGGCGGCGATGTGGTGGAGGGGCGCAACGCGGTTTTCGAGTTGTTGCGTGCCGGCAAGCGTCGGGTGCGTGAAGTGCTTATTAGCGATAGTGCACGCGACTCGGAGGTGCTCGACGAGATCGCGGATATGGCGGCGGAGCGAGGTATTCCGTGCCGAATTATTGCGGCCGAAGCATTACGCGCTCGCGCCCATTCCGAATCTCCGCAAGGGGTCATCGCGCGCGCCGCATCGGTGGTGGAAGCCGATGTCGATGCGCTGCTCGAGGCCCCGGGCGCGTTCATTGTTGCGCTCGACGGCGTGACTGACCCGGGCAACCTTGGTGCCGTTCTGCGCAGTGCGTGTGCTGCGGGCGCCACTGGGGTCGTTCTTCCGCGCCACCGCAGTGCGCGTTTGTCGCCAACGGCGATGAAAGCGGCAGCGGGTGCGGTGGAATACCTTCCCATCGCGCGCATCGGAAGCGTTCCGCAATTCCTTGAGCGCGCCACACGCGCCGAAGTGTGGTCAGTGGGCCTTGATGCGGACGGAGACGTCTCGGTGTTCGATCTCCCGATCGCGGATCAGCGCTTGGTGCTCGTGCTTGGTGCCGAAGGGCGGGGCCTGGCGCGTCTTACGCGTGAGCGTTGCGAAATTCTCGCTTGCATCCCAATGGCGGGCGCCACCGAATCACTCAACGTCAGCGCCGCGGCGGCGGTAGCGTGTTTCGAGATATTACGGCGCCGCGCGTAAAAGTCGAGCGGGTAGCCTTTCGTCATAACGCCGGAGTAGCTCAGTTGGTAGAGCAGCCGCCTTGTAAGCGGCAGGTCATCGGTTCGAGTCCGATCTTCGGCTCCACTCCATGGGACAATGCGGCATGTTCCCGAACGATCACCTTGCGTACTGGCGTCGGGAGCCACAATCGGGAACTGCACGAGCTGCGTTGCGCCATCGCGATTTTCGATTGTTGTGGAGCGGCGTGCTCATTTCCAACATCGGAACCTGGATGCAGAACGTCTTGCTCGGTGCGTTCGGCTGGACGCTGACGCACTCCACATTCTTTGTTGGTGTGTTGTTCTTTGCGCAGCTCGGTCCGGTGCTCGTGCTCGCACCGCTGGGTGGGCTACTCGCCGATGATTTTTCGCGCCGGCGTGTGGTGATCCTTACGCAAGCCCCGCAGTTTGTTGCCGCAATTGTGTTGGCGGTTATCGCATTCGGCGGGGTGACTTCGCCCACCATGGTGGCGCTACTGGTGCTCATTATCGGGATATTTAATGCGCTCTCGATGCCGGCAGTGTTGGCGTCGTTGCCCGGCGCGGTCCCGGCCGCGGATTTGGACGGCGCAGTTTCCTTGACCACGATGCAGATGAACCTTTCGCGCGTTGTGGGGCCGGCAATCGGTGCTGCGCTCTACGCGCTGACGAATGCGTCGGCAGTGTTCACGCTGAATGCGCTTACCTACGTTGTGTTGATGGTTGCGTTCGCCGTCGCACGCCTTGCCCCACGACCGCCCAAGAGTGCGGACCCGTTTTTGCATCGGCTCTCCGGTGGGTTTCGCCTCGTCAAGACCGATCCGGTCATCCGGCGGGTGCTGGGGATGATGGTCACGTTCTCGCTGTTGTGCTTGCCGTTCATCGGCTTGATGCCGGCGATTGCGGCGAAACAATTTCAGCTCGATCCCAAATCGCTTGCCTATGGGTTGCTCATTGCAACGCTCGGTATTGGTGCAGTCATTGGTTCGCTCTCCGTGGGATCGATCTTTGCGCAGATGTCACGGCAACGACTCATGGTGCTGGGATTTGCAGGGTTTTCTTTGGCGGTGTTCGCGTTGGCATTCGTATCAACGCTGCCGTTGGCGTACCCGCTGGTTGCGTTTCTTGGTGTGACGTACTTCGCAACGGTCACCGCGCTCAGCAACGTGCTGCAGCGCTCGGTGACCGAGTCACTACGCGGGCGGGTCACCGCGCTGTGGATGATGTCCTTTGGTGGGACAGTGCCCATCGGTGTGCTGTTGTTTGGTGCGATTGCACAATCGAGCGGACTCATGCCCGTCTTGTTGGTATCTGCAGGTTGTGCGTTGGTGCTCGCCGCCGTGGCGTTGTATTTCCTGCGGACCACATTGGCAGCCGACGTGTAGCGCGTGGCGCGGTGCGCGCCCGTCACGGATTCGACTGAGCGAGTCGCGCGCCGCCCGCAACATCGGAAATGCTTGACCGGTACGTCAAGAAGGGCAAGGATCACCCGCAATGACTGCTCGCAAACGCACGCCGGCGCACGATTCCCAAGCGATCCTCGACGTGGAACGCACCTGGTGGACCAGCGGGGGCTGCAAAGACCACGCAATTCGCGACCAGCTCGACATCTCCCGAAGCCAGTATTACCGGCGCCTGGCGGGCCTGCTCGACGACCCGCGCGCCTACGACTATGACCCGTTGACTATCGTTCGGCTCCGCCGCCGACGCACCGCTCGGCGGAAAGCACGTATTGAAGGACACGTTCTAGGGCCAGGCTTGCGATGACGGACACGACGACCACCCCCACACCGGAAACCAGTCCCGCTCCTGACGGCGCCGGGAAGCGCGGACGATCATCCTCGTCGTTCGGCAAGTCGCTGTCCTTCTCGGCGGGGCGCGGAATTATCTTGATCCTCGTCGCCATCGTAATTGGCGTGGTGCTGCTTCGAGTTGTCGACGACGGTAGCTCCAGTTCCAAAACCGCAACGAGTGCGACCGTCGCGACGACCCCCAAGGCGTCCACAACGACGACAGCCAAGAACACGACGGGCACGACACCACAGCTCACGCCCACAAACCAGCTCACGGTGTTGGTGCTGAACGGTACGGGTAAGACCGGTGTGGCGTCCACGGTCTCTGACAAACTCGGCGCAGCACCGCTGTCGTACAAAATGCTCAAGGCGGCCAACACCGCAAAGCAAACCGGCAACACGGTGTACTACACGCAAGCATTGAGCGGCGAAGCTGCGGCGCTTGCGACGGCAGTCACTGCGTCGACGCAAGACGTTACGGGCGTTTCGAACGAAACCAAAGTTGAGCAGGTTCCCGCCACGCTTCCCAAAGACTGGCAGTCTGCGGATGCGTCGAAGGCGCAACTCGTTGTGGTGGTCGGCGCGAAGTAGCGTCAGCGCAACGTGACAAGCCCGCTCAGTAGCCTCATCACTCGTCCTGCTGCGACCGCACTGATTTGTGATTTTGACGGGACGTTGGCACCCATCGTCGCCGACCCCAATGCAGTGCATGCTGTTTCTGGCGCAGCCGAGGCGCTCACCGCGCTCGCCGATGTCTTCGAAACCGTAGCGGTCGTGAGTGGACGACCGTTGGCCTTCCTCGCGGATCGTCTTGGACCTACTCCTGGTGTCGATCGATATGGCTTGTACGGAACCGAACATCTTGTGGACGGCGCAATCGTGTTGCATCCGGATGTTGCAGCATTTCGTCCGCAGGTCCGCGAGCTCGTGGTGAAGCTCACTGCACTGTTGCCCGAACTCCGGCTCGAAGTGAAAAGCGATGTCATGGTCGTGGTGCACTGGCGAGAACGACTCGACCTTGCGGCGGAAGCGCATTCCCTTGTGACTGCCGAAGCCGCTGCTCGTGACCTTTGGACGTTCGATAACCGAATGGCAATCGAAGTGCGTCCGCCGGTCGCGATCTCGAAAGCAACGACGATGACGCACATCGCCGATGCCAGCGATATTGCAATGATGTGTGGTGACGACGCAGCGGATTACGAAGCAGTTGTGGCGTTGGATGAACATGTGCGTGCGGGTGCGTTGCAAACCGCGCTCGCGGTTGCGGTGGACTCCGACGAAATTCTTCCGGCATTCCGTGACCGAGCAGACTGGCTCGCCCCGAGTCCGGAGCGCTTCGTCGCCGCACTCCAAGAACTCGCCGCCGAATTGCGCTAGCGCCGCGCGGCAGCGAGGCAGTCGCGTAACCAGGTCGTCGGCGAAGCCGACGTTGCGATCTGGCGGGCCGTGGCCGCAAGTTTGTGTCGCGCGTCACTCGCCATGGTGACGGCGGTCGCGATTGCGTCGGCGGTGCCTTCGATATCGAAGGGATTGATACCAAGAACGCCTGCTTCGAGCACGTCAAAGGCCCCGGCGTCACGCGAACAGATCACGATCCCGTCACGTGCGTTGATCGCGGCCGCTTCCAGGGCAACCAGGTTGAGTCCGTCTTTCAGAGGGTTGACGAGCACGACGTCGGCGTGGGCCATCGCAGCAACACTGCGCGCGTGGTCGTCGCGTACATCAAAGACAATGGGTTCCCAGTCCGGAGTGCCGAACCGCGCATTGATCCGCGCCGCAATTTCCGTTACTTCGTCTGCGTACTTGCGATATAACGAGATGGATTCTCGTGACCGGTAAGCGCAGGTCACAAAGGTCACTCGCGCTGCCCATTCCGGGTGTTGTTCGAGAAACAGCTCGTACGCAGCGAAGCCACGCACCAAGTTCTTGGTCGGCTCCACACGGTCGGTGCGCACAATGCGGACGTGATCGCGGGTGCATGCGTCGAGCCACGCGATCGCCTCAGCCGCTTCGGGGCTATGGGCGGCGGACTCCAGTGCTTCGAGGTCCGGCCCCAGTTGTGCGACGTAGGGCGCAGCGATTTCTCGGTCGCCAAGGATTTCATGGGCGGACGCCCGGTAGGCGTTGGCCCAACGTTCGCTATGGAATCCGATGCGCGTACGCGAGAGTGCATTGAGGTATTCGAATGCGATCGCGTCCGGGAGCACACGAATCGAGTTCGGTCCGCAAAACGGAATGTGGTGAAAGTGCAACACGCGTAGGTCCGGACGGCGGTCGAGGACGTAGGCCGGCACGAGCGCAAGCTGATAGTCCTGGACGAACACCAGCTCGCCCTCGTCGGCGTGCGCGCACACTGCGTCCGCAAATTGCGCATTGATCGATCGATAGGCCGCCCATGCGTCATCAAATGCGGGATCAAAATTCGGAGCGTGCACAAGATCGAAAATCCCGTGATGGAGGAACCACAGCACTTCGTTACTCGCCACGTCGTAATGCAGGCGATGTTGTTCGACGGGGAGGTCGAGCAGCAGGAGATCTACTCCGGGGAAGGCAGTGATCCCTTGTTGCGCGGCGCGCCGGTCGCCCGGACCGATTGCCGCTGCGATCCACGTGGTGCGCGACGACAGTTCGGCGATGTTCCCGTGGACCAGTGGTCCGAGCGCACTCACGACGCCCCCAGCGCCTCGGCGGGTTTCGAGTGTGCCGTTCTGGTCTTCGAAGAAGGTGTATGGACCGCGGTGTGAGACAACAATCACCTACGCATTGTGCCCCGTTGGAGCACTCAGGAACGTCATCACGGTGATTCCTGGATCGGTCAGACTGCTTGGTATGCGAGTGGTCATCAGCCCGGACAAGTTCCGGGGAACGCTCAGTGCAGCCGAGGCGGCCGAGGCCATGGCCGCCGGATGCCGCCGAGCGGGGGTCGACGACCTGTCGGTGCTGCCGCTCGCCGACGGTGGGGAAGGCACGCTCGACGTTATTGCGGGAACGTGTGGCGGGTCACGACGAACGGTCACGGTATCTGGACCCTTGGGCGATTCGGTGATGGCCGAGTGGCTCCTGCTCCCCAACGGCACTGCGATCGTCGAAGCGGCGAGCGCGTGCGGACGTCACCTCGTTGGTGATGCGAATGATCCGTTGCGCGCATCGACGCGTGGAGTGGGCGAACTCATCGCCGCAGTATTTGCAGCGGGAGCGCGCCGCTGTATCGTCGGCGTCGGAGGGACGGCGACGACGGACGGTGGACTCGCCGCAGTCGAGGCACTGGGATGGTCGCTCGCCGGGCGCGAGGTCACGGTGGCGTGTGATGTAACGCACACATTCCTCGCGGCGGCGCGAGTCTTTGCTCCACAAAAGGGTGCGACTCCGGCGCAAGTGCAGCTATTGGAACGCCGCTTGGTGCAACTCGCTGCGGTGTACAACGATCGCCTCGGCGTCGATCTCACGTTGATTGAACACGCGGGAGCAGCCGGCGGACTAGCGGGTGGCTTGCATGCGATTGGGGCACGGCTGGAATCGGGATTCGATGTCGTTGCCGGGCTTGTTGGTTTGGACGAAGCATGCGACGGCGCGGACGTGGTCATAACTGGTGAAGGAAAATGTGACGCAACGAGCTTCGAGGGCAAAGTCGTCGGCGGTGTCTGCGATGTGGCCGCCGAACACGAGGTCCCTGTCGTTGCAGTGGTTGCGGGTCAAATTACGGCCGAGGCGCGTGCAGTCTTTGCTGCGTCCCCTGCGATCACGGGATATGCGCTCGTCGATCGGGTGTGGCAAGAGGGTGAGGCGTTTGCGCGTGCGGGAACGTTGGTCGAAGAAGCGACGGTGGAAGCAGTGCGCAATGCGCGTGACGCGGTGATCGACTAAGCGTCGAGGAGCGCGTGTACGCATTCTGCGAATCCGTCACCGTAGTGCGCGCGAGTCACGCTCGCGTTGGGATGCTGGTCGAGCGTCGACGCAAGGTGCGGCCGATGGGCGAGACCGTTGCCGACCAAATACATACGACCCACGTAGGGTGCAACATCGAGATCGGCTGCGGCGTCTCCCACGAATGCGCATTCCGAAGGGTCTACACCGCGGCGGGCGATATCGGTCGCAATCGCTGACGCTTTCGCAATGCCGTCGGGAGTGACGTGGTACACGTGCATCGGAGCAACGTCCGGCAGCGTCGGCGACGTGCGAGCGCTCACGCCATTTTCATGGACGCGGACCCAGTCGTACCCCTGGTCGCGCAGCCATGCGTGCGTGGCATCGAGGTCGAGCGTGCCGCGCACCATGATCGAGATTTCGCGGTTCGCGTTCCACGGATCATGGAGTTCCGCTCGCCCGGGATTCTGGGCGACGATTGCTTGGGCGATCGGCAAGATGGTCTGCGCAGGCGGGCCGTCGCCGGGGCACGCACCCCGCGCATATGTCGGAACTTCGCCTTCTGCGGTCACACAGACACCGCCGAGCTCGGCGAGGTAATCGCGCAAACCAAGGAGCCGGGCGGTTTCGGCCAAGCGCAGCCGGTCGCGACCTGAGCACAACACGATGGTGAGCCCGGCGGCACGGGCGGCGATCAGCGCCTCGACTGCGGCCAGCGTTGGCGTGTTGTCGGCGCCGGCGAGCAGCTCGCCCCGGGGTCCGGTGATGGTGCCGTCGACGTCGGAATACAGGACCCGGAACTGCATGAGGCCGGAGCCTAGGGCGCAGTTTGTGGCGGGCACGAGCGCCTGGGTCGGCCGACCTATACGGACATGCGCTTCCGCTTCGCTGCCATGGCCCTCGTGGTCTTCGCCGCCCTCGTGCCCGTGCTTGCGCTCGGGGCAGCGCCCGGACACGCGCTTCGACCGTTCGGTGGCGGGGCGACATCGGGTGGAGGTGCCGAAAACAATGGCACGGTTGCTGGCACGCCCGGCGGTGGCTGCAGCACGAAGGCAACGAATTGCTGGGATGGGTATCGACACCCGACGAATCAGGCGTGTACCGGGACTGAACCGGAGTTCGGTCAAACGTTGCAGTTTCCGACGTCGCTCTCGGAATATCTCAAGGCCTATCCGAATCGAATCACGCTCATGCAATATCAGGAGTGGCAATGGACTTCGGCGGCCGCATTCAATGCCTGGTTAGCCAACCCGAACCGCTCGAATAGCGCAACGGATAATGCGGCAAATTTGAGCGCAACCGGAAACAGTCATTGCTTTTTTATGGGTTACCAGGTTTCCTCAACAACAACGGATCCAACGCTCGTTGCTCCGAGTCGCTATCTCGCAAACGCCGTAACGAAATTCTCCGTCAACTTTGCTGACTCGAAACCGCTAGTCGGAGTAACAACGCCGTCTTCTTCAATGGTCCTGCCACGGACGCGATCAAGCGTAAGTGCGCCGTGGCCACAATGGACGCGAGCAACTCCAGAAGCAACATTGCAATCGTTGGATTGGTCCGCTGCCGGTGGATGTGCGAACAAAACGACCTCACCGGATGGGTATGACTACTCGGTTCGTGTCGCGTCGAAGACCTGCGAGTGGGTGACGGTGTCAGCGACTTGGAAGCTCCGGACGCGTCTTGAGGTTGCGGCCACGCCGACTGGCTCTTGGCAGTTTGATCGCTATGACCTGGATATCAAAGGCATTGGCAGCACGACGTGTGACGCAACAACCGGAGTGTGTACGGACACCCCGTCGGCCAACGCGACATTGAAGGGCGACGAGATCAAAGTGCAGTACACCGGTGGCTCCTCGGCTGGTTCCGGTACTGGTGGTGGTTCCGGTACTGGTGGTGGTTCCGGTACTGGTGGT
>JBMOIW010000056.1:0-11897 GCA_049317145.1 Acidimicrobiia bacterium
CCCCCCCCCACTTTGTTTTCACTCCCAATTTTCTTCCAGGTGTTCGCTCCCGCTGCGAGTTTTGCCCGTTGTCACGCGCATCCGCGCGCACTGCGATATTTCGGAGAGATGCGTTCAGCACTACCCAGTTTTTCCGTTACGATTCGGTTCAGCACGTGCGTATGACTTGGACCGCTCCGGTCCAATCGGGGGAGTTGGCGTATGGGCGTTGTTGCGAACACCTGCAGCTGCGTGGTTGCTGCGCGAGTGTTTGCACCGCGTGCACTGTCCCTCGAGCACGGATCCCCTCTCCGGCAACATCTGTCGGTGGCAGTGACTGCCCACTCGGGCAGCGAGACGAGGAGCAATTCCCATGGCAATTGAGTCTCCGGACCAGGTCAATTTCTTCGACAAAGAAATCAATGAGTGTCCGTACCCTGCGTATCAGGTGTTGCGCGACGACGCACCGGTGTGGGTCGACCCGTTCACCGGAATGTATGTCGTCACTCGGTTCGAGGACATCAAAGACATCTTGTCGAACCCCGAGGTGTTCACGAACGCCGTCGGTTCGGCTGCCGGTATGACCGAAAAAGCAGTGCGGCCGACCGATCCGGAAGAGTTGCGTAAAGCGCTCGAAGCCGAAGATCAAGAGCGCCAGATTAAAGAGCTCTATGAGAACGAAGGGTGGCCCCCCACTCGTACCCTCGACGCGCTCGACGGTGATCCGCACTCGCAACTGCGCGCCATGATGAACAAGGCGTTTCGCCCGGCGCGCATTAAAGAACTCGACCCCTACGTTGAGGGTCTGGCCAACCGACTCTTCGACAAGTTCCAAGACCAAGGGGCATGCGAGTGGGTTGCGGCGTACGCCATTCCGATTCCGCTGTTCACCATCGGTAAGCAGATGGGTGTCCCCGAAGAAGAGATGTACAAGATCAAAGGCTGGACCGACGCATGGGTGCAGCGTTTGGGTTTGATGCAGACCTTTGAGGAGCGCATGTGGTCGGCTCGCAAAGAGATCGAGTCGCAGCACTACTTCAAAGCGATCTTCGACCGGCTGCGGGAGCACCCCGAAGACACGGTGCTTTCTGATTTGGTCAACGAGCAAATCCCTGAGTGGGGCCGCACGCTCACTGACCAAGAGTTGCTCTCCGAAATGATGGCTGACATTTTCGTTGGTGGTTCCGAAACCACGACGAATGCCATCTCCGGCGGATTGCGCATGCTTTGCGAGCAGCCCGACAAGTGGGAGCAGCTCAAGTCGGATCCCGACAAGTACATCCCCGTGTTCTGCGAAGAAGCGGTTCGTCTCGAAGGACCGGTGCAGGGGCTGTTGCGCGAAACGTCTCGGGAAGTTGAGATGCACGGCGTGACGATTCCGGCTGGGGCAATCGTCAACTTGCGTTTCGCCGCCGCAAACCGCGACGAGCGCCACTTCGAGTGCCCGGCGGATCTGGACCTCGACCGAGAGGACGCGCGTCAGCAGATCGGCTACGGCTTCGGAGCGCACTATTGCTTGGGTGCTCCGCTGGCGCGCCGCGAGCTGTACTGGGCCTTCAAAGTGCTCGTTGACCGCGTTGAGAACGTGCGGTTTGCACCGAGTAAGAACAACTTTGAGTACCAGCCGAACTACTTTTTGCGTTCGATCAAAGAGCTCTACGTCGAGTTCGATCTCAAGAAGTAATTGCACTGCGCCGGGCGCGGGAAATCCCCGCGCCCGGTTCACATTTCAGGGGGATGCGTGAGCGACGGTGACATTCGCACGTCGGCGGAAGCGGCCGCACTCAGTTCGAGCGGTGAGACTGGTGTAGAAGAAATCGAGGGGATCGACACTGGCCGGTTTCGCCCGGAACGCAAAGAGCGCCTGCGTTCCTTCGTCACCCGCTACGGCCTACTGCTCGCGATCCCCATCACGCTGGTCTTGATCTGGATCGTTGCGGTGCTCCTCGATGTCTCGAAGGGCAAGGACCTTACGGTTATGCGGTTCCCTGAGGCGTTTTTTACCTGGGGCAACTTCCAGGGCATGTTCAACATCGCCGTGCTCTATATCGTTTTGGCGGTGGCGCTCACCATTCCACTGTCGCTCGGAGAGTTCGACTTATCGATCGCCAATGGCGCGCAGCTATGGTCCGCGCTACTTGTTGCGCTGATTGTGCGCAATTCATCGCTGTTCGGTCTGAACTTCAAAGACATTCCGTGGCCGATCACGGTGTTGTTGGTCTTGTTGTTTGCCACTGCAGTCGGTATCGGGATCGGGGCGCTGATCGTGTGGTCCAAGGTGAACGCGTTCATCGTTACCTTGGGAGCCGGACTTATCTATTTCGGTTTCGAGTTGCGTATCGTCGATAACCGACCCCTGGGCGCCCTCGCAGCAGAACAGCTTCCGCAGCTCTTTAAGGACATTGGCAACAAGTTTTTCCCCGGTGACTTCTTCGGCACCGTCTCCAAACCGCTTATTGGCAAAGTGGGTGACAACTGGAACCTCGGCATCTTTGGCTCAGGTCCTCAGCTTGGCGTGCAGATCTCGTTCCTCATCGCCATTGTGTTTGCCATTGTGCTCTGGTTCATCATGGAACGCACAGTGATGGGCCGCCAAATTCGCGCGGTCGGTGGCAACGCGGAAGCAGCGCGTTTGTCCGGTGTGCGCGTGGATGCATTGCGCATCTTCGGGTTTGCTATTACTGCGGGTGCGGCGGGGCTTGCCGGATGGCTTACGGCCGCGCAATCGCAGCAGTACACCCCGAATGCTGTTACTGCGTTGTTGCTCCCGGCCTATGCAGCATGTTTCTTGGGTGCGACTGCGTTTCGCCCGAACTTGTTTCAGATTTCCGGAACACTGGTTGGTGTTGCGTTCTTGGTCGCACTTACGAACGGGTTGCTGATTGCCGGCCTCGAGCAGGCGTTCATTCAGGTCATCAGCGGCGCCGTGCTGATCTTGGCAGTGGTGCTCGCGAAGTTGGCCTCTCGAGGATCGGCCGGATAGCGCATGACTGCTGTCGCATCGACTCCGTCCGATACGCGCCCGGTCGTCCTTGGCGCGCGTAACGTCTTTAAGCGCTACGGATCCATTCAGGCGTTGCAGGATGTGTCGGTGGACATTCATCAGGGCGAGTCCGTGGCCTTGATCGGCGCAAACGGTGCCGGTAAGTCCACGCTCGTGCGCGTACTCACCGGTGCAGTCCAGCCCGACTGGGGTGAGGTCGTTATCAACGACCAAACGCAGGCGGTGCCGGATGTGCGCACCGCGCGTAAATTCGGCATCGGGTACATCCCCCAAGAACTGGGCGTCGTTCCTGATCTCACCGTCGCCGAGAACGTCTTGCTCGCCGGATGGCCGAACCGCTCGTCCGTGGTTCGCGACCGCCAGGGCAAAGACATGGCCGCCGCCGCGTGCGCGCGCGTTGGTCTCGCCGTTGATCCGGATGCCACCGTGGCAACGCTGAGCCCCGCGGAGCGCCGCATCGTGATGATTGCGCGCTCCATGGTTGCCGAGCCATCCACGCTGATCCTCGATGAGCCAACCGCCGCGCTCGCCGACGCCGAAGCGGACCGTTTGGTCGAAGTCGTCAACGACTTGCGCGCCCAAGGACTGAGCATTGTCTATATCTCACACCGCATGGGCGAGATCTCGCAGCTCTGCGACACCATCGTCGTCATTCGTGACGGCAAGGTGCTCGTCACCGATGTTGCCACCCCCGAGAGCGTGCAGAACGCGGTCGCAATTGGTATCGCTGGCTCGGGGTACGAAGCGCAAGCGGCAGCCATCGTCGAAGTTGGCACAACGACGGACGAGGAAACCGGCGTGTCGAGTGCGGCGCCAGTCGACGAATCCGCGGCGTTGGGATTCACGCCCGAGCACACACCGCCCAGTGCCAGCGGTGACATCGCTTTGCGCGTCACCAACCTCCGTAACCGCGTGCTCAACGGAGTGTCCTTTGAGGTGCGCAAAGGGGAGATCGTCGGTCTCGCCGGCTTGCTCGGTTCAGGTCGCACGGAGATCCTGCGCGCCATCGCCGGTGCGGATCGCATCAGCGACGGCACGGTGGAAGCCTTCGGACAGACGCTGCGACTCAAGTCACCGGCGGACGCGCTCAAACACGGCGTCACCTTGCTGCCAGAAGACCGACGGAACCAGGGTGGGCTGCTGAGCCTTTCGATTGCCGACAACCTCGTGCTCCCCGACATTCCGTCGCGCGGACCGTTGGTGTTGCGGCGTGACGAACACAAACGGGCGCTCGAAGCCATTGAGCGCTTCGGCATCAAGTGTTCGGGACCCGACGCTCCGCTCGCATCGCTCTCGGGCGGAAACCAGCAAAAAGTCATCTTGGCGCGCTGGCTGTTACTCGGTGCGCAAGTCTTGTTGCTCGACGAGCCCACCGCCGGTATCGACGTCATCGCCAAGGGCGAGCTCATGAACCTCGTGCGCCAAGAAGTGCGCGACGGCCGCTCGGCAGTAATGGTGAGTTCCGAGATGGCCGAGCTCTGCGAATACTGCGACCGCATCTACATCGTGCATGCCGGCACCATCACCGGAGTTGTGGGCGGCGACGTCCCGCTCCCCGAACTCGCCCGCTTGTGCGGTGAACGTTCGACCGTCTCTACAACACTCGACGACGCGTCCTGACGCGTCATTACCAGGGGGAACCAATGGCAGATCGTGAAGCAATCGAGAACCAGCTCATGAGCTGGGCGCTTGGCTACGACGAATTCGACGTGCCGCGCATGGCACATGTGTTTGCGCAGGATGCGCAGATGATCATGCACATCGGGTTGGGTGACAACGTCGAACACATGGGCCCCTATGTCGGCCACGACGCGGTGATGGGACTCTTTACGAGTCACCAGGAAGAACAAGGGGATCAACGGCGCCACGTCACCACCAACGTCGTGTTCGAGAACGAGACCGATTCGACGTGCGACACAACCTGTTATCTCACACTGCTCGTGACCTCCAACAACGTGCTGCGCCTGCAAGCCACCGGCGTCTATCGCGACAACTGGATAGTCGAAGACGGCGTATGGCGCATCAAGAACCGGGATCTCTCTCTGGACGTGCACTACTAAGCCGGCGCGGACCGAGAGGATTGCGAATGAGCATTCGGAGCGACATTAAGAACACGTTGGCGAAGTGGACCGTTGGGTACGACGAACGCTCGGTGCCAATGATGGCGGACTGTTTCACCCAAGACGCCGAAATGCGTCTCGACATCGGCGAGATGAAGATGGGTCCATTCATCGGGCACGCCGAGGTAATGAAACACTTCACCGATCATCACGAAATCCAGACCGACCAACGTCGTCACGTCACTACCAACGTGGTTGTCGAGGACGTCACTACCGACTCGGCCCGCTCGACGAGCTACTTGAGCTTGTGGGTCACCGAGGACAACGCCGTGCGACTACAAGCGGCTGGCGTCTACCGGGACGAATGGACGATCGAAGATGGCACGTGGCGCATTCGGCGTCGCCATCTCACCCTCGACGTCCACTACTAGCGGCGGCGCCGAGCGGCACATTCGAGTGGCACATTCGAGCGGCAATGTTGATGGCGGTGCTCGGGGTCTTAGCGCGAGAGCGGACTTTTCGTCCTCGTGTCACGCTGACCTGGCAGATTGTTCGGGCGCACGCGACGCGAGACTTGGGTGGCAGGAAGCTCCGGCAGTGCCATCCAGAACCGACCGTTGATGATCTTGCCGAGATGGAAACAATCGGGATCGAGACCGCGTGCCATGCAATCCGTGACAGTCTGGTGACGCAACTCCGCTAGATCGCTATGGTCGGGCACTGCGACTCGAAACTGTGCCGGTGCAGTGTGTGGTCGATTTGAGCAAAACCAGGTAGCAGTATCGATCGCTGAAGCCAGGACGTGGTGCGCCAGTAGCGTGGCTTGGTTCGGGTCAGAGAGCACCGTGTGCACCGCAGCGGCGGTGCGCGGCCGACGCTGTTGTGCTGGGTCCGATTGCCGGCTGAGGTGCACGGTAATGATGTCAGCACCGTCGCTTGTCGTGCTGTGCGCAATATCAATCGGCCACTTCTTTGCTCGGGCCATGCGCTCAACCAGCCGGATGTAGCGCTGTTTTTCCGTCATCTTGTGCTCGTACATTGCGGCATCGGCGTGCGCGATAGCGGTCCGAAACACCTCGGGAGTGTGTCCAAGATTGGCATGCGGCACGAGGGCACCTCCAATTGCCGCAGACGTTCGCAACGTGACAATCTCCCGGGAATCTCCTCGGGTAATCGTGCACAGCGCGTGTGCTGCAGATCGGGCGCGTGCCTCAACCCGTGCAAACGAATCCGCTTCGACACTGCGAATAATTGCAACAAACTCGTCGCCACCCACGCGGTATATGTCATCGTGCTCGCGCAGCACGCCGCGCACTTTGTGGGACACAGAGCAGATCAACGCATTTCCGCCATCATGACCATACGTGTCGTTGACAAACTTTAAGCCGTTAACATCGATGTACAAAAAGCCCACGTTCCAGCCCTCGCGTTTCGCAACACTCCACGTATCGACCAGCGCGTCCTCGTACGCGTGAACATTCGGTAGGCCAGTAAGCGGGTCGCGATGGGTGCGGGCACGTTCTCGTTCGATCGGGGCAGAAATGTCACGTCCATGAAAGCGCGCCCCGTCATCGTTGGTATGCACCACGAAGTGAAAGCGGCGGATGACGCCGTTGATCGCCAGATCTGCATCGATGTCGGTGATCCGCCTGCGATTCTCCACGAGGTTGGGCTCGGCGTTGCGCAGCCATTCGGGGAGGACTTCCCCGAGTACAAACCCCATTGCGCGTGCCGCCGAATTCGTCTCGATCACCACACCGTTACGGGCGGTACGGATCAACAGGTCCGACGAATCATTTCTTGAGCTCACGGTACCTCTCCACGAAAAGCGGTTCGGGAAAGCTCAGCAGGGCACGGGAGGCACTGGCAATACCGTCCTGTGCACCTCGCCCACCCGTGGGCACAGCGCCCCTGGCAACCGGCTGTCTCGTGGTATCGCGCTACGACTGTGGGATTGAATTGTCGGTGTATTGCATCAGGCTTGGTAATGGGGCGGCCTCGGTGTTGCCGTAGCGATGGTTCGTGACACACACCACTTGTTCTCGAAGCACGTGCGCGCACTCCACGAGCCCGTCGGCAACCGGCCGGGCGTCATTGACCCACGCTCCAGTGGCGTGCGCCGCCCGGTAGGCGTCTTCGGGGATTGGCCCGAGAATCCGAAGCTGGATCACCGGCGCGTCCGTGAGAACCTTCCCAAGCCCGTCGGGCGCGCAGTAGCGGGCCGCGAACGCGTCAGGCAGGCGAGCCGGTGAGTAGACCTGGACGGGAATGTCGAACTCGTGGGCGGCGGCGAGCACCAAGGTGCAATCCTCGAGCGTGGCGGGATCGGCATCGGGAACCCACACGGCAAGGGACGCAATCGGGAGGTAACGCAGCCGATTGTGCTCGGCGTTCAAGTGCGCAAGCTCGCGGGCAATGCGAAAGTGCTGCGCGGCACGGGCATACGACTGCGCTGCCTGGGTAATGCGATTCGTTCCAACGTTGCGATCACGCGCGTGCGTCAGGGCGTGCACGTAGTGCGGTCCACCGGCTTTTGCGCCGGGCCCGATCGCGCTCGCCTTGAGTCCACCAAAAGGTTGACGCCCTACGACTGCGCCGGTGATCGTGCGGTTGATGTACGCGTTCCCTACTTCGACTTGGGAAAGCCACACGTTGAGCTCGTCGGGATCAAGACTGTGAATACCGCCGGTCAAGCCAAACGGAGTGGCGTTTTGCCAGGCGATCGCGGTCGCAAGATCGGGTGCACGCATAACGCCAAGCACGGGACCAAAACACTCGTGTTGATGAAAGAACGAACCTGGCGCAACACCGAGCCGCACCCCTGGGCTCCACATATGCCCGTGCGCATCGAGCGCGCGTGGTTCCACGAGCCAGTCCTCGCCGGGGTCGAGTTGTGTGAGTGCCCGCTGCAAGTCGGCACCCGGTGGCGCGATGAGCGGGCCGATGTCGGTGCGCGGATCCCAAGCCGGACCGACCCGCAACGATTGTGTCGCGTCAGCAAGTTGGCGGCGAAACGCTGGATCGTCGTAAACCGATGCTTCGACGATCGCGAGGCTCGCCGCAGAACACTTTTGGCCCGCGTGCAAGAACGCGGAGTGCACAAGATCGCGCACTGCCGCATCGAGATCGCCAGCCGCAGTGATCACGATCGCGTTCTTGCCCGAGGTCTCGGCCATGAGATGCAACGCGGGCCGCCATTCCAAAAACCGGCGCGCGGTAGCAAGGGATCCAGTGAGGACGACCGCGTCGATATCGGGATGGGTAATGAGGTGTTGGCCGACCTCGTTGTCGGGGCAGGGGACGAACTGCAGCACCTGGGGGCTCACACCGGCGTTCCAGCATTGATTCGCGAGATGCCAGGCGGTCCACACCGTTTCGGGTGCGGGTTTAAGGATCACGGTATTGCCGGCCGCGAGTGCTGCGAACACGCCACCGGCCGGGATCGCATACGGGAAGTTCCACGGCGGGGTAATGACCACGACACCGCGTGCCGACCACGCAACGGTCGAATCGTTCTCAAAAGCGCGGGCCTGGTGCGCGTAATACCGCGCGAAGTCGATTGCTTCACTGACTTCGGGATCGGCTTGCAGCAATGTCTTGCCCGCATCGGAGGCCATGATGCCTACGGTCGCGGCGCGTTCGCGTGCCATGCGATCCGCGACCGCATCGAGCAGCGCAGCCCGTGCGGTTGCTTGGGTGTCCGCCCACGGTTCGAGTGCCTGGCGCGCGCAGCGCACCGCGTCGTCAATATCGGCGACATCGGCTTGGGCATACGCATAGCGCGGCCCGCGCGGTGCAGAGGGATCAATGCCGACGGCTTGGGTTGCGCCTTTGCGGCGCGCTCCAGCGATTCGCAGCGGGATCGGCGCGAGCTCTTCGAGACGGGCGGCTTGTTGTGCGCTCACGAGCGCAGTGCGCACTGCCTCTTGGGTCACATCGGCGTCGGGTGCGTTGGTGAACGCGGGACCGCGGGACGGCGGAAGCGTGGCGCGTCGAGAGCGGGTGGCGAGCGTGTGGCGCGCCCGCACGGCGGTAGCAAAGCGTTCGGCTTGTTCTGTAAAGCTCGGCGAGGTTGGCGTCATCGAGAATGCGGCCCGCAAGAAGTTGTCGGGCCCGGTGTTCTCGTCGAGGCGGCGCACGAGATACGCGAGCGCAGAGACGAAGTCGTGGCGCGCAGTGACGGGGCTGTAGAGCACGAGCGGGTGCGCATCAGAGAGTGCACGTGCTTCGCCGTCGGCCATGCCGGCGAGCATCTCGAACTCGAGGCGATCGAGCGCCCCAGCGCGCGTGGCGCGCGTTTGGGCCCATGCGCAGTCGAAGAGGTTATGGCTTGCGATCCCGATGCGCACCGCACCGACGAGCTGAGGATCAAGCGCCGCATCGACGAGGCGTTTGTAGCTCGCATCGACCTCGGCCTTGGTGGCGTAGGGCGCCGGGTTCCAGCCGTGCAGTTCGGCGTCGACGCGTTCGGCGGCAAGGTTCGCGCCTTTCACCAAGCGGATTTTGATGGGCACCCCGCCGCGGTCGCGTCGGGCGCACGCGAGCTGGGCGATGCGCGTAAAGGCGGCGTGGCTGTCGGGTAGGTATGCCTGTAAGACCACGCCGAGGGGTTGCGCGTCGAGCGTAGGGTCGGTCAAGAGGTCGGCGACAAGTTCGACGGTGAGTGCGAACTCTTTGTACTCCTCCATGTCGAGGTTAACGAAGACTCCATGGTTCGCCGCGGCGGCATAGATGGGCGTGAGTGCGGCACGCATCCGATCGATCGTGGCGCGAAATGCCACCGCGCTTGCATTGGCCGCAACCGCCGAGGGTTTCACTGAGACGTAGTCCACCTCGGGTTGTGCGATCAGCGCACAAATGTTCTCGGCGCGCGCAGCGGCTTGTGCGTCGCCGAGGATGGCTTCTCCGAGCAGGTTGATGTTGCACGTGACGGAGGTGCGCTGCGCATTGGTGAATGTCGCGATCGCGGCCGGTGCCGCGTCGAGCACTACCCCCGATGATTCGGCGCGCAAGCGGCGCTGCACGAGACGCATCACCACACCCGGAGCGAGTGGGGCGCTCCAGACTGCGAGGCGCAAGAGCGCTTTGTCATCGGCGCGCATGCCGCGCCCTGGCGGGAAGGTCTCCCACGCGTCGTGGAGGAGTTGCGCGGCGCGGCGAGCATCGCGGGTGCGCAGCACGCGGTCGGTGAGTGCGAGGGTGAGCGCCTTGGCGCGAGGGGATTCCAGCAACCGGGCGATGCGTCGAGCACGCGCCTTGGCTCGGCGCGGGGTGTTGCGATGCGCTGCTTCGACGAGTGCCCGGGCCCGCTCGATTGCAACAGCGATGTCGTCCGCATCATCAGCCGGGTCAACCCACGACGCCGCCGAGCCCTGCTCCTGGACCGTCATGCCCCGGGATCGTAGTCAGCGGCGATGCGAGTCCTTCGTGGTGTCGGTAGTGGGCTTCTGCTCAGCTCGCCGAGTGCAACCTGCCTAAGGTGACCGCTGCCTGGTTCGGGGGCGTGATGTTGGTGCGGTTCCCGCGGTTATCGAAGCTCTATCGCGTCGCATCGGCGGGTGGGGTCGCACACGTGACGCCTGGGGTGGTGGCACTGGTTGCGCAGAGTTGCCCAGCCGCGTCATGGGCACTGTTGGTGGTGTCGGGTCCGGATAACAAGTTGCCTTGCGTATCGAACTGATAAGCCTGGTTATTCAACTGCTTAGGCGTGATTGGCGATCATAGGTATACGTGTCAGTCACCACCCCCGGCACTGGCTGACCGGTCACGCCGGGGAGTTGGGTGGTTGCGCTGGTAAGGCGCGCCGCGTTGTCGTAGGTGTACGCGTATAACGCTTTGGTACTCGCGCCCGCTTGGGTGATCCCAGTTAACCGGTTCCCATTGTCATAGGAGCGCGTGTCGGTAATGCCGTTGGGATACGAGAGCGACCGACAAATGCGTCGGCTACTCGTGTTTGGAGTTTCGAAAAACTAACGAGCCGTTAATGCAGAGCGCATTGGGTTCAGCACTTCTGTTCTCCCCGATTGGGGCATAACTGCCGGAAGTGATTTCGGAGACCTCCAGCGAATTCGGGGCCTCGGTAACGGTAAATGGTGTTGAAAGGGCGAGTCGAAAGTCCGACTGAAGGTCAAAAACCAGTGTGCCATCGTCGTCACTTCGGGTTTGTCGCACAGACCACGGAATGGCCGCGGGAGCGTCGGACCAGCCTTGCCCAAAAAGCAGCTCGACCTGTGATTGGTGGCCGATCCAATGGGTCAATTGCGTTGTCGGGGACTGCGCTACCGGAGTTGGGGTCACTGAGCGTGTGAGGGGATCGCGCGCGATGCGCACCAGAAGGTCTTCACACGCTTCGCCTTCCGTTGCATGCACACGCTCGTCGGTACGCGTTGTGCCATCAGCAAAGAAGACGTGCCAACCGTCACCCTCATGAGAAATCCCGTATACGGCATCTTCACCTTCACGCCAATACAGGTCATACGAATACGGGTGAATCTCAAGCCGGTGGAGCAGCTGCGTCAGAAATTTACGATTCAATGCACGAACACCTGAAAATCAAGATTAACTCCCCCGATTGTTGAACAGCGCTCGACCTGGCGACAAGACATCGCTTGGTCGTCACGAGCCGCTGTCAGGCTCAGGCAAAGGCGCGAGCGCATCAAGGGCAGAGCGCTCTGATCTCCTGTATCGAGCGACCCGCATTAACAAATCGTCGCACGCATCACTCTCGTTGTCATACACGCGCTGATCTTCGCGGTTGGCGCGCCCGAGTTCTTGGTAATAAACATGCCATCCATCGTTCTCGTGACGCAACGCGATTCGGTCATCTGACTCGAAGGGAATTCCCCGCCAGTGAA
>JBMOIW010000057.1:0-11589 GCA_049317145.1 Acidimicrobiia bacterium
GATACACCGCCACGGTGGTCGTCTGGGCGTCGACGCACCGACGCGGGCAGCCCGAGACGCCGCCGGCTCGGCACTTCCGTCGCTGCAGCCGGGGCCCCCGCGCGGCGCTCCGATCTGTCCAAACGCGATGGTGTCATTGCGCGCGTGGCAACACGTCGTGTGGTGTTCCGCCTACCGGCCGCCGTCTTCGAACGATCGCTCACTGCCCTGCCTCCTCGGCCCAGGCGCCTGCGATGTTGGCGAAATCGGTGCCGCGTTCGGCGTAGTCGCGATACCAGTCGAACGACGCGCACGCAGGCGACAACAACACCGTGTCGCCTGCCGAGGCCATGCCAGCCGCAACGTACACGGCGTCACGCATCGAGGCGGCAGCGACGGTCGGCACGATTCCTGTAAATACCGCTTCGACCTCGGGTGCGGCATCACCAATTGCGACGACCCCAACGAGATGGGAGCAAGCGTCGCGCATTCCGGAAAGATCGAGTCCCTTGTTACGACCACCGGCGATTAACACGACACGATCAAATGCACGGATGGCGGCAATCGCCGCGTGCGGATTCGTCGCTTTGGAGTCATCGACGAACTGCACTCCGCCAGCCTCACAGATCCACTCCAACCGATGGGGGAGCTTCGCAAAGTTGCGCGCCACACCTGCAATGACGTCAAAAGAAACCCCGAGATCGTGCGTTGCCGCAACAACTGCGAGGAGATTTGCGACATCGTGCGGCGCCCAGTTGACGCGGTCAGGAATCTCCATGATTTCGGAGCCATCAGGAGCCACCACGGTGCGATCACGCTGGGTATAGCTTCCGGGAGCACCGCGCAAACTAAAGGACACAGCGCGCCCGGAGGCGTCGGCAGCAGCCCGTGCCACGACCGGATCATCGGCGTTGTACACCAAGAGATCCGTCGCGGTCTGCCCGTTCATAATGCGCGCTTTCGCCGCGGCGTAATGCGCAAAGGTCGGATGCCAATCGAGGTGATCAACGTCAATGTTGAGGTACACCGCAACGCGAAATCCTGGAGCGTTGCAGTACTGCAACTGAAACGAAGAACACTCCGCCACAATGACATCGAAACTGTCATCCACGACTTCGATCAATGGTCGCCCGATGTTGCCCGCCGCCACAGTCTTGCGACCAGACGCAGCCAACACGTCCTGGATCAGCGTCGTGACCGTGGTCTTGCCGTTTGTGCCTGTTACCGCCACAATCGGCGCGCTCGCTCGCTCCGCCGCAATGTCAATCTCACTTCGAACGGGAATACCTTGTCGCTCGGCTGCGATCAGCACCGGATGCGCAACCGGAACACCGGGACTCGGAATGACCAGCGTGACGCCCTCGAGCGCGCGCTCGGGCGCAGTTCCCGGGGCAATCACCTGTGCGGTCAGCCACTCTGACGCCACGACCGGTCGGTCATCCCAAATCGAAACAGCGTGGCCGCGTGCGAGCGCATCAGCGATCACTGCACGGCCGGTGGTGCCGGTACCAACAACGAGGAGATGCGCTGCGTTCAATCGATGACCCCGGGAATACGAATGAAGTCGGCGTAAAACAACCCCAACCCCAACGCCACGAACACGCCGGCGAGGATCCAGAACCGGACGATGACCGTCGTTTCGGGCCAGCCTTTCACCTCGAAGTGATGGTGCAGCGGCGCCATGCGCAGCACGCGGAAATGGAAGATTCGAAAGCTGATGATCTGAGCAATCACCGAGAGCGTCTCGATGACATAGAGCCCACCAAGAATCGGAAGCAGCAACACGGTATTCGTGAGCAGGGCCAATCCGGCGAGCGCGCCACCAATCGCCAGGGACCCGGTGTCCCCCATAAAAATGCGGGCCGGTGCGGCGTTCCACCACAAGAACCCCGCGCACCCACCGGCCATTGCTGCTGCGACCACCGCTAAGTCATTCGCACCGGCTGCATTCGGTTGGGGTCCGTACACCTCGGGATGACGGAACTGCCAGAAACAGATGATCATGAACGCGGCGAACACGAGCGCAGCCGAGCCCGCCGCGAGACCATCGAGGCCATCGGTGATATTGACGGCATTCGCACTTGAAAGCACAACGAAGACGGCAAACGCGAACCATACCCACGTTCCCAGATCAAGATCGAGCGACCGGGTAAACGACAAGTGGGTAGAAACATCGACCCAGCGCAAGGCAAGCAGCGCAAAACCGCCCGCAACTGCAACTTGGCCCGCGACCTTGCCGCGTTTCCGGAACCCCATATTCCGGCGCTGCCGTACACCGAGCCAATCGTCGAGAAAACCAACCACGCCGAGCCCCACGACAAGCAACATCAAGGTGACACCGGTGCGCGCGAACTTGAGTTGCTCCGTGCGAATGTGCGCGAACAAATATCCGCACACCACGCCCGCAATAATCGCCAACCCGCCCATCGTCGGGGTCCCGGCTTTGGTTGCGTGTGGGTGCTCAAACGGTCCGTCGTCGCGAATCTGTTGCCCGATCCCCCGAGCGCGCAATATGCGAATCATGAGTGGCGTCAAGAACACCGACACGAAGAACGCAGCAGAAGCACCCAGCAGCAAACTAATCATGGACGCACCCCGGGCGCACTCACAACGGCGGCGAGCGACTCTAAACCCACCCCGCGACTCGCCTTGATCAATACCGCATCACCCGGACCGACCTGCGCTTCGGAAAGCGCGACCACTGCTGCGGCTGCATCGGGAACCCACACGCTCGGCACCGACCCCGCAGCGGCAACCGCAACCTGCATTGCATCCCCGACACCGATGAAAAAATCCACGTCGCTACGCGTTACTTGGTCGCCGACTTCGGCGTGGGCCACTTCGGTGTGCTCACCCAGCTCATACATCGCACCGAGCACTGCGATCCGACGTCCCGTTACCGCACAACGCTGCAACGCGCGCAACGCGGCAGCCATCGATCCAGGATTCGCGTTATAGGCATCGTTGATCACGGTGATGCCCGATTCGGTGCGTACCACGTCCATGCGCCACGCCTGCGGGCGGACACGCCCGAGCGCGTCAGCCACGGCATCGGGGTCAACGCCGGCGTGCAATGCAACCGTGGCGGCCATTGCTGCGTTGGTGACGTGATGATCGCCTCGGAGCTCGAGATGAATCGTCGTGCCACCCCACGGGGATTCGAGTCGAAAGGACGGCCGCAGCTCGGCATCGAGTCCGACCTCGGAGACGCGCACATCGGCGTCGACCGCGATCCCGTAGCCAACGGTTACGACACCGGCTTCGGTTTGCGTCATGAGGGACTTGGTGAATTCGTCGTCGGCGTTCAACACTGCCATACCAGTACGTGGAAGTGCCGTCAGTAACTCTGCAAACGTCGCAGCGACCCCGGCCTGGCCGCCCAAAAACTCCGCGTGCGCCAGCCCCACATGCGTCACGATTGCGGTATTCGGCGCCACGATGCCAGCCAAGTGCGCCAAGTCGCCCGGTTTGCGTTCGCCGAATTCGGTGATCAAGAACTCCACATCGGGGTCGGCCGCGAACAAGGTAAACGGCACACCGAATTCATTGTTGAACGACTGCTCGTTGGCGTGCACCCGATGATCGACCGCGAGCGCCGCGGCCGTGAGGTCTTTGGTTGACGTCTTGCCAGCGGATCCTGCTACCGCCACAACGGAGGCGTGCAAAAGTTCGGCGCGCACGGCTCGTCCGAGCGCGCCGAGCGCAGAAAATGCATCACCGACCACAACTTGCGTACCGCGCACATCGGTTTGGAACTGCGTTACCAACGCAACGGCAGCACCACTTTGCATTGCGGACCCGACGAAGTCATGTCCGTCACGCGTGCTGCGCAGCGCCACGAAGCACACCTCGGGGACGGCTGCTCGCGAGTCGGCAACGAAACGCATCACGACGGCGTTCGGATCACCGTGCAGCGCTCCCCCGGTGATGCGCGCGATCTCGGCTGCGGTCCACGGGCCCACTAGTGCGACTCCAACCACTCAGTGGCAACGGTGCGATCATCGAACGGAAGGGTTACACCCTGGGCTGTCTGTCCGGTCTCGTGGCCCTTACCAGCAATCACCACGACGTCACCCCGATTTGCCAACTCCAGTGCTTTGGCAATCGCATCGCGGCGATCCAGGATGCAGCGAACATCACCAGCGGTATCACTCGTTCCTGCAAGCATCGCGTCGGCAATTGCACGCGGATCTTCGGAGCGCGGATTGTCCGAAGTAATCACTGCGATATCGGCCAGCGTTGCAGCAATACGGCCCATGTGCGGGCGCTTGAGCGGATCCCGGTCGCCGCCACATCCGATCACGACAATCACCTGCGCATCCCCGGCGAGCTCGCGCGCCGCGCGCAAAACGTGCTCGAGCGCGTCCGGGGTGTGCGCATAATCGACGAGCACGGAAAACGCCTGACCGGCATCGATGCGCTCGAGTCGACCCGGTACCGGTTGCGTCATGCCACAACCGCGCAATGCCACGTCGAGGGCTCCACCGTGCGCGCGCCACATTCCGATGGCCACCAACGCGTTGTTGAGGTTGTACGGACCAACCAATGGAAGATGCAATGCGCCGGATTCTCCACTTCGGCGATCTTCGACGATTGCATCGGTCCCATGTGCGTGCATCTCGACGTCACGGGCGATCAGATCGACACCCACATCGATCACCGTCAGTCCGGCCGCGCTCGCCCGTTCCAACATCGCCGCGCCCCACGGACCGGCACTGAGGATTGCCGCCGCATCGGTGTACTCGCGCGAAAACAGCATGGTTTTGGCGTCGAAGTACGCCTCCATCGTCTCGTGATAATCGAGATGATCGTGCGAAAGGTTGGTGAAACCCGCAGCCGCAAATCGCATCCCGCCAACGCGCCGGGCATGCAACGCGTGCGACGACACCTCCATCGCAATCGCCTGTACGGAATCGTCCCGCAGACGCGCGATCCAGCGCTGCAACTCATCGGCTTCCGGCGTTGTAAATCCCGTCGGGATGAGCTCCTCGCCCACGCGCACACCCGTGGTGCCGATGATTGCGCTGCGCAATCCCTGCGCTCGCAATATCCCGTCGAGCAAGTACGTGACCGTGGTCTTGCCGTTCGTGCCAGTGACACCAAAGACGGGGAGTGTCCTCGACGGGTTGCCCATCACGCGCGCCGCAATTGGTCCGAGCGCGCTGCGTACCGAAGGGACGAGAACCTGGGGTACATCGAGGTCGAGGGGTCGTTCGACCAAGAGCGCCACCGCCCCGTTCACCAGTGCCGACGCGGCAAAGTTGTGTCCATCGGACTGCTCCCCGGGCATGCACGCAAAAAGGGAGCCGGCTACCACCCTGCGATCGTCATGGACTACGTCCAAAATCGAGATCCCAGTACAGCGACCAAGCTCCTGCGCATCGAGGCCGTCGAGGAGTTCGGTAAGCAGCACAGGTCTATCCGTTCGGAGCAGGAGGTACTGACGCCCGGGGCGTTGGGGCCAGGCTAGTGGGCGGGTTCCTCGTCCCGGTTGCACCCGGAGTCCGAGTCGGCCCGAGCGGCGCTGGCGGCTTGGTTGCAGTCGCTGCCGTTCCGCCAGCCGTATTGGCAACGGATGCGGGTTGGCTTGCAGCGTCCGGTGCAATTTTCATGGCGCGCAGTGCGTACGCCATCATGCGCGAAAACGCAGGCGCGGCGACGCGACCACCGAAAACTTCCGTTTGCGGTTCGTCAAGAACAACTATTGCGGCGAGACGCGGATTGTTCACCGGTGCAAAACCAGCAAAGGACGCCATGTATCGGTAGGGCGGACGGTCATAGGGTGGCTTACGCGCAGTTCCGGTCTTTCCTGCGACCGAATATCCAGGAATTGCCGCCAGCGTTCCCGTGCCGTTATCGACCACTTCGGTCAACATCGCGCGCAAGTTCGCCGCAGTTGTGTCGGACACAATGCGCGTTTCGGATTCGGTCGAAATCGCATGCGCGGCTCCGTGCGTGTCGATTGTCGCCGACACCAGCCGCAGCGGGCTCGACACGCCGCCGTTGGCGATCGTCATGTACACCGACAACATCTGAGCCGGCGTGACGGCGAGACCATTACCAATAGGGACCGTTGCCATCGAGGTCGACGAGTACTTCTCTGGTGCGAGCAAGATGCCACTCGACTCGCCCGGGAGGTCAAGGCTCGTCTTGCGACCAAAGCCAAAGCGGCGGAGGTAACTGTCGAGTCGGTCCTTCCCGACTTGGCGTCCAATCATGATCGTGCCGACATTCGAGGACTCCCGCAAAATGTCGGTGGTCGTCCAGTCCATCATCCCGTGCTGATCATGGTCCTCGAATGTGGCGTCCCCCACTTTCATGATCATCGGAACTTGGAACGACGTCGTAGGTGACACCAGTCCTTCTTCAAGCGCCGCAGCCAGCGTAATGACCTTGTTCGTCGAACCGGGTTCGTAGACATCAGTTACCGTGCGGTTGCGGTCGCCGTTTGCGGCTGGACGCGCCGGGTGTTCCTCGTTCGCACCATTGATCGTGACCATGGCGAGTACGTCGCCAGTTTTTACGTCCGCGATGAGCGCCGTACCCCCCTTCGCATTCGTCGCGGCAACTTCTTCCGTCAGGACACGCTCGGCCTCGTACTGAATGGTCTGGTCCAGTGTGAGCTGGAGGTCCTGACCACGCTGGGCATCGACTTCACTGCGCTTACTGAAGGGAATCTCTCGCCCTTGTGGATCGCGCTCAAACACCAACTGGCCGGGCGTGCCAGTCAGCATCGAGTCGTAGGCCGTCTCGAGTCCACTCAAACCGTTGTTGTCCGTCCCCACAAAACCCAGCACGGACGCAGCCAAGCTGCCACCGGGGTAATACCGCTTCGATTCTGCAACGAAGTCAATGCCGGCGATCCGCAAAGCGCGCACCTGCTCCGCCACATCGGGCTCAACCTTGCGCGCGATGTATACAAAGCTCTTCGTGCGTTGATCGAGCTTCTCGCGAATCGCGGCAACATCCATGCCCAAGATTGGTGCAAGCAGTTCTGACGCATTGACGGGATCTTTAATCATGCGCGGATCGGCATAGATTGTTTTTGCGGGGACGCTCAGCGCCAAATCGTTGCCATTGCGATCGAAGATGCTGCCGCGGTCCGCAGCAACCGCAACAGCTGCTTGTCGCTGTTTGGTGCCGCGGTTTGCGTAACTCTCGCGATTCAGCACCTGCAGGTCCAAGAGCCGCACGGAAAATCCGCACAAGATGATGAGCATCGCCACAAACACTGCAATGAGTCGACGCTTGGGGTGTGCGGGCGGAGGGGTCGTGCGCGAACGACTCGTCATCCACGCACCAATGCGCGTCAGGAGCGGGGGCTCGCCGGCGCTCAGACGTCGCGATTCTTGGAGGGGCGCCGTTGCGCTCGGCGCCGCGCTCGAGGGCGTGCGAATCCGATCGGGACGAGGTCGGGTCGGGTTCGATACCAGCGTCGCACGCGCCCCCAACTCGCGATGGTTCACTGTCGTAGTCCGACGAACCGGAGCAGCTGCCGTCGGCGTAGCTGCGACCGCGACCGAGCGGCGCCGCAACGGCGTTACGGTGGCCAGACCGTTATCGCGCATCACACCTCGGGCGTCGCGATCAGCAAGCGCGCGTGGTCGAAGAACGGAGTCATCGCGATCGGGCAAGGTCGCCTTTCACGTTGCGCCAACCCTCGCTCAACACCTCTGCGGTGGGGTCCGAGGCGCTCGGGAGCGGTTCGGTGACCTGGAGATACGTCACTTCTTGAGGCGTAATCATGCCGAGACGCTGCGCTGACGTGACAATCCGCTCCGGGGCAGTAAGGCCCGCAACTTCGAGGCGCAGTTGTTCGTATTTACGTTGTTCCTCGGCCCGCTGGGATTGCAGCGTATGCACCCGAAACTGCATTTGCGCGAGATATGCGTATGTCCCCACGACTGCGAACGCAGCGAGCGCAAGCAGCATCAACACCACACCAAACCGAGGCCGAACAAGTCCCTGCCGCACCGCAACAACGGAATTCGCGCCGACCTTGTTTTTGGGCGTTGGTTGTACCTTTGGTTTCGGCGCTTGATGTACGCGCGCCGCAACGCGACGGTCGGCAACCCGAACCGTGCTCGAACGGCGCGCTGCACTGGCCGCGCCTCCCCGTCGAATCGTGGCGGTCATGTCAGCTGGCCGAGGCCAACCGTTCGACGGCCCGCAGACGTGCACTTTCGGCCCGCGGGTTCTCCACGATCTCTTCTTCGCTCGGCCGCACGGCTTTGCGCGTCACGATGCGCACTACCGCGCCGTTCTCGCGCGCTTCGATCGGCAGCGGGCCCGCTGGCAATACCGGTTCGATTCCGCCCGCCCAACGCACAAATCGTTCTTTGACCATGCGGTCTTCGAGCGAGTGGTACGACATGACGAGCATGCGCCCCCCTGGAGTCAACAGGTGCACGGATTCGTCCAACGCATCGGCCAAGTTCGGAAGTTCCCGGTTTACTTCCATGCGAATTGCTTGGAACGTGCGCTTCGCCGGGTGTCCCCCGCGCCGACGTGCCGGCGCCGGAATCGCCGCTTTGACCGCGTCGACGAGATCACCAGTGGTTGCGAGCGGTCGCCGTTCCACAATTTCATGCGCAACGCGCTTGGCGAAACGCTCTTCGCCGTAGCGCGCAATAACTTGAGCAAGGTCCGCTTCGAGATAGGTGTTGCACACGTCAGCGGCAGTCAAGGCTTGACGTGCGTCCATGCGCATATCAAGTGGCGCGTCTTCGTTGCGGAACGTAAAGCCCCGCTCCACCCGATCGAGCTGTGGTGAACTCACTCCCAGATCGAACAGCATCCCGACTACCTCCCCCTCGACGCCTTCGTGACGAGCGATTGCCGCCACGTTGTGGAACTCCCCATGCACGATCCGAACCCGGTCTGCGAAGGGGGCCAGCGCTGCGGATGCGGCTTCGATCGCCATTGCATCGCGGTCAATCCCGAGCAACGTGCAATCCGGCCGGGACTCCAGAATGAGTCGTGCGTGACCGCCACCACCCAACGTCCCGTCGATAATCACGCCACTCGGCACCGAGGCGAGCAATGCGACCACCTCTGCCCCCATGACGGGTAGGTGGTGAAACTGCACGCCTTCTCCCTCGTTTGGTACCGGATCCGAGTCCGCTACCTGCCCTCCGATCGTGCAGCTGCCGTTCGGTTTTCTCTCCGAATCGACTCAGTTGGAAGCGGGCGGAACGGGGCCTTCAACCGTGCCGACCGGAGGGCGGGTAGCGGGCCCGAATCGGGCTCGCCTGTCAATGTCTTGCGAGCGTCCTGCTAAATCCCAACGTCGGGGAGTTCATCCGTGTCCGCGAGCGCGGCATCACCCGTTTGCTCCCGGTCGCGCCATGCAGCGCTATCCCAAATTTCGATGCGAGAAAACACACCAGCGACAGTGACGTCGCGATCGAGACGCGCGTATTCGCGCAAGTGCTGCGGAATTGCAACGCGCCCTTGTTTGTCGGGTGCAATCTCAATCGCGCCGGCGAAGAACGTTCGCGCTGCTTCGCGCCGGGTGCGATTCAGTTTCGCTTGTTCCCGCATCTGCGTTGCCACGGATTCGAACTCCTCGGATGTGTACACGAAGAGGCAACCATCCCCCTTCGCGATGTAGGCACCACGCTCGAGCTGATCGCGGAACTTGGACGGGAGGATCACCCGTCCCTTTGTATCCAGGGAATGTTGGTACTCCCCCAGAAACATCCGCTCTCCCGTTCGTTTGTGCTGCCGTCGTCTTGTGGGCCGCCGTGGGTTTCCCCACTTTGTGCCCCGGAGTCTGGGAAAACGCCCCCCAAAGCTCCACTGCGCTCCACCCTAAACCACTACGCGCCACTCGTCAACACCGCTTAGGAAAATTGCTCCCCGAAAGCCGCGCGGTGCGAACACGTGTTCGCATGTTCGACCTTGTCTGGCGGAGTGCGCGCGCCACGATCAACCCGTCGACGACGGAGATTCATTGCTGCGCAATACGCGCAGGCGGGCATGCATCAACAAGTGCAATGAGTAGAGCGCAACTCGCGTGCGCATGCCATGCGCAACCCGCGCACTTGCAAGTGATGCCGAGCGTTAGCGGTCGAGCGCGGTGGGCGTCTCCGGAGCACGAGACGCAATGTCGCGTACGGGTATCTCGTACCAGCCGGTGTCCGTTGTCGGATGCTCAGGGCACACGCGGCGAAGCCAACGCTGCCCAGCGTGAATCTGCCCTGTCTCAGGATGTCGATGCGACATCCAAAACACGTGTCCGTTCAGAATCATCTCGGAGTTCATTGGTGCGTTGTCTGCGGAGCGATGTGCCGCAGCGTGTGTCCGCTCCCACGTTTGGTCATCAAAGCGCTCCAGGAGCGCACGCGTCGCCCACATCACTTCCCCGTGGCAGACAATGACCCCCGATTGCCCGGCATGGTTGGCGCTGATGCGGTTCAGTGCATTGGCGACTCGATCGCGTACGTCGCGCCGGCTCTCCCCTCGCGGCGGACGATGCCCAAGCACATTCGCTTGCTCCTGGCGGTACTCGGCGCTGACCTGCTCGCGCAGGGCAGCAACATCGCCTCCGCCGGCAAAGCGATCACCAATTTGCCGCTCCCCAACGCCGGCTTCCACCCGCCATGCCGAGTTCGCAAGATTCATGAATGCTGCGGTCTCACAGGCGCGCACAAAATGCGATGAATAAAAGAACTCCAAACCGGAGGGAAATACCGCATTGATGAATTCCCCAACGCCGATTGCTTGTTCACGACCACGCGCGGTGAGCTGCCATCCCTCTTGTGGGATTTCCGTCAGCACTTCGATACCGCTGTCCTCCCCCGCAGCAAGCGCTCCGACCGCAACATTGCCGATGGACTGTCCATGACGCACCAGCAGCAGATCAACCGGACCGGGGAGGCGCCGACGCTCTACCGAGAAATTGTCCATGTCTGGCGCGCTCACGGTTGTAACCCGCCGACGAAATGTTCCACTACGCCGACGCTGCAAGGGCAGGCAGATACGGCTCCCACGCTCGGTCAATACGACCGGCAACCGCCGCTATCCAGATCGTTGCGTGCGGCGCCACGGGAGGTCGTCGAAGCACCAGATCGGTTTCGTGCAGGAAATGGTCCTCTTTGCGCGCATTGCATGGGCGGCACGCAGCAACAACGTTTTCCCATGCGTGTTCTCCGCCCCGCGAGCGAGGAACGACGTGATCGATGTTTTCCGCAGCGCGCCCGCAGTACTGACAACGATGTCCATCGCGCGCGAACACTGCTCGGCGTGAGAGCGGGACGCGAGACCGGAACGGCACCCGCACAAAATGGGTGAGTCGAATCACACTCGGCGCCGGCACCGCAACGCGTTCTGCGTGGAGCGCCGAGCTGCCGGACACAAGGACTTCGGCCTTTTCGAGCAGAACGAGCACCACGGCGCGGCGAACAGGCACCACGCACAGCGGCTCGAAGGTGGCATTCAGCAAAAGCGTGCTGCCCACGCTGGCCCAGACCTCCTCGAACGAATTGCTCTGATGGTACTCCTGGTTACGGCGGATTCTGGCGCACGGGGTCCGTCGGGACCGGGATCCGTCGGGACCGGGATCCGTCAGGACCGGGATCCGTCAGGACCGGGATCCGTCAGGACCGG
>JBMOIW010000058.1:0-11450 GCA_049317145.1 Acidimicrobiia bacterium
GTGAAGCTTTGTGGTGAAGCTTGTGGTGAATGCGATCCTCAATCGGGCCGACGACTCTTGTCGTCGGCCCGAAAAGGTTTCGGCGCAGGCTCAGGGTTCGACGGGGAATTCCGCCACCGCTGATGCGGGCGCGTCGCGGAAATCCACCAACAGTTCGGCCGCCGAGAGCCCGGCGGGTAGTCCGGCACCACGAAAGAATGGGGCGGTGAGCGACGTGTTTGCCAAGGCATTGGCGGCAAGCACTACCGCTGCCGAATTCCAAGTCGGTTGCTCCAGGGGGAACAACTCACCCGCCTGATCGAATGCATCACCGGCAAAGTTCATACCCGTCCAATACCCGCCATCGTCGTGGCGCAGGAATTGCACATCGCTGAATACCTCGAGTGCTTGCGCGCGAGCACCAATCGCATCGAGCGCTAGGACGAGCTCGCAGGTCTCGGCCGCAGTAATCCAGGGATGATCACTGACGCAGCGCACGCCGCGCCCTGGTGCGACAAAGGTCGACCAGCCGGCGGCGAGCCGTGTTTGTGCGGCGTCGCCGGTGACCGCGCCACAGAGCACCGGGTAGTACCAGTCCATTGCCCAACGTTGCTTCTCCAAGAAATGTGGCTCACGCGTACGAATGGCATGGGCCAATGCGCCGAGTGCGAGTTCCCATTCGGGCCGTTCGTCACCGAGTTGATCGGCCAGCAAGATCGCGCAGCGCAATGCAGTGTGAATGCTCGACGAACCCGTAAGGAGCGCTCCATCATCGGGATCGTCGGCGCGCCAGGCAATTTCACCAGTCGGGCGTTGATGCGCGAGCGCGAAGTCGATAGCGCGTACCACCATGGGCCATTGTTCGCGCACAAACCGGTGATCACCCGTGGACAGCCAATGGTGCAGCACGCCCGCGGCAACGTATGTCGAGACGTTGGTATCGAGCGTGGCGTCTTTGACATCGTTGCCTTGGTAGTACGCGTGCCATCCGCCGTCGGCGCGCTGCATCGTGTGTAACCAGTGATACGCGGCTTCGGCCTCGCGATGGCGTCCACCGACATCGAGCGCCATCGCCGTTTCCACCAGGTTCCACGGGTCGGTGTGGCCGCCTACAAACCAGGGGATGTTGCCGTCGGCGAGTTGCACGTCGGCGATCGCGTCCACAGTGCACGCGATGTCGGTCGACGAAATGATGCCCGGGATTTCGCAGTCGGCTGCGTTCACGCGTGCACTCGTTCGGCGTACACGACGAGGCTCTTGCCGAGCACCGGATTGAGGGTGCGTTCCATCACGCGCGTCCAGCGCGGCCGGTTGGTGAGTTCCCAGACCAAAAAGTCGTGGTATTTGCGCGCCAGCCATGCGTCGTCTCGATTCACCCCACCGGCACAGCGAATCCACCAATAGGGGGCATGAAGTGCGTGTGCGTGATGCGACCCGCGCAAGAGGAAACCCGCCGCCTCGATGCGGGCCTCGAGATCAGGTTGGCGAAAAATGCGGACATGTCCGCCGGGGCGGTCGTGATAGTCGCGGTCCAATGCCCAACAGACGCGCTCCGGCCAACGCGTCGGCACTGTCACTGCGATGCGGCCACCGGGTTGCGTGACCCGTGCCAGTTCGCGCAGCGCACCATCGGCATCCCACACATGCTCCAAGACTTCCGACGCAATGACGCGCGCAAACGCGGCGTCGGCGAACGGAAGGGAAAGCGCGTTTCCGCTGACACTGCCCCACTCCTGGTCGGGGGAGAGTTCGCGGGCATCGACCATCACGCCGACCATCGAGCGCACGCTCTTGAGTTCTGCTTCGTCGAGATCGAATGCGGTGACGAAGGCGCCACGCCGCAGCGCTTCGAACGCGTGGCGTCCAGCGCCGCATCCCATGTCCAGCAAGCGCATACCAGCACGCACACCAAAGCGATCGAAGTCGACGGTCAGCATGCGGTGGCTCCGGGGCGAGCGTCGATGTATGGAGCGCGACCGCCCTCAGGATGTTCGGTGAGGAGCTCACGGTACGCGTCGACGATGCCCTCGGCGCAGCGACGCCAAGTGAAATTGCCGAGCACGCGTTCACGGCCAGCTACACCCAAACGAGCGCGGGTCTCGGCATCACTCAGTGTTTCGAGCAGTGCTGCCGCAAGTGCTTCGGGATCTCCGGGCGTAACGGTTCGCGCGGCCACACCGTCCGGACCGACAACCTCGGGAATCGCACCGCCGGTAGTGGTCACCACGGGTACGCCGCATGCCATTGCTTCAATTGCCGGAAGCGAGAACCCTTCATACAGCGAAGGTACAACCGCCACTTCGCATTCGGCGTAGAGCTCGACAATGCGCGACTGTTCGACGCCCGAAACCCATTGCACCGCTTGGGTGAGTCCGAGTTGTTCGATCAGTGCCGGAACGGTGCTGCGGTCGCGAGGGCGACCAATAATCACCAGCGTTACCTCCGGACGCTCCGCGCGTACTTTTGCGACCGCCTCGAGCAGCGGCACGAGTCCTTTCATCGGAACGTCGGCACTCGCCGTTGTCATCAATCGGCCCGGGACGCGCGCAACGTGGGGAAGTGGTCGAAACACGTCCTCATCAACGCCGACGGGCACAATCGACATGCGTTCTGACGCGATTCCCATCTGCTCAGTGATGTCCTCGCGCGAGTTGTTCGACACCGTGACGAGCTTTGGGATCTGGCGAGCAACCCGCATTTGCATGTGTAAAAAGTTGTACCAGCGCTGGAGCGTGAAGCGCTTCCAGCGACCACGGGTATGCGCAAGATCAATATCGCGATCGACGGTAATGGGATGGTGCAACGTCGCTAAGAGCGGGAACCCATCATCCATAACGCCGAGGAGGCCGGATCCCAAACACTGATTGTCGTGAATCACATCGAAGTCGCTGCGACGGGTGTGCAAGATGCGACGCATCCGTTGCGAGAATGCCCACGGTTCCGGAAACCCAGCGCCGGCCATGATGGCGTACTCGCCGAGGTCGATCCGGTTGCGGAACTCCCAGGGCCACGGGGTGCGAAACGGGTTGTCGCGCGGGTAGAGGTCGAGTCCGGGGACTTTGATGAGTTGTTGCGGGTCGTCGAGCTCGGGCCACGGTTGCCCGGAGAAGACGGTGATCTCATGACCGAGCTCAGCAAGTTCGCGGGCGACATACCGGGTGTAGACGCCCTGGCCGCCGCAGTGCGGGTTGCCGCGGTAAATCAGCCAGGCGATGCGTAAACGATTGGGATCCGAGATAGGGCGTGGCATTGCGGAAGCCTCGCCGGTTCCCGATGCTGGCGTCAACGCGGAGGGGAGGCGCCGCTAGGGTGACGCTCATGCCTGCGCTGCGCACCATTACCCCAGCGATGGTCGCCTACGGCGGTTCGGTCGGGGATCCTCGCTGGTCACCCGATGCCCGCCGGCTCGCCTGGGCCCAGACCACCCCGGGCCGCACCGATGTCGTGGTGGCGGAGTTGGGAGTAGCACCGGCGTCGGAGTTGGGCCCGGCGATGGTCGTGACCGCAGACCTGGCCAGCAGCCGACCTCATCCAATGTCCGGAGGCGTGCTCGCGTGGGCAGGTACGGACGAACTGGTGGTCTGTGGCCGGGGAGGGGTGCTTGCCGTGGTCTCCGCCGATGGGGGACCCGCACGGGTGCTGTCCATCGAGGGGCACGCCAGCGCGCCGGCGGTATCACGCGACGGTCGCTGGGTTGCGTTTGTCTGTGAAACCGAGACGACCTGTCGGATTGGGGTCATGCCGCTCGACGGATCACAACCCCCGGTCATGGTGTCCGACGCCGACTTTGCGTTTGATCCGCAATGGGCGCCGGACGGGCAACAACTCGTATGGCACGCATGGGACCTGCCAAACATGCCATTTCATGATTCGCGCATCGAATGCGCCGCGTGGAATGGCGTCGTGCGTGGCGAGATCACAACGCTCGTCAGCGGCGACGGAATCGCAGTCGCGCAACCGCGGTACTCGCCGGACGGCGCGTTTCTCGCGTACTGCTCTGACGCTGATGGCGCGATGCATGTGCACGTGTGCGAACTCGCGACCGGCTTGACGCGCAAGTTGGCGACGAATGGAGAGCACGCGACCCCAAGCTGGGGAGTCGGCATGCGTACCTATGCATGGTCGCCGGTTGGACACACCCTTGCGATCAACGTGAACGATCAGGGATTCGGCTCGTTGCATTGCGTGGACCTTGAGGGCGATGCGGAGCCGCGCGTGGTTGCCAAGGCCTGGCATGTCGGCATCGATTGGTCCGAGGCGGGCATTGTTGCGGTGCGAAGCGGCGCCAAAACACCGCGCCAAATCGTGCGGTATCGCAACATCGAATCGTCGATACCGGACCGCACCGTTGTCGCGGTGGGTGCGCCGGCAGGATTTCGGCCACTGGTCGAACCGATACCCGTTGAGTGGGAGCGCGACGGCGAGTCGGTATACGGACTCTGGTGGCAACCGCCGGACGTCGTGTGTCCGCCGGTGCTCGTCCACATTCACGGCGGTCCGACCGATCAGGCGCGCGCCGATTGGGACGCGCGACGCGCATTCTTCGTAGCAAATGGTTGGGCGGTGTTCGCGCCCAACCCGCACGGGTCAACCGGCTATGGGCGTCGCTACGCCGACGGGTTGCGCGGTGCGTGGGGAGAAGTGGATATCGCCGATATCGCTGCTGGAATTCGCGACGTTGTCGCGCGCCAAGGTGCAGACCCCACGCGCGTGGTGGCGATGGGCGGCAGTTCGGGCGGGTATGCCGTGTTGCGCTTGTGTATCGAGTACCCCGAATGCATTGCGGGTGCCGTGAGTGCATATGGCGTCACGGATCTTCGTGGGCTCGCCGAGACGACGTGGCGATACGAGTCTGGGTATTCGGACTGGCTCGTGGGTGATCTCACCATGAATGCGGATCGGTACCAAGCCCGCTCGCCGGTGTATCACGCAGACCGAATGCGCACTCCGTTGCTGCTGTTGCAGGGCGATGCCGACATCGTCGTTCCGTTGGCGCAACACGAATCGTTGGTCGCAGCGCTGCGCGCAGTGGGAGCGCCATTTGAGGAACACGTCTACGAAGGCGAAGGCCATGGATGGTCGAAACCCGAGACGACGATGGATGAGCTGCAGCGGATCATGGAGTTCATCACTCGGGTGACCGCTGCGTCGTGAGCGCGCTCGAAACGACGTTCGTTGCACCTCGTCGTGGCGTTGCGAAATTGCCGCGAGCAGTCCTGCTTGCACACGGCGCCGGTTCGGATATGCATGCACCGGCGTTGGTTGCAGTGAGCGACGCGTTGCGGGATGCGGGTATCGCGAGTTTACGATTCCACTTCCCGTACCGGGGAGCTGGTCGGCGAGCGCCGGACCGCATGCCCGTATTGATGGAGGCGTTGTGCACCGCCCATGCGCTCCTCGTGCGTCGCACTTCGTGCGATCCCGCACAAGTGGTGGTAGGAGGCCGTTCCATGGGCGGTCGCGTTGCTTCATGCTGTGTTGCAGATCCCGATGATCCCTTGGCGGCGCTCGGCCTGGTGTTGCTTGCCTATCCGTTGCATCCACCCGGAAAGCCTGAGCAGTTGCGGGTGGAACATCTCTCGCGCATCACGGTGCCGGTGTTGAGCATCTCGGGAACGCGGGATGCATTCGCCAGCAAGACCGAACTCACGCGTGCGTTGCGGCGGGTGCGCGGTCCCGTGACGCGACACTGGCTCGAAACCGCGGATCATGGCTACAAGCCGCTGCGGTCGAGCGGTGCCACCCTAGAGACGGTCCTCGCCGACGTCGCGCAGGCAGTGACCGCCTGGGTATGCGCGTTGACGTAGCAGAGGTCACGGGTAGCCTCAATGCATGACCGATCTCGCTGACCTTGCACTCACCACGGTTCGGGTGGAACGTGCCGACAGCATTGTGCACGTCGTGCTGAACCGCCCGGATCGACTCAACGCGCAAACGCCACGCATGTGGCGCGAGCTTGCCGATCTCGGGCGCGTGTTGGTTGATGACAATGCGATTCGAGTTGTGGTTGTCCGTGGCGAAGGGCGTGCGTTTTCAAGTGGGCTCGACACGTCTGTGTTTGCGGACGGACTCTTTGATGCTCCGGAGTTTGCGAACGCGCCGGATCGCGGCGCGCGCGATCCTGATCCGTTTATCGACTCGGTGTTGCGCGCCCAAGATGCATTTTCCTGGTTGGAGACAGCACCGTTTGTCACGATCGCAGCACTCCATGGCTACGCGCTGGGTGCGGGATTGCAAATTGCGTTGGCCTGTGACTTGCGCGTTGCCACGCGCAGTCTGCAATGCGGCCTCCTCGAATTTCGCTACGGCATCTTGCCGGACCTTGGTGCAACGCAACGATTGCCGCAGCTGGTCGGCCTCGGAAAAGCGAAGGAGCTGATCCTCACCGCAGCAACGATTGACGGTGAAGAGGCGTATCGCATTGGCTTAGTCGAACAATTGGTTGCGGACGATGCGCTCGATTCAAGCGTTGTCGCGCTCGCCGAGCGCTGCGCGGCGCAGCCGCCGATTGCGGTTCGCGGTACCAAACAGGCGTTGCATGCTGCCGGTCGAGTGCCGATCGATGCGGGTTTGCGGATCGAGGCGGAGGGGCAGCGCGCCTGTATGAACTCGGCCGACATGCGCGAGGCGCTTTCGGCATACGTCGAGCAACGCGCGCCTCGGTTCACCGGGCACTGACCGCTTCTCCCTGCAGGTCGACCCCAGTGCAGGTGGCCTGAGCGTCCGAGCGGGCGGCTGTTCTACGCTCTTGCGAATGGAACGCGTCATCGTGCGGCCTGGCGGGCCGCTCCAAGGCACTATCCGCGTTGCGGGCGCCTCGAAAAACTCGGGTCTCAAGCAGATGGCGGCAGCGTTGCTTGCGCCGGGTGCGACCGTGATCCGCAACATGTCGCCCGTGGTGGATCTTGATCTAATGATTGAGCTGCTGCGCGTCGTTGGGGCGCAAGTGGAATGGACCGCTCCGGACGAGATCACGATTGATGCGTCGGGTAGCTTGCGCCCGGAGGCGCCCTACGAATTGGTGTCGCGGATGCGGGCATCGATCAACGTGTTGGGTCCGCTCCTCGCTCGGTGTGGTGAGGCGCGCGTCGCGATGCCCGGTGGTGATGACATCGGTTCTCGTCCGCTCGACATGCACTTCCGTGGGCTTGAAGCGATGGGGGCGAAGCTCACGATTCGTCATGGATACATCGAAGCCATTGCGCCCGATCTGCACGGGGCGAACATCACCTTGGAGTTTCCGAGCGTTGGTGCAACAGAACAGCTCCTGACGAGCGCGGTACTTGCTGTTGGCGAAACCGTTATCGATAACGCGGCGCGCGAACCCGAGATCACCGACCTCGCCGCAATGTTGACGCGCATGGGTGCCGAAATCATCGGTGCCGGATCGCCCACGATTCGAGTTCGGGGGGTACGCGAGCTTTCGCCGGTAACCACGACCGTAATGGGCGACCGCATCGAAGCCGGAACGTTTCTCATGGCCTGTGCGATCGCGGGGGGCGAAATCACCCTCGAAGGAATTCGAGTTCAGGACTTGGGCGTTTTGGTCGTCAAGCTGGGCGAGATGGGAATGCGCGTTTCGCCTATTCCCAACGGAATTTGGGCTCGGGTTGATGCGCAGCTCAACGCCACCGACATCTCGACGTTGCCGTTCCCAGGTTTCGCGACCGACTTCATGCCGATGGCGGTAGCGATGTTGTCGGTGGCGCGCGGGACTGCGATTGTGACCGAGAACGTCTATGACAACCGGTACGGCTTTGTTGGCGAGTTGATGCGCATGGGCGCCAACATCACCCACGAAGGTCGGCACGTCATTGTGCGTGGCGTGCCGCGCTTGTCGGGGGCGCCGGTGCGAGCGATGGATGTGCGCGCGGGTGCAGCGCTGGTGTTGGCCGGTTTGGCTGCCGAAGGGCAGACCGAGGTACACGAGCCGCTGCATATTTTCCGGGGCTACTCTGATCTTCCGGGCCGTTTGCGCCAACTTGGTGCCGACGTGCAGTACACGCCCGCTGATCCCTCCGAAATCAGCGTGCGCTAGGTCCGGGCCCGAGCGCGAGCGCGAGCAGTTGCGCATGCGATACTGGCGGAAAAGAACCACATAAAGGAAGTGCAATGTCTGACGCGACCCCTGCCGCACCCGAGCGTGATCTCGAGGCCGAAGTCCTCGATGCAATTGAAGTGATTCGACCTGCGCTGCAATCCGATGGCGGTGACATCGTGTTCAATCGCGTCGACGAAAACAACGTGGTGCACGTCACGCTCGTTGGTGCCTGCGGAACCTGCCCGGTCTCGACCATGACGTTAAAAGCCGGGGTTGAGCGCATCATCAAAGACCGAGTCCCGGGCATCGTTGAGGTCGTGACTGACGAACCCGCTGCGGTCTAAGGCATGCCGACGGAAATCGGTGCGCTGGTTGCGGGACTGCGCGCTCGCGATCGCAGTGCGATTGCGAAGTCCATTTCCGTCATGGAGCAGGGCGGTCCCGATGCTGCGGCACTCAGCGCCGCGATCTTTCCCAACACTGGATCCGCGCGCGTCCTTGGATTGACCGGAGCGCCAGGGGCGGGGAAGTCCACGTTGACCGATCAGCTGATTCGCTGCGCGCGTGGGGAGGGCGACGAGATCGGCGTATTGGCGATTGATCCGACGAGTCCCTTCACCGGTGGTGCGATCTTGGGGGATCGGGTCCGCATGCAGAATCACGCGACCGACGACGGCGTGTTCATTCGTTCCATGGCCACGCGCGGTCACCTCGGCGGGCTGGCGCTGGCGGTGCCGCAAGCGGTGCGGGTGCTCGATGCGGCCCAGAAACCGTGGGTGCTGATCGAGACGGTGGGCGTCGGTCAGGTCGAAGTCGAAATCGCCGGTACTGCCGACACCACGATTGTCGTCGTGACTCCAGGCTGGGGTGATGGTGTCCAAGCCAACAAGGCTGGACTCATGGAGATCGCAGACATCTTTGTGGTGAACAAAGCCGACCGACCCGGAGCGCGGGAGACCGTGCGCGACCTCGAGCAGATGCTTGACCTCGCGCTCGAAATCGATCGCACGCCGGGATGGCGCCCACCGATCGTCGAGACCGTCGCAACATCGGGCGACGGTATCGATGCACTCTGGAAAGCAATTGCTGCGCATAGTGCGCACCTCGAAGCGCATGGCGATCTTGCCCGTCGCCGTCGGGCGCGGCTGGCGGCGGAGCTCACGAGCCTGGTGTTTGCCGAAGTGGCGCGCGACGTTGCGGAACGGTGCCGCGGCGAGCGTTTTGATGCGCTCGTCGATCAACTTGAATCGCGCATCATCAGTCCGCAGGTAGCCGCACGCACCGTGCTCGATACGTGACCTTACGAGGGTCGCGCCTGCACTTCGGCGAGCACGTTGTCCATGGATGCGAAGATCTCGGGGTCGATCTCGAGATCGGCGGCGACAACATTTTCGTCGACGTGATCCGGACGGCTCGCCCCTGCGATCACGCTGGAAATCGCGTCACGTTGTAAGCACCAGGCCAGCGCGAGTTGCGCCAACGTGCAACCGGCGTCGTGGGCGAGCGGGACAAGTTGTTGCACCGCATCGAGGGTCTCTTGGCGCCAGAAGTTCGCCATGAACCATTTGTCGTCCCCGGCAGCACGCGACCCGGATGGTGGGTTCTCAACGTCGTGGTACTTGCCGCTGAGTACTCCCATAGCGAGCGGCGACCACACCACTTGCCCGAGCCCAAGCTCGACGCTCGTCGGGATGACGTCATCTTCGATGACGCGCCACAGCGCGCTGTACTGCGGTTGATTGCTGATCGGTACTGCCCAGCCGGCGTCGCGGCAGATTCGCACCGCTTCTCGAATTCGCGGGCCGGACCATTCCGAAACTCCCCAGTACAACGTCTTGCCCTGGCGGACGAGATCGTTCATCGCGCTGCAGGTTTCTTCGAGTGGAGTGCTCTCGTCAAAGCGATGGCATTGATACAAATCGACGTACTTGGCGTTGAGGCGTGTGAGTGACGCGTGGCATTGCTCCATGATGTGTTTGCGCGACAAGCCGCGACCATTTGGGAGTTCCGTCATTGGGAAGAAAACCTTGGTGGCAAGGACGTAGCTGTCCCGTGCGTATGGAGCGAGGGCCTTGCCGACCACCTCTTCGGCCGCACCTTTCATATAGATGTTTGCCGTGTCGAAGAAGTTGATGCCGAGGTCGTAGGCGCGTTCGACGCACCGGGTGGCGGTGTCGTTGCCGACCGAGCCGCCATATGTGAGCCACGAGCCGAGGCTGATCGATGAAACTTGTATTCCCCATTGCCCAACATTGCGGTACTGCATTCCGCTCCTTTGTCACAGTGCTACGAGGTTTCCGGGATAGTTTGCCCGCTATGACTTTCCTGCGCTGTGAACGTTCCGCGACCGGGGTCGAAACCATTTGGTTGGATCGTCCGCCGGTCAATGCATTGTCGAGCGAATTACTGGAGGAACTTGCGGGCGAAGCGCATCGTTTGACGCTTGATCCAGACTGCAAAGCCGTCATTGTGGCCGGTTCGGGAAAGGCCTTTGCCGCCGGCGCCGACATCGGACAGTTCGGATCTTCGGGCAACGGCGTCGGCGCACACTTTCGACTGGCGTTCGACAACCTTGCCGCAATTCCGCGTCCGGTGATCGCTGCGATTCACGGCTATGCACTTGGGGGTGGGGCCGAGCTGGCGTTGGCCTGCGACCTGCGCATGATGGCCGACACCGCGCGCATTGGCTTCCCCGAAATTCTGCTGGGCTTGTTTCCGGGAGCGGGTGGGACGCAGCGCCTCCCTCGAATCGTTGGTCCGGCCCGGGCCAAAGAGCTGATTTGGTCCGGCCGCAATGTTGGTGCAGAAGAGGCCGTGACCATCGGTTTGGTCGATCGCGTGGTGCCAGCGGACGAGCTGATCGCAGCAGCACAGGCCTGGGCGGAATCGTTGGCCAGCGGCGCAGTTGTTGCGATGGGGCTTGCGAAGGCGAGCATCGACCAAGGGCTTGACCGGGATCTCGCCGGAGGGCTCGACATTGAAGCCGAGCACTTTGTCGCTGTGTTTGCGACCGAGGATGCGCGCGTTGGCGTGGAAAGTTTTCTAGCGAATGGTCCGGGCATGGCGAAGTTCACCGGGAAGTAACGGCGGGAACATTCCCGAGTTCTGGTTCATCGGCGCGCTAGTTTGCGCATAACTCGCACCGAGGAGCAGCAATGACATCGCAGAATCCCCGCGGTCCACAGCCGTCGCAACCATCAGAACCTGGTTGGTGGCAAGCTTCAGACGGTATGTGGTATCCGCCCGAGTCTGCGCCGGGTTACACCGCGCCGACCCCTCCTCAACCGGCCGCGCCGACCCCTCCTTTCGATTCGGCCCCGTCGACGCCGTGGGCGCCACTGTCGCAAAGTGCACCCAGTGCACCGAGCGAACCGAGTGCACCCAGTGCACCCAGTGCACCGAGTGCACCGAGCGAACCGAGTGCACCGAG
>JBMOIW010000059.1:0-11385 GCA_049317145.1 Acidimicrobiia bacterium
CCGACCGCCGCACTGTTTCCAATTTCGAAGCGCGTTAAGGGAACCGTGGCGAGTTCGACGTCCTCAACGTTGATTCCCGCCAACGTCAACCCGGAGGTCAGCGCCCGTTTCAGCGAGCGCGCCACGCGACTGGTGTCCCGCGAGATCACGACACTCGACCCTTTGGGGAGCGATGTTGCGTAGGCCATGGCGAGGCGTATGACCAATTCGGGGGTGATGTCGACATTTGCGAGTCCCCGCACGCCATAGCGCCCGAACAGCGTGCGTGCGCCGCGACTCTCCCAAACGATGGAACTCGTAATGAGGGCGCCAGATTCGACTGTTTTGAAGGGATAGATCTTCACTCCAGGGTTGACGACGGCGCCAGCGCCGATGAAACACTCGTCGCCGATCACGACGCCTTCGTTGAGGCGCACGTGGGAGCGAAGGTCGGTGTTGCGCCCCACCACACTGGCGCGTGCGTGACTCCCGGAGCCGATGTAGGCGTGGTCGTGGCACACGGTGCGTTCGAGGGTCGTGTCCGCCTTGACGACAACGTCGGTGCCGAGGACCGTATAGGGCTCGAGCGTGACATTTGCCTCGACGCGTGCGTTGTTGCCAAGCACAACCGGGCCGCGAACCGTTGCTTCCGGCGCGAGCTCGGCGCCCTCACCGAGCCACACCCCCGGGCGAACTTCGAATCCCTCAATGTCCACGGCAACGCGACGGTCCAGAATGTCTTGATGCGCGCGTAAGTACGCGTCGAGCGTACCGACATCTTCCCAATACCCCTCGAGCACCGCACCTTGCATGCGCAGCCCGCGCTCAAGGATCTTGGGGAACACATCTCCCGAAAAATCAACGGACTTGCCTTCGGGGATGAACTCGAAAATGCCTGGACTCAGGACATAAATGCCGGTGTTGATCGTGTCGGAAAAAACCTGTCCCCAAGTCGGTTTCTCAAGGAATCGCTCGATCGATCCGTCGTCGCGCGTAATGACAATGCCGAACTCCAAGGGGTTTTCGGCGCGCACAAGCCCAATGGTCGCAAAGGCATTTGTGGCTTCGTGCTCGGCAACGAGCGCGCTGAGATCGACATCGGTGAGAACGTCGCCGGAAATCACGAGAAACGGTTCGTCCAATTCATCCGCCGCGTTGCGCACCGAGCCTGCGGTCCCGAGCGGCATGTCCTCGGACGCGTAGCGAATCCGCACTCCGAAATCGCTGCCATCGCCGAAATAGTTGCGGATCTGGTTCGGCAAGAACGCCACAGTGACCACGATGTCGTCGAAACCATGTTTGGCGAGCAACGCGACGATGTGCTCCATCATCGGTCGATTCACCATCGGCAACATGGGTTTAGGTTGATTGCTGGTCAGTGGGCGCAGGCGCGTGCCCTCACCACCCGCCATGATCACTGCCTTCATGCTTCTGCCCCCGTTTGTCGCGACGCGCGTCCGTCCCGAAGGGCCTGGCGCGCACTCATCAAGTATTCCGCCGTGGCGATCCAGCTCAAGATCAGGCCACCGATCGTGAAGGTCCATGTGACGACGACCAACACCGTATGCAACATTCCCGACGAAAGCGACAGAAACACAAAGCCCGGCAGTGCAAACATGATCGCCAGCGTGCCCGCTTTCCCTGCCCAGCGCACGTCGATGCGACGCGCCCCAGCAAGCGCAAGCGCCAGCGTTCCCGAGATGATCAACGCTTCCCGGAACAACACGATTGCGCCCACCCACCACGGGACGATTCCGCGAGCCAGCACCGCCACAGCGCCCGCCACAAGCAAGATTCGATCGGCCACGGGATCGAGCACTTTGCCGAACTCCGATCCTTGATCGAAACGCCGCGCGATCCAACCATCAACCCAGTCGGTAGCACCAAGGACCGCCAACAAGATTGCGGCGGCAAGGTCGTCATGGGTGACAAGCATCCAGTACAAGAACAACGGAACACACGCCAAGCGCGCGAAGGAGATCAGATTCGGGATCGTCCAGATGCGCGCACGCCACTGCTGCGGGAACATCGCTCCAGGGTACTGGCTCAGCACCGACATCGCGCTCGCTGCGCTTGCGCTACTCGGCAACTTCGGTCCTCACTGCGTGGCCAGTATTACCAGTCGCCGTCGCATTGCCTGGACCCTTGCCCGTCTCGTCATCGGTTCCAAGAAGGCGTAGGCCAAGCAGCGGTCCCAGCACGATCGAGCACATACCGGCACCGATCAACGCCGTTGCCGTGGAGGGATACATCTGGCGCGTCGCCACACCAATCGCACAGATGGCGACGACGAGCGGAAGCGCGGTTGCACTCAAACACGCGAGTCCAACCCGATCGCTCCGTTTGGGAACGGCGCGCCGATACAGCAGCATGGGTACGCCACGAACCACAAAGAACAGCACCAAAAACAGGGGCAGCTTGAGAAGCGCTGCGGGACTCGAAATAAGCGAATCCAGATCAAACGTCATTCCGGTCACCACGAAGAACACGGGTATGAGATAGCCGTAAGAAATAGCTTCGATTTTTGTCTCGACTGCATTGCGATCGTGTTCGTCGGTCGAAACGTTCAAGAAAATTCGGAACAGAATTCCCGCCGTGAATGCCCCGAGCAAGAAGTCAAGCCCGAGTTCTCCCGCAAGCAATGTCATTCCGGCAACCAACAGCACCGCAAGCCGCGTGTGCAGCTGCCCACTGGTGCGTAACGTCGAGTGAAAGAATCGTACGAGGCGTTCGGAGCGTACGCGACGGGTCACCAACAAACCAATAATCGCTACAACGACAAAGATCGCAAGCGATGCAACGGAGCGTGATGGACTTGCGCCGGACAACACGAGGGCCACTGCGAGAATCGGACCAAACTCTCCGACCGAACCGATCGCCAACACATGCGTTCCAAGCCGCGTGGAACCCAGACCGGTATCGCGCAAGATGGGAAGAAGTGTGCCGAGCGCGGTCGTGGTGAGCGCAAAAGCAACAAACAGTTCCGTCTTAATCACGCCGAATTGCGATAACGCGAACGCGAACAGCAAACCCAGGGCGATGGATATCCCCCATCCGACCATCGCTAGCCGTATCGGTCGCCCGCTGATACGGGTTGGATCCAGTTCGAGCCCGGCCAAAAAAATCAGCGATGCAAGTCCCAAGTTGGCAAACAGCTCCACCGGGGCACTCAACGTCACGAAGTTGAGGATGGCTGGACCCGCGATGATGCCGAGCGCAATTTCGAACACGAGTCCCGGCACGCGCCACCGGTGCACAAGCTGCGCGGCAATGGGAGAAAGGAATGCGATCGCGAGAATGACAAAGAGCGCGGCGGCAGGATTGGTGATCACGTCTGGCCCGCCTTTGCGGATGCGTGACCCATCATTGTGGGACCGCAACCGCCAAGGTGTACTGCACAGCATGGCGATGTGCGACACGCGGCAGGATCCATTCGTCGCGTACTGCGACGTGCAGCGGATGAGATTGGTACGCGGCAAAATCGGCCGCGTTATCGAAGTCCGCAACAACGGCGAAGTCAGCGGTACCGGCAATTCCGAGATCCGCGCCGACGTAATACGAACGTAATTCCGGAATCGAGCCCGGGAGCGCGCGCAACCGCGCAGTAATTTCGGCCACCTCGGCATCCGTGGTGGTTTCCGACCAGGTAAAGAGCACGACGTGGCGGATCACTGGAGGCCCCCGTTCGCGCCGCCATCGACGGGAATCGCTGCACCCGTGATGAACTTCGCGTGATCGGAAGATAAAAACGCAACGACCGCGCCAAAGTCGTCGGGTGATCCAACCGTACGAGTCGGAATGGGTGCGGCGGTCGCAGCGAGATCGTCGCCATGCAATTCGCGCAAGCGCTCCGTGGCATGGAGACCGGGTTGCACCGAGTTCACGGTAACGCCATCGGACGCGACTTCGGTGGCGAGCGTTTTGAGGAACCCGGTCAGCCCCGCGCGCGCCGTATTCGAAAGAATCAGCGTTGCGATGGGCTGACGCACCGCGACAGAGGTGATCGCAACCACGCGACCCCACCCCCGCGCGCGCATTGGCGGAACGAGCGTCTCGCACATTGCGATGGCGCCGGTGCACATCGATTCGAAGGCTGCGGCGTACGCCTCGGCGGGCGTGTCGGCGAACCGTCCGGCCGGGGGTCCACCGGTGTTAGTCACCAGCACATCGACGTGTCCGAGCGCCACCGAGGCCGCATCGGCAAAGGCCCGTGCCCCGTCAAGCTTCGAGACATCGGCCACCAACGGAATTGCTGAGGGGCCGAGCAGCCGAGCGGCCGCTTCAATGCGGGTCCGATCGCGCCCACAGATTGCGACCGTGGCCCCCTCGGCCATGAGCGCGGCGGCCGACGCATACCCGAGGCCGCGTGACGCGGCGGCGACCGCCGCGGTCTTGCCCGAAAGTCCGAGTTCCATAACGGCATCCTGGCCGACCCCGAGGTGATGAAATGGGGATAGTCCCCATTGACCTTTGTAGGTCGAACGACCCATTCATGCGGACTTTCGTTGCAATTCGGTCAAAAACCCCTTATAACCCAAACATGCAAGCTCTGATTTTGGCGCCGGCGGCAACGCAACCGCTCCGCCCAGCAAACTACGTACGGCGCATTGTGCTCGCGCTTAGCCTGGTGCTGGCAGCCCTAGGCCTCGCCTGGATGGCACCGAGCCCGGTGTCACCGCAGCAACGAAATTGTCCGTCGGGCACGGTGGTCACTTCCACGGACGCCACCCAGCCGGCCGGCTGCATCGCCCGCCTTCGCTCCGACCGCTAGCGCGGCCGACGTATCGGCATTCATAACGAACGTTGCGCGTCCCTGCGGGGTGCCCCATTTCTCCAGGGCTTCCGCAGTCATATATCCACAATGGTCGGGCTGCCGGGACTTGAACCCGGGACCTCTTGTCCCCCAGACAAGCGCGCTAACCAAGCTGCGCCACAGCCCGTCGCCCGTCACCGGGCCTCGGCAGTGTAGCGGTGGCGCCACGCCGATGTAGTCGGCGCAGTGTTAGGCCGGGATTACTTGAACTGGCAGTTCTGCGGCACCCCGCAACAGCGGGTTGCTGGTGCGAACGATCGGGCCGGCAGGCTCGAAGCGATTAAGACGATCCAGCATTGCTCGCACGAGCACCTGCATTTCGAGACGGGCAATAGGTGCCCCAAGACATAGGTGGATTCCCGAACCGAATGCCAAATGGTTGCCGATTTCGCGGCGCACATCAAAACGATCCGCGTCGACGAACGCTCGCTCATCTCTATTGGCCGAGCCGAAGAGCAACATGACCTTGGCGCCCTCCGGGATCGTCGTCTCGTGCACTGTCACGTCGCAAGTCGTCGTGCGGAAGAAACCTTGAATGGGCGACTCATAGCGCAACGATTCCTCAATGGCGTTCGATAGGTATTGCGGTGCCGCCTTGAGCCGTTCCCATTGCGCTGGATGCTCGATCATGCTTTGCACAAAGTTGTTCATGAGATTCGTCGTGGTCTCGTTTCCTGCGACGAGCAGCAACATTACGAAACTCACCAACTCGTAGGGCGAGAGCAGTTCGCCCTTGAACGGGCGCAAGAGGCGGGTGATCAGATCGTCCGCCGGAACGCGTCGCCGTTGTTCGATTTGGGCATCGAGATACTCGGCGAACGCAATGACTTGTGATTCGACGCGTACGCTCGTTTCCGCATCGAGTCGCCCACCTAACGCGGTGAGTGTGTCGTCCGACCACACCGTGAGCTGCTCGCGATCTTCATGGGGTAACCCGAGCATCTCGCAGATTACCCACACCGGCAGCGGCATTGCGACCGTGGCCGACCAGTCACCTGCACCGCGCTCGATCGCAGCATCGAGGAGTTGATCGACGAGCGAGCGAATACGCGGCTCCCAGCTTGTGATTGCGCTCGGTGTGAAATCGCGCTGCACAATGCGGCGCAGTCGTGTGTGATCCGGAGGATCACACGCAATCATCATCGGCACGGGCCGGTACTCGCTCCCGACTCCTTGCACGGACGAAAATTGTTTGACGTCGCGCAACGCAGCATGGACATCAGCGTGGCGAGACAGCGCCCAGATGTCGTGTTCCGCGTTGTGCACCACGGGACAGTCCGCGCGCAGCGCTGCATAAAACGGGTAGGGATTCTCGATCACTACTGGATCGAACGGATCAAACAGATCGCTCGTCATAGGGCGCGTCCCACAACCCACTCCACCAGCTCGACACAGCGATACCCGAGGTATAGCGCGAGCGCACCCAGCACGAGCTTGAGATGCCACGGCATTTTTGGGGGCGCATCATTGAAGCTCTCCGCTTCGGGTGACCCTGGCTCCAACGTTTCCTCGCGCGCAACCAGCGCTGACGTTTCCTGGCGAGAAACAGCATCGCCACACTCCGGACACGCGCCATCAACGCGCACGGTCGGCGGATTCAAGAATCGGTCACAGGTTGCACACCACGGCACCGTGGCAGTCTGACAGCTCGGAGCCACCGCTCTGCACTAGACCGCTCTGCATTAGGCCGTTCGGGATTAGGCCGAGTCGCTCGCGGTGCCGGGCGAATGTAACGGCTCGAAGCGGTGACCAAATTCGTGGTCCAGCCCGCGATCCGGCGAGCGGTCGACGGCGTGGACATCGTGGGCGAGCGGCATCCCCACCAACGTCCGGGAAGCGAGTGAAGGCTCGGCGGTCAGTTCTTCCCGGGCCTCTTCCTTGACGTTACGCATTCCGTCAACCGAAACCTGCGGCTGATAGTGCTTGGTCGTCGCACCGTTCAGTGCACCATTGCTCGCCAACTCTGGCGCCTTGAGTCCCTGCACCATGGTGTCTTCGACGAGCGCATACTGCAGCCACCGCTGCGGATCGCCACCCGCGTTGATCTCAGTCTGCGCGCGTAGCGTGCGCCGATACGCCTCCCATGCCGCCAGATCGTTCCAGCGCTTGACGAGATCGGCGGCGCGCTGCTGGTCGTCTTGACGCATGCGGTCGCGCATCACCGCTGTTTGTTGGTCCGGGGAGTACTTCGCAAGCTGCCCCTGGGTCTGCATCTCGCGCTCGACGGCGACACCACGCCCGCGCGCCTGACGCTTGAGCTCCATGACGTCCCGCACGGCTTGCGCGGTATCGAGCTTTTCTTCCCGGGTCCGAAAATCGGCTTGGGCCAAATCCGTGCGCTCCAACACCGTGCGCTCCAAACCCGTGGCCGCCCCAGGAACGCCATGTCCCTGCGCCGTCGCGAGCGCCGCACGCTGCTCACGGCACGCCTGCGCTTCAATGCGTTCTCGCGCCTGACCAGCAAATGCGTCGCCCAGCGCTCGGAACGTATCGACCTGACGCGCATCGATACCGGCAGTCATCTGCATTTGCCGCGCTTGCTCGAGTGTGGGAAGGATAAATGCGGCGATCTTGGGATTCGCCATACGCACCTGTGCGAGTTCGAGGGCGCGTGCTTCAATGACTTGAGCCATTGCGGTCTTTTCGACGGTGCCCGGCACGGGACTGATCGCCCGGGCGTAGGCGTATTCCACAGCCGATTGCACGAATGCACGGGACAACTCTTTTTCGATTGCATCGATTTCGGCAATGCGTGCAACCGACACGCCTTGGCGTTCGAGCTCAATGAGATCCATGGTGCCTCCGCAGGGTTCCTCGGACGGTACGACGAAGCGTTCAATATGGCAAGACGCGAATATCACGCATCAACGTCATGCAGTTTTGCGCCGGATTCGGAGCTTGATGGGCGTCGATCCAAAATCGAAGGCTTCCCGCAGTTTGCGCTCGAGATACCGCAAATACGTGGGCGGGAACGTGCGGGTCGCAAAAATGGTGAAGGTCGGCGGATCGGTCGCGCCTTGCGTGGCGTACAAAATGCGGGGCCGGGTGTTTCCGTCCGGCGGTGGTGGGTGCGCAATTTGGGCGTCGCGCAGTACCGAGTTGAGCGCAGCCGTCGGAATACGACGATGGTACGCGGCTTCAGTGCCGCGCAGAGTGGGCAACAGCTTTGAAAGGTTCTTGCCGGTGAGTGCCGAGAGTTTGATCACCGGCGCGTAACTCAAGAACCGGAACCGGTCTTCGACATCGCGGGTCACCTCGGCCCGCTGTTCGGCGTTGAGGAGGTCCCACTTGTTCAACACGAGCACGACGGCTGTCCCAGCAGCGTCGACCCGCTCGCCCAAACGCTGATCTTGGTGCGTAACCCCTTGACTGGCGTCAATGACCAGCAGTGCCGCGTCGGCGGTGTCGATTGCCTGGAGCGCCCGCACCAAACTGAAATACTCAGTTGGCTCGTCGATGCGACTGCGCCGGCGAAGTCCGGCCGTATCGACGAAACGCAACGGGCCTTCGTCGGTCTCGATGATCGTGTCAATCGCGTCGCGAGTGGTGCCCGGCATGTCGTGCACCACCGAACGCTCATCGCCCACGAGTTGATTAAACAGCGTCGACTTCCCCACGTTCGGACGTCCAACGATCGCAATCGAGAACGGCCGCTCGGCGGCGTCCTCGTCACTTACGATCGTCTCGATCGGCAGTTGGGCAACAACAGCATCGAGCAAATCACCCGTGGCGCGCCCGTGAATTGCGGACACGGGAAACACCTCCGAGAAGCCGAGCTTGGCGAACTCCCAAATATCGGGCTCACGATTGGTGTCATCGACTTTGTTGACCGCTACGAGGACCGGCGTATCGGATTTGCGCAACATCTGCGCGACACGTGCGTCGTCATCGGTGAGACCCACGGTGACGTCGGTCACCAGCACAATGACGTCTGCTTCTTGCATGGCGCGTTCGGCTTGGGCGGTGACCTGCTGGGTGAGCGCGCGCGGGTCCGTACCCGGCGTTGGCATATGGTCCGGGATCCAGCCCCCCGTGTCGATGAGTCGAAAGCGTCGTCCTGCCCATTCGGCGTCGAGCTCTTTGCGATCCCGCGTAACTCCGGGGCGTTCCTCGACGATGGTTTCGCGTTTACCGACAATGCGGTTCACCAACGTGGATTTGCCCACGTTGGGACGGCCAACGATTGCAACAATCGGGAGCGCCATCTCAGGCCACCGCCACGCGGGTTGGGGCGCGCAGCGCAGCGACGAGTGCGGCACCATCCGTACCAATGATCTCTACGGGGCGAGGGAGCATTTCGGGGCGCACGTCGTCGAGAAACACACCGTTGGAAAGCGCAACATCGGGTAGCAAATACCGCCGATCGTGCGGCGCGTCGGAGAGGACACGCACGAGATCATTGCCCGTCAATAGGCCCGCAACCCCAATATTGCCGCCAAAGAACTGGTTTTCGACGACCAGCACGTCGACGGGAACGCCGGCCGCGGCACCGAGTTCGGGGAGGAGCGGTTGCAGTACACGAGCACCGTATGGCCCGGTGAGCAACGAGATCGGTCGTGCGTCCCGTGCAGCTCGCGTCAACGCCACCGAAACGGCAGCGGAGGTTGTACCCCCGCATGCGGTACGCGGGGCGCGGTAGCCCTCGGCCGGCGCACCTTCGACCCAGGCAAAAAAGCCGCTCTTGGGGCCAACCCCAACGACCGTTTCGCCGTGCAGGGCGCGGCGCACCTCGTCGGCGAAGGTGACGGCCATGCCCACACCGTTCTCCCGCTGCTCCGGGACTGCGTAATGCGCAGTGTCCGGGAACGGTTGATCGGCCATGAGGTAGTACTCGTCGGCGAGGTATACGAGCGTGCGTCCGAGCAGACGCCGAAAGCGCTCCTGCCACAGTTCGACCAGCGCAACCACCGCACGCGCCTCGCCCGGAGTGTGCACTCGCATATCGGGCTCACGATTGTGTGCACTCACCCCTAGGGGCACGACACCAACGGATGCGATTTCAGGATAGCGCTCAAGAATGCCGAGCAACGTGTCGTCGAGGATCGCTCCGTCGTTGACGCCGGGACACACCACCACTTGCCCATGCACTTCGATACCGGAATCGAGCAGGGCACGCAGCCATCGCAAACTGGTTGCGCCGCGCCGGTTGCGCAACAGCCGCGTTCGAACCTCCGGGTCGGTCGCATGGATACTCACAAAGAGCGGACTTAACCCCTCGGTGATCACCCGCTCGAGATCCGCCTCGGTAAACCGGGTGAGCGTGGTGAAATTGCCGTAGAGAAACGAGAGTCGGTAATCGTCGTCTTTGAGCGAAAGGCTCGAACGCATGCCGGCCGGGAGCTGATAGATGAAACAGAACGGACAGTGATTGTCACAGGTCCGCACCTGGTCGAACACCGAGCTGGCGAGCTCGACCCCAAGGGGTTCACCGGCCCGCTTCGCGATTCGGATCTCCACATCGAGCCCACCTCGGCGCACCTCAAGCTCGAGCTCAGGCTCATCGACGTGCATTTGGTAGCGGATGACGTCGGTGAGCGCCTCACCATTCACCGTGACGATTTCGTCTCCGGGCTGAATTCCGGCGCGAGCACCCACGGATTCGGGCGCGACAGATTGCACTCGGGCGGTGGGCATGAGGAGATCCTACTGGGAGCGCCGCAATCGGGCCCAATGCCCCTTCCCCACTAGCCTGGCCAACATGCCGGTACAACAGGTCCTTCTCGCCGAACCGCGCGGGTTTTGTGCCGGCGTTGAGATGGCAATCAAATCACTGGCCTGGATGGTGCAGGCATTCACCCCGCCGGTGTACTGCTACCACGAGATCGTCCATAACCGCATTGTGGTCGATCGATTCCGCAAGCTGGGCGTGGTGTTTGTTGACGACATCACCGAAGTGCCCGCCGGTGCGCCCTTGATGCTCTCTGCGCACGGCTCCGCGCCGGAAGTTGTCGCTGCAGCCAAAGAACACGATCGACTAGTAGTAAACGCCGTATGCCCCTTGGTGACCAAGGTGCATCATGAGGCAAAGACCCGAGCCAATAAGGGCTTCACGGTGCTCTACGTCGGCCATGCCGGCCACGACGAAGCCATCGGCACCTTGGCCGTAGCTCCCGACGCGATCCGCCTCGTGGAACACGACACCGACCTACCGGCTGTTGCCGCAACTGTCACCGACCCGTCGAAAGTTGCGCTGCTGGCCCAGACCACCCTGGCACTGCATGACTGGACCGGCATCATGGATGATGCTCGAGCCCAGTTCCCCAACTTGTGGACCGCGAGTCGCAACGACTTGTGTTTTGCCACGACGAATCGCCAGTCTGCACTCCAAGCAATCGCGGCGCGTGCCGAAGCAATCGTCGTTATTGGAAGCGCAAACTCGTCGAACACCATTGCGCTCGCAAATGTTGCGAGCGATGCCGGATGCCCGACGGTGTTGCGTATCGACGGACCCGATGAGCTCGATCTCTACGCACTCGGCGATGCGCGCATCATCGGTGTTACCGCGGGCGCCAGCGCACCCGAGGAGCTCGTGCAGGCCGTGATCGACAAACTTGCGCCCACGGACGGGGTCGAAGCGGTCCACGTCACCGACG
>JBMOIW010000060.1:0-11365 GCA_049317145.1 Acidimicrobiia bacterium
CTTTTGGCGCCGGACGTACAGCTCATCGAAGATCGACTCTACGCCGCCGGCTTCGATGGAGTAGCCCCACGTAATGACGCCGTAGCCCTCCGGACGATCCGGCATATCGGAAACGTCAACTATCCACACTTTTCCGAAGCGATCATCGACAACTAGCGGCGCGAACGCTGTGCGTACCACGGCAATGTTGGGGGAGTATCCCTCTGCGTGACAGAACTCCCGGTTGAGTTCCACCAGCGCGTCCAAGTCGGTGGGCGTGGCCCGGCGAATCGTGACCTGCGGTTCGGAGTGATCGGGTTCCATGATTGCAGCAAGCCTACGGGCTGTTGCCGTCGACGCCGCGTTTGCCGCTCGACGCAACCTGCGGATTCCACACATCACAAAACCGTCTACGACCGATCGAGCGAGCTACTCGTTACCCCCGGTTCTCCGTCACGACGTCGAGCAACAGCCCTAGCTTGCGAAAGCAGGAGCGGAAGGCGGCAAGCACTTCGGGGTCGTTCACTACGTTGTCCGGTAATCCGTCTTGGTAGATGGTGATCAGCGTTCCGGATCCATCCGGAACGAACTCCTGAATCGAGCGCAGCTCAGCACCCATGAAATCGGGTTCGCAAAACACCATCCGGCTGGGTGGATCCATTTCCTGCACCAGCCCGCGGTTGGGGCTTACCTCGCCGGAGCTGTCGAAGACCATGTCGAACTCGAAACGGCCACCGACTCGGAGTTCCATCACCACGGACTCGAGGGGAATATGCAGACCATCGGGAGCAAAAAACTGGTGAAACATTTCTGGCGTTGTATACGCCCGCCAGATGTCTACCGGCGGTGCATCAATCCAGTGCTGGATCGTGAGCATCGACATTATGTGATTCCCATCGGTTGATTTGATGTGCGCTACCCGTCGTGCCTCGTGCGCAATGCTTGTGCGCAATGATTGTGCGCAATGCTTGTGCGCAATGCTCGTGCGCAATGCTCGTGCGCAATAACGCCGAGGATTGCGGTTAACGCCTGTTGCGACGCCAATTCGCGACTGCGAGCTACAGGCCGTTCTCGGCCCGGAAGTGCGCGACGATCGCGTTTGCGTGGCCGTGCCCCATGCCGTGATCGTTCTTGAGCATCGCGACCATCTCCGAATGCTTGGCGCCGCTCATCTTCTTGAGCAACCCCTTCCAATACGAGATCGGCTTCCCATACTTTTGTTCGATCGAAGGGAAGTAGGACGCGGGACCTTTCACCTTTTCGGGTGGCATCGACCAAGACTACCGGTCCGAAAGCTCTTGGTTTACGAAGCGGGCTGGCAATGCAGCTGTACCGAAGAGATGGCTGTGAAATCCAATGTGAATTTCAACGATCGCTAGCATCCTCGGCATGTCCGCAACCGGAATGACAACCTTCTTGTGGTTCGACCATCAAGCGCTTGAAGCGGCCGAGTTCTATGTCGAGCTCTTCCCGGACTCGCGCATAGGGGAGATCCATACCTACCGACCGGATCCGCAGACGCCGGACGTCGCGGTGCGCTACGTGGAGTTCACGGTCTTCGGACAACCGTTCGCGGCATTGAATGGTGGTCCACAATTTCCGCATACCGAGGCAATCAGCTTCATGATCTCGTGCGAGACGCAAGAAGATGTCGATCATTACTGGAATGCACTCACAGCCAATGGCGGCAGCGACGGTCGATGCGGATGGTGCAAAGACCCGTGGGGTGTCTGCTGGCAGATTGTTCCCAAAGCGCTTGCGCGCGCACTCCAAGGTCTCGACGGTTACGACAGTGACTATGCGTTTGACGCGATGATGAACATGTCGCGAATCATCGTTGCCGATCTGCGGCCGTCGCAGCACTAACCGCGGCTATCCGCACAGGACGGAGGCGATGCCGTACCAGGAATCACAAACCCACCAACGTTGAGCACTCGGTCACCCTTGCCCCTCTTGCGTCTCCGCGTCCTTCAGCGCAGGAGCTGCACGAGACAGAACTCATTGCCCTCAGGGTCGTGCATAACTTGGAAGCGGTTCGTCGGTTCTTCACATTCAGGGCCTATGGTTGACGCCCCCAACTCGACCGCATGCTCGACCGCAGCATCGAGTTTGTCGACGATGTGGTCGAGGTGAAGCCGGTTCTTCACGCTTTTGGGCTCCAGTACCCGCTGAAACCCGAGATATCCGAGTCCCGCCACGTCCACAAGCGCCACCCAATCAGCGGAGGCCGAGCGAGCATCGATCTCTCCACCGACCAAGCTGCTCCAAAACCCGGCGAGCCGAGCAGGATCTTCGCAATCGATCACTACACCGAGCATGCAACCAACATTTCGACTACTCAGCCACGCTTGAGGTCGATGACGACGCCGCCGCTTGCTTCGACCAACTGGTGCGGTTCGATACCAAAAACATCGTTCCACGTGCCTGCCGCGGCCCATACCTCGGGCCACTGCAACAAGTCGGGGTCAATGAAGACGCGCAGGGCAGTGGCATGCCCAAACGGAGGTACGCCACCGATTGGATACCCGGTCACTTCGCGCACAACATCAGCATCGACCCGCGCACACTCGGTCCCGCCGGCTGCCACAGCAAGCTTCTGTTCGTCGAGTTGATTACTGCCGCTCACGTACGCCAACACGACGTCGCCATCCACGCCGAAGATCAAGCTCTTGACGATCTGACCGAGCTCGACACCAATTGCGTTCGCGGCGTCCACGGCCGTCTTGGTGGACTCGGGAAAGTGCCGCGGCTCGACCGTGAGACCGAGCGCAGCGCCCGCAGCTTGCACGCGAGCAACATTGGGGTGAACTTCCGGGGTCTGCGTCATAACGGGCAGCCTAGATCGGGGTATCGGTCCCGGCCTCGGCGAACTCCGCCACCGCCGAAACCAACCGATCGGGCCGATCGCAATACAGACCGTCAATTCCGATGCGGACCATTTCTCGGATGTTGCGGACCTCTTGAACGTCCCACGCAAACGCGCGCACGGAAAACCGGTGAAACAAACTCACGATGCCCGCCGTCCAATCGGTGTGATGCATGTTCATCACCGCGATACCGGCTTCGGCGAGGCGGGCCGCATGCCGTTCGATCGGCGCGGCGAGCTCCCGTTTGCGGGAGGAATGCACGAGGTGCACATCCGGATCGCTTTCGCGCAATGCAAACAGCACGCGCATATCCGGCGAACAACACCACAGACGATCAATCGCCCCCACGGCGCGCACCACATCGAGCGTGGCCCGTGCAGCCTGCGGAACTTTGAGATCAAGCGACAGATCGAATGCGGAGCCACAGGTATCGAACAGTGCGGCAACGGTGGGTACTTCGAGGTCGGCGAGTTCGGCTGGTGTCAGCTGATCGACGCGGTATCGCCGCAAGCCCCGACGAAACGTTGCGTCATGGGCCAAGACGGGGGTGCCATCGGCGGACAGTCGCACATCACTTTCCAGCCCGGACGCGCCGAACTCCAATGCCCGGGCGAATGCCGACAGGGAATTCTCTCGGGCCTCGAGGCGGGCCCCACGATGGGCAAAGGTGATTGGAGCGATGCCGAATTCTAAATGCGATCCATTCGAATCATTGGGCTTCGATGTGCAGCTCGCACCCTCGTCATTCGACGTTGTGGGCCGATCCCGCCAAAACAGGTAAAGCCCGCCCCTCGGCCTGCCGATGGGATCACAACGGGAGTAGGGAGGCCCACGTGACAACGATTCGAGCAAACTGCCCAACCTGCGGAGATGTCCAACTTAAGGCGGGCCAACTTGTGGTCCGCGTCTGCTCGGACGATGACCAGGGTTCATACTGCTTTACCTGCCCCGAATGCGATCGGGCGGTCGCAAAGGAGGCGAGCCAGCGCATTGTTGACTTGCTGGTCTCCTCAGGCGTCCGCCTGCAAGTGTGGCGTCGACCCGCTGAGCTGAGCGAGATGCGCTCCGGTCCAACCCTCACACCGGACGACCTCCTTGACTTTCATCTGCTGTTACAAGACGAAGAATGGTTTGACGACGTGGTCGAAATGGTCCGTCGATCGACCCACAGCTAGGCTCAAGCGCCATGTTCTTCGTTCTTGCCCTGGCGGTGGGCCTCATCGTTGTGCTCGGCGTAACGATCGCACTTGCCCGCAGGATCGAGTCCTCAACGCCCGAAATCGATCGCTTCAACGAGTTCCGGGACGCGCTGCGGCCCGCCCTCGCCCGCATCGACGATGCAGCTGACCGCTCGGCCCGCCGCCGCGACTCGTTGGGCGATTCCCGAGGGTAAAGCACCTCGAATAGATCTGGCCGAGCGTTAGCATCTCGGGAATGCAGGAGCGCTTGTGAGCATCGGTGGCCCCGAAATCCTTGTGATTTTGGTTTTGGCCCTTTTGGTCTTCGGTCCGACGCGCCTACCCGAAATCGGCCGTCAGCTCGGCAAAGCGCTCCGGGAACTGCGCAACATTGAGCATCGGGTCAAATCCGAAATCTCTGACGCGCTCGACATCGAAGGCACACATTCCGAACAAGCGCGTGCTCCCCAATATGGCGATCCTACGAACGTACCGGAACCTGCCCCAGAGCCGGCCGAAGAACCTGACGATTCACACGACGCTCCGCCACCGGAGTTCAACGGCGAGGCAACGCCGGGCCCGGAGAACGCACCTTGACCACCGAAACCAGTACGCGCATGTCATTGGTTGCGCACCTCACCGAGTTGCGGCGTCGATTGACGGTCTGCCTCGTTGCGGTCGCGGCCGGGGCCGTCATCGTGTACGTGTTCTTCGGCGACTTACTGCGGTTTATTTCCACGCCGTACCGCGCCATCGATCCCACCACCAAACTCATCGCAACTGGAGTCGCCGACCAGTTCTTGTTGCGCCTCACGGTCGCAACCTATGGCGGCATCATCATCGCGATGCCCGTCATTTTGTGGGAGCTCTGGCGATTCATTACCCCGGGACTCAATCCAAAGGAAAAGCGCTACTCGATTCCATTTCTCCTGTCCTCCGTCGTCCTCTTTACGGCCGGGGCTGCAGTGGGCTGGTTCACCCTCGAGCCCGCGCTGAAATTCCTGTACGGCGCCGGGGGTGGCGAGATCCAACAGCTCAACACGGCCAAAAATTACGTCAACTTCGTCGTACTGATTTTCTTGGCGTTCGGACTGTCGTTCGAATTCCCGATTGTGTTGATGTTCCTCCTCATCGCTCGCGTGGTATCCACTGCGCAACTCCGAAAAGGCCGACGCCTAGCAATCGTGTTAATTGCAGTCTTCGCCGCAGTCATCACTCCCAGCCAAGATCCGTATTCGCTCTTGTTTATGGCAGCTCCGATGTATCTTTTTTTTGAAAGCACCATCGTCATCGGAAGGATCATGAAGCGATGAGTCCTCGACGCCGCGTTGCTCGTCCTTCCGCCAAGCGCCGCGACCTGCGCGGTGCCCTCGCAACCGTCGGCGTCGTTTTTGGCGTTGCCGGTGTTACTGCGCTCGCACTCTGGTTGATTCGCCCTGGAGGAGCCGCATCGAATCAGCCGCGCATTGCCACAGTGCTCGCAGGATCCCTCGCCGTATTCATCGCAGGTGTGCTCATCACGCGCACCCCCGATCGCCGAGTAGCGGGTCGACTCGGGTACTGGACTGTCGTGGCGGTCATAGTTGCGATCGCCATCTCCGCCGGTGCGCTCCTGCAGGCGCTCGCCGGCTGGTCATGGGCGCTTCCTGCTGGCATTTGGATTGCAGCCATCGTGGTAGGCCTCAGCGTTTTGGGGGAATTGTTGTTCCTCATGCGGCGCTTCTCCCAGGGGAGCGCCATGCTGGGGATCGTGTTGAGTTTGGCGCTTGCCCTCCTCCTTGGCGCAGCAGGTGCCTTGGCCTGGCCCGGTGGTATTCGCATTGAACGCGCGCCGAGCGTCCCTATTGTGCCGACCACACCGATTCCGCCCACCAGTCCTTCCGCGGGACAACCACCGGCTTCGTTACCACCCATATCGTCGAGCACCGGCCAGTGAACGCCACTCGCGCTCGCTTCGAAACCGCCCGAGGGTTTCCCCTCGACGCGTTTCAACGTGAGGCCCTCGACGCCCTCGACGCGGGACGCTCGGTACTGGTCGCTGCGCCCACGGGATCCGGCAAGACCCTGGTGGCCGAGTACGCGCTCGAGCGAGCCCTGGCCGAAGGCCGCAAAGCGTTTTACACAACTCCACTGAAGGCGCTCTCCAACCAAAAATACAATGACTTTGTGCGCGCCTATGGTGCCGAGCGCGTCGGGCTGCTCACCGGCGACAACGCAATCAATGGTGAAGCACCCATCGTGGTCATGACTACCGAAGTGCTGCGCAACATGATCTACGAACGTTCTGCAACGCTCGACGATCTGCGCTACGTCGTGCTCGACGAAGTGCACTACCTCCAAAATCCCTATCGAGGCGCGGTCTGGGAGGAGGTCATCATCCACCTTGCTCCCGAGGTTGACCTCGTGTGTTTGTCGGCAACGGTTTCCAACGCGGAGGAGTTCGCCGACTGGATCCAAACCGTACGCGGCGCAACCGCGGTCATCATCGAAGAGCGTCGCCCCGTAGAGCTCACACACCTCTATGCCATCGGTGACCGAGGCAATGACCGAGTCCACGTGATGCCGACGTTCATGAGCGACGTGGGCGAACCGCGGCCCAATCCCGAAGCGTCGCGTCTCGATGGTCGAGGAGTTCGTCGTGGCGGCCCGCGCGGACGATCCAAGCTGTACACGCCGGGGCGCGCCGAGATGGTCGAGTATCTCACCGACGAGCGCATGCTGCCCGGCGTGATGTTCATCTTCAGCCGCGCCGGATGCGATCAAGCCGTTGCGCATTGCGTGCAAGCGGGCCTACGGCTTACAACGCACGAAGAACGCCACAAGATCCGAATGATCGCCGAAGCGCATACTGCGTCACTCTCGGATGACGATTGCGACGCGCTCGGCTGGAGTGCGTGGATCGCTGGCCTCGAGTCCGGATTCGCTGCTCACCACGCCGGACTCGTCCCGCCGATGAAAGAAGCAGTAGAAGAGGCGTTCGCCGCAGGCCTAATCAAGATGGTGTTCGCGACCGAGACGCTGTCACTCGGCATCAACATGCCCGCGCGTTCTGTCGTAATCGAAAAGCTCTCGAAATTCACCGGAGAGCGCCACGAATTCCTCACCCCCGGCGAATACACCCAGTTGGCCGGACGCGCCGGACGCCGGGGGATTGATGACATCGGGTACGTCATCGTCGAATGGAGTCCGTTCGTTCCCTTCGATCAAGTCGCCGGGTTGGCATCAAAGCGAACCTATGCGCTGACGTCCAGTTTCCGTCCGACGTACAACATGGCAACGAATCTCATTCGGCGCTACGACGCGCCGCAAGCCCATCATCTCTTGAACCTGTCGTTCGCGCAGTACCAGGCCGACCGCGCCGTGGTTGCGCTCGAACGCCAACTCGAGGACAAACAGCGATTGTTGGCCGAACAGCAATCGCTCCTTATCGCTGACGCGTCCGAACTCGCTGACTATCGGGCGCTGACCAAAGCGCTGGATCGGGAACAGCAAGCAGCACGATCTGGTGTGGCACAAGAGCGCGCACTGCAATCGCTCCTCCCGGGCGAAATCGTGATTTCGGGGCGTCGGGGTGGGCGGATGGTGATTCTGAAACAAGAACAGAGTCGTGCTGGAACGCGTTTGTTGGCGCTGACCGCCGGACGCGATCTCGTGCGCGTCGACGCCGCTGATTTTGACGGTCCGGTGCGCGCAGTCGGCCGCATTGACCTTCCAACACCGTTCGCACCGAAGAATCCAACCTTCCGCCGTACTGTCGTCGATCGCTTACGAAAAGCACGAGTAGACCGCGCTCGTGATCAGCAAATCTCGCGCGAGGTACGACTCGAAACCCAGCTCGAAGCGCACCCACTGCATCTTGCGGTAACGATCGAAGAGGATCTGCGCACTGCTGCGAAAATTGAACAGCTAGAGCGCGAGATCGCCCGTCTCGAACGGCGTGTCACCGGTCGTAGCGAAAGCTTGGCCCGAACCTTCGACCGCGTGCGTCGCGTCCTCGAAGCATGGGGTTACGTCGATGGTTGGCATCTCACCGATGGTGGCGAGCTACTCAGCCGCATTTATTCGGAGTGCGATCTGCTCATCGCCGAAGCGTTGCAATGTGGTCTGTTCAATGACCTCGGAACCGCTGAATTCGCCGCGCTCGCATCATGTCTTACCTTTGAGGCCCGAGGCCGCGATGCATCAGGGGTACCCGGCCATTGGCCGAGCAAACGCTTGGCGAAACGGTGTCGCGAACTCGAAACAATTTGGCGCGACCTCAGCGCCAACGAACATGACGCCGGGATCGAAGCAACGCGTGCGCCCGATGCGGGATTCGTTGCGTACGCCCACGACTGGGTGCGCGGCGAGTCCCTGAGCGAGCTCTTAGACGATGAGCTCACCGGAGGCGACTTTGTTCGTCAGATCCGCCAGCTCATCGACCTGCTGCGACAAATCGGCGACGCCGCACCCGATCCCGATGTCGCCAAAACCGCGCGACAAGCCGCAGACGCATGCTTTCGCGGCGTGATTGCTGCGTCGAGTATGCCCGAACTCCGGCAATCAACGATGCAAGATGCTCCGGCACGGTGAGCCCTGGGGCGAGCCAACCTCGGAAGCGCCCGATCTGGAGCTCCACGGCTCTGACGCCGATCTCAGCGCCGCGTTGGCCAATCTGCCCCCGGGCGTCCGAATCGCATGGACCCCGAGTGCGACCACTGATCTTGGGCGAGCAGTTGGACGCGCGCCGGGTACTACACCTCCGGGTGCCACGCTGGTCCCGATGGATCGACTTCGGGTCAACCACGATCGGATCGGGGTCAATGCAGTCGTCCTCGGCGCAGATCCCGCCACCGTGCGTCCCTGGCATCGCCGTGTTCCGGTGACGGTGACCGTCGACGGTCGGCCGTTTTTCACCGGGCGCGCAATGAGCATCGTCGTTGCCAACGGGGAATTCGTGCGCGGCATTCCGGTGCTCCCACGCGCGCACCCCGGTGATGGTGCACTCGACGTCGCAGTATTTGCACTCCCGATCAACACCCGCCGCGAATTTCGTCGTCGCATCATCCAAGGCGAACACCTTCCGCATCCGGCGATTCGAACCGGCCGAGGGAGAACACTGCAGGTGGCTTGGGTACGACCACGAACCGTCGTGATCGACGGAGCACCGGCAGCACCCGAGCAACAGGTCCAAATTGAGCTCGAATCCGACAGCTGGCGACTATACGTGTAGTCCACACTCCACTGGCACGCTTGCGCTCGAGGCGCCCGGTAGGCTCCTAGGTCCATGCTCTACGTTGCCGAGCAATTCACCGAAGAAGAATCCGCAATCCTGCGGCCGTATTTCACGAACCTCGATGGTCCTGTGTTTGCGCTCGCAAACCTGCCCGAGGTGGTGAAAGGTGCGTTGTTTGCGCGCTATTCCCGCTCCGACAAGAGCCTCAAGCGCTTGTTCCTCGACGAGTTCGTTGAAGAACTCGACATCTCGGGCGACATGACGTTTGATGCGAGCATCGGACTCAAGCGAGCCGAACAGCTCTACGACCGTGTGTTCCTCGAGTACGGCGACGATTCCGTCGCCCAACTCGGTGGCGTGCATTTGGCCTGTGAGCAAGCTTCCAACTTGTTAACCAAAGTGCTCGAGTGGGGACGCCTTATGGCGTACCTCGAACAGTCGACGCGCTACATCCCGTACGACACACGCCTTGGGGGCCGCTACCGGTATTACCGACCGTCCGATCTCGTCGACTCACCGTATGGTGCGCGCTACGTCGCCGACTCGGATCGCTTGTTCGATATTTACGGTTCGTTGTTGCCAGCGCTTACGGATTGGGCGCGTGAGCGTTATCCGAAGGACCCGAGCGACTCAGACTTTGTTTACAAACAGACCATCAAAGCCAAAGCCTGCGACGCGGTTCGCGGGATCCTGCCGGCATCGACGCTCTCAAACGTTGGCATTTACGGTCCGGGTCAATCATTCGAATCGCTGCTCATGCGTATGCGTGCGCACCCGCTTCCCGAAGCCCGCGAGTACGCCGGGTTGATGCTCGAAGAGTTGCGCAAAGTCATTCCGTCGTTCTTAACGCGCGTGGATCGTCAAGATCGGGGCGTGGCATGGAGCGAGTACTTCGAAGACACGCGCGAAGCCACCTCGGCGGTAGTCGCGGAAGCATTTGCCGACATGGGTGCCGAGGAAGCGCCGCTGGTCACGCTGACCGACTTTGATCCCGACGGCGAAGACAAAGTCGTTGCCGCAATTTGTTACTCGCAGACGAGCTTGCCGGAGTATCAGATTTTTGATCGTGTCCGCAAGATGTCAACCGAGGAGAAACTGGCGATTCTGCGGGCGTACATCGGCGATCGCAAGAACCGACGCCACAAGCCGGGTCGCGCGTTCGAACGGACCGACTATCGCTTCGACGTGCTTGCCGACTACGGCGCGTTCCGCGACCTGCAACGCCATCGCATGCTCACCATCGAATGGCAGCAACTCACTCCGACCCATGGCTACGACCTTCCCGAAGCCGTTATCGAAGCTGGGGTTCACGGTGCGTTCGAAGAAGCGATGGGCATCTCGGCGAACTGTTACGACGCGCTTGTCGAATGGTTCCCACACCAGGCGTCCTATGTCGTTGCGCTGGCGTACCGCCTGCGCTTCGTGATGCAAATGAATGCCCGCGAAGCCATGCACCTCATCGAATTGCGCAGCACCCCACAAGGCCACCCCGCGTATCGCAAGGTTGCCCAGGACATGCACCGCGCCATTGCTGACGTGGCCGGTCATCGAGCGCTAGCCGAGGCCATGATCTACACCGACCACAACATTTACGAGCTCGAGCGCCTCGAGGCAGAACGGTCGGCTGAGGCCCGCCGGGTGCGGATCATCCAAAAAGAATCCTGAGCCGAATCACCCGCAAACTCCCGAACTGGGGCCTGGTCCTGGGTACTCTGACATAGCCCTGGGGCCACTGACATGGAACTGGGACTCAATCCTTTGCGCTGATCTCGGCATTCCACTTGACAGGGGTGGGGTCGATCGGGCTGACTAGCGGGCCGTCGCTCTTCATGAGCAGACCCGCGCCAGGCCCCAGGCTCCGCCAATGCTGCAATAACCCTTCGGCCCGGCCGCTGGGCCACCCAGCCCGATCGAGGAGTCCTGGGGTCTCGCGGATCCGGTTCGGGAATTCACTCGTCGTGCCGCGTGTTTCGTCAAGCGTGGGGTTATACTCCGCGCCCGCTGGGCCCGGATAGGACTATATGAGCGACGATTTCGACGACGAACTTGATGACGACCTCGATGAGGATCTCGACGGAGATCTCGATGAAGACGACCTCGAAACCGACGACCTCGAAACCGACGAC
>JBMOIW010000061.1:0-11316 GCA_049317145.1 Acidimicrobiia bacterium
TGTGGTGACGTTGCGGTACGCGTTGAACGCGACCACATTGTTGTTAATACGCACGGCTATTCCTCCTTGGCGTGCTGTGAGATCCGTCCTTGGATCTCCCTGAGGTCAATGGGTTGACCCCGAGGTCGTGCCAACTGGGTAACCGGGCATAGTGGAGGTAGGCCGGTCGTGGTTACTCAGTCGGAAACCTTGGCGGGGAGCCCGGGGTGCCCCGGGCTCCCCCGGCGGGACTACTGCAACAGTCGCAGGGTGGCCTGCGGGATCTGGTTGGCCTGCGCAAGCATCGCGGTGCCTGCCTGCAAGAGCACTTGGTGACGGGTGAAGTTCACCATCTCTTGAGCCATGTCAGTGTCCCGAATCCGAGATTCGGATGCCGAAAGGTTCTCGGTTGTAGTCGTCAGGTTCGCAATCGTCGACTCAAACCGGTTCTGCAACGCACCGAGCTTGCCTCGGATAGCCGAGACATTGGCAATAGCAGTGTCGATTGTTGCCATGCTTGACGTTCCGTTGACGGTCAGCGAAGCAAACGTTGCCGAAGTGAGTGTCGAGACGCTGACGGTGATTACTGCGCCAGCCGTGTCCCCGACCTGAAACAGCTTCTCCGAATAGCTTCCGTCCAGCAGTTTGGTGCCGCCAAAACTCGTGGTGTCGTTGATGCGTTGAATCTCAGAAACAAGAGCATCCACTTCGGCTTGGGCCGCACTGACCGCGGTCTCATCATTCGCAGCGCTGTTCAAGGATTGCACGGCAAGATCGCGCATTCGCTGAAGTATGTTGTGCACTTCGGCGAGTGCACCTTCTGCGGTTTGCACCACCGAAACGCCATCTTGGGCATTACGGGTGGCGACTTTCATTCCGGAGACGGTGTAGCGGAGCTTTTGGCTGATGACCAAGCCCGCGGCATCGTCAGCAGCGCGGTTGATACGGAAACCCGAAGACAGCTTCTCGAGGCTCTTGCCGAGTGCCGTTTCGGTTGTGGTGACATTGCGGAACGCGTTGAACGCGACCACGTTATTGTTGATTCGCACGGTAACTCCTCCTTGAGTGATTTCAGACGTCCATCCGTGGACGATGTGATCCGCCAAAGCGACTCACAAAAGTGTCCATCGACGAGTGCGTGCACCCCTGAAGGAATTCCGCAAAAAAATCCGAGAATGGCTCGGGGCCGGCAATCAGTGCCGGCCCCGAGACTTCCCTGAACATTTCGGAACGGCATGTTCCGATAATCGCCCGTCGCGTACCCTCGATTACATCGTGCCGTGATCACCAACCGCCTGCGGCTGGGGGGTGTACGCGGCTTGCGCCGAGAGGCGGGTCTTGGCGTCTGATGCAGCAGCAATCGCTGCGTAATACGCCGCTTTCCGCCGGGCTATTCGACCATTTGGTCGTGCCTCTTGGGTGACCTGCTCGGGTTCGAGCTGTGAGTTCATACCGTCTTTGAGGAGCGCGAGCGCTTCGGACCGGAGCTGCGAAATGCGACTTTCACTTACTCCAAGTTCGTCAGCGAGTTCTTGCATCGATCGCTCTTCAAAGAAGTAGCCAACGACAACTCGCTGTAACCGTTCGGGGAGTGCGGAAACGGCATCCGTGAGGTACGCACGGCGCTCCCGGGCAAGAATCGCGTCTTCTGGAGACTCGCCTTCGGCGACCAAGAACGATTCGGCGCTGCCCTCGAGTACGAGCGACTCGTAATTCAATACCGTGGCGCGGTGCACATCATCGACCAGCTTGTGGACCACTTCGACATCAAGCTGCATTGCATTGGCAATTTCATCCGATGAGGGCGCCCGACCCAGTTTGGAGGTCAGGTCCTCGGTAGTCGCTTGAAGCCCACGGGCCTTCGAGCGCACGGACCGGCTGGCCCAGTCGCGACCGCGGAGCTCGTCGAGCAGCGCGCCCCGGATTCGGGTCGAGGCGAAGCGGTCGAACGCAATTCCCCGTTGTGGGTCGAATGTTCGAGCTGCTTGGGCGAGCCCGAGCATTGCCGCCGACACCAAGTCAGCACGGCTGACATGGCCGGGAATGCGGTGTGAGATTTCGGAGACGGCGTAGTGCACGAGCGGGAGGTGGTCACGGACCAGCTCTTCCTCGGTAGTACGGGCGTCCTGGTCTTGGATGAGGCGTTGCGTTGTTTTCGGCACGGGTCCTTGATTCGGCGCCGGGACCTTCGTCCCTTGATCAACCCTAGGGATGATTCCCGAAAATTTCCCTCAACCTTAGGGTTGACTTTCACCGATGACATTTCGCAAGATGCCCCGTGCCAGCGGCCCAAATACTGTGAGGACCAGCGTGATCGAACGAGGTGAGGCCCAGTGCCGGGCCATTGTTGCTGATGATGTTGCGCTACTGCGACTGGGTGTTACTGCTGTGCTCGAACCATTAGGTATCGATGTCGTTGCGCAAACCCATGTGGCGCGGGACATTCCCGGGCTGTGTAGCGCTCATGGCGCCGAACTTGTTGTTGTCGGTCAGCTCAGTGATGCGTCCCCGGCCGAAGTCATGCAACGAGTTCGTGCGCTCTCGGGTTCGCCCATGGTGCTGGCGTTGTTGCCTCGCACGCATCGAGAAGAACTCGCCGCGCTGATGGCCTTGGATATCAATGGTTTGGTTGTGCGATCGGTGCAACCCGAAGAGCTGGCGCTATCCATCGAGCGAGTACGCAAAGGCGAGCGGGTGATCGCACCGGCGTTGTTGTCGACACTGGTCGGCTCCGTCAGTATTCCCGAGGTTGCGGACGACGACGAGCTCGTGCTGACGCGCCGTGAGCGCGAAGTGCTTGCCCTGCTGGCCGAGGGCCGATCGAATCGGGAGTTAGCCGACGCGTTGTTCGTCACGTTGGCGACCGTAAAGACACATTTGGCCCACGTTTACACGAAACTCGGGGCCAAGAACCGCAATGAGGCGATCAGCCGAGCGGTTGCATTGGGCCTGTTGGGCTAGCTCGGAGCGGCCGGGGACTGTACTCCCGGAAAATGGTGGGGGATTTGCTTATCCCCGGCCTGGTTTGGGCCGATGAACCTTTCGTCATGGGTCTCGCAGAGGTCTCCAACATCTTGTGGCGTCAGCGCCAGCTCCTCGAATTGCTGTTGTTCAAGCTCGAGGAGGAACAGCTCGTGCTCAAATCTGGGAGCGCGCGCTGGTTGGCTCATGCCACTCGTGAAGTGGAAACCGTGCTCGCGGAAATAAAGCGAGTAGAGCTCGACCGAGCGGTCGAGATTCAACACGCTGCCGAGGAATTGGGTTTCAAGGATGCGCCCACCCTCAAGCAGCTCACGCAACTGGGGGTTGGTCCCTGGGGTCGCATATTCGAGGAGCACCGCAAAGCAATCCTCGGACTCGCCCAAGAGATCGACGCTACCGCGCAGAGCAACCGAGATCTGTTGTCGCGAGGACGGGAAGCCGCTCGCAACACGTTGATCTCGCTCGGCGAGGAAGACGACCCCGAAACGTATTCAGCCCAAGGGATCACGGAGGATCGAAACAGCCGGGCGCGGCTGATCAATGAGGCGATGTAGGTGTCGGACTTCGGCAGCCTGCGCATCGCCCTTTCGTCGTTGTACGCGGCGCAAAAGGGTCTCGAGACCACGGGTCATAACATCGCGAACGCGCGGACTGAGGGCTATTCGCGTCAAACCGTCGTCACTACTGCGGACGGCGGTCCCACGATCCCGGCGATGTTTGCGCGTTGGACCGCCGGCGGATATGGCGTCAAAGACGTCAGCGTGCAGCGGCTTAATGATGTGTTCCTCACCAATCGCGTCTATACCGAACGCGCCGCGAGTGGATCTGCACAAGAATCTCTGCGCACGATGCAGCAGCTCGAAGCGCTCTTCCCCGAGCCGGGGACTAACGGGCTCCAGCAGCAGCTCACGGATCTCTGGTCATCGTGGGATGCGATTGCGAACAATCCGACGGATCGCGGCGCACGCGGCCAGCTCTTGGCACAGTCGCGCACGATGGTCGATACGCTGCAGCGAGCAGCGAGTGACATGAACACCATGCGGGAAGACTCGATCGCCCGCCTTTCTGAGGTTGCGAGCACGGTCAACAATCTCCTGCACGACATTTCGAATCTCAACAACACCATTGCAGCCGCGTCGGTACGTGGCCAGGCGCCGAGCGATCTGCAGGACCAACGCGACGTCTTGGTGAAGAAACTCTCCGACTATGTCGATCTCACCGTGCGAACCGACTCGAACGGCCTCGTGCAGCTCTTCGTGCCGGGTGGCGCGTTACTCCTTGGCTCGCAGGTTAACGAGCTGACCTTAAACGTCGCCCCCGATGAGGTTGACGTCCGTTTGGCCGACAATGCGACTTCGAACTTGCAGTTCAACGGCGGACGAGTCGCAGCCCTTTTGTCCACCATCAACGATGTCGTGCCGACATTTCGCGCGTCGCTCGACAACTTGGCAACGGGAATCCGGGACGCAGTGAACGAGACGATGGGTGTGTATTCCGGAGCCCTGGCGCCCGCAGATCAGGATCAGAGCGCTGCGGGGTCTTTGCAATTCGGGCTTTCGCTCAACGGCGCAACGCCAGTGACAATTTCAGTTCCTGGAGCAGACTGGTCGGGATCCAATGGGGCCGCGAGCCTGCGGACGGCATTGCTCAGTGCTCTCAACGCCGAGCCGAGTGTTGCAGGAAGTTTTTCGGTGCGCGTCACCGGCGGAAATGGTGCGCCGCTACGCATTCGTGTTTCCGCAGTGGACCCTGCTGATCGGTTCGAGACTTCGGACATCGCCGGCAACGAAGGTAATGCACGTTTCTTCACCGCAACCACGCTCACGGGCACGGTTGCCACTGGAGCGCAAGATCAATCCGGAACCGCCAACCTTTCGTTCCGCGTTCGTCTCGATGGCGGCGCATGGAGCGATGTCTCTGTCGCCGGAGCCGATTGGTCGGGAGCGGGCGGTGCGGCGGCACTTGAGGCAAGTATTGCGGCGGCGCTCCCGGCGGGCGTGAGTGTGCGAGTCAGCGGAGGAAACGGCGCCGCATTACAGCTTTCGCTGCGCGCTGATGACGTTGATTCCGCGCTGGAAATCGGTAGCGCGTTTGCTGCCGGAGTCGAACAGCCCGGACGTTCGCTACTGCTGTCGAACGTTGCGGTGAACAGTGAGCGGATCGGTGGATTGCCATTTTTTACGGGGACTGGCGCATTGGATCTTGCGGTGCACACTGACATCGCCGCCGATTCCAGCCGTATTGCGGTCGGGCGGGCAACCGCAGGAGCAGCCGACGGCGGTGTGGCCCTCGACATCGCCGCACTCGCAGAAAGCACTTCGGGTCCCAACGTGCAGTATCGCGAACTGCTTTCGGTGTTGGGAGCGGCGGTACAGCGCGCCCAGCGCCTATCCGCAAACCAGGACGTCATGACCACCCAAGTTGAGGCCGCCCAAAACGCAGTGACCGGCGTCAACTTGGACGAAGAAATGATTGCAATGGTGCAGTATCAGCACGCGTATGCCGCAGCGGCGCGTTACTTGAACGTTGTAAACGAGATGTTGGACACGCTGATCAATCGGGTTGGGCAGTAACGGAGCGTATTGATGACCATTGAACGTACTACCCAACAGAGTGTGGTTGACCGGACCGCGTTGCAATTGTCCAACAGCATGCGGTTGCTGCAGGAGTCGCAGGATCGCCTGACGAGCGGCAAGGCGATCGCGCGCATCTCGGACGACCCCGCAGGGGCTGGCGCGGCGGTAAGTCTGCGCGCGTCTATCGGTCGGGCAAATCAGTTTCAGCGCAACATCGACGACGGTGCGGCGCGCCTTGCCGAATCGGATCGCGCGTTGCAGTCCATCGTCGAACGGATGACGCGCGTCAAAGAACTGGCCGTCCAGGCCAACAATGGGGCGACAACGGCCGAAGATCGTGCGGCAATTGCTGCTGAGCTCAGCCAGATCAAGTCCAGCGTTATCGCGCTGGCCAACTCGAGCTATCTGGGTCAGCCTCTGTTCGGTGGGACCGGCGGTACGGGTGTCGCGTACGACGCATCCGGGAACTATGTCGGGGATGCTACGACCGTAGAACGCAATGTTGCGCCGGGGGTCCGGGTTGCGATCAACATTTCTGGCACCGCGGTATTCCAGACCGGGGGTACCTCGCTGTTCGACTCGCTACAGTCCCTGATCGACAATGTCAGCTCTTCCCCAAGCAATATCGGTACCACTGCCACCGAACTCGACGGGCATCTTGCGACGTTGCAAGCCGGCCTTGCCGAAGTCGGTGGTCGAGTTAATCGCCTGGATGCACTGAAAACGCACACGGATGAGTCCATCGCATCGATGCAAAAAGACTTGTCATCGATCGAGGATGTCGACTTGGAAAAGGCAATTCTCGAAGCAAAGACTCGGGAAGTTGCGTACCAAGCGGCGCTCAATGCCACTGCCCGAGTGATCCAGCCTTCGCTGGCCGATTTTCTGAAGTAGGCGATTATGACGCTTGAAACTGCGATTGACGCAGAAATCACGTTTGCCGCGGGGATCCCCGGATTCCCGAACGCACGACGATTCGCGATGCAGGCATGGGGGGACGACGATTCGCCGTTCATCCTGCTCGAGTGTCTTGAGGACGCGAACCTGGCCTTTGTGATCGCAGCACCGTGGCTCTTTTATCCCGACTACGTGATCGATATTGATGACGCAACGGTGGAAAAGCTGGGCCTGCGCAGCGCCGAAGACGCAGGGGTGTACTGCATTGTCACTATCGGTGATGAAGCGAAGGACTCGACGCTGAACCTGCTCGGCCCCATCGTGGTGAACCGCCGCTCAGGTTCAGCGACCCAGGTCGTCTTGCACGACTCGGGCTACGAAGTACGGGCGCCGATCACCGGGGCCTAACGCTCATTTCCAAGTACGGTGCCGGTTTGGACCGTATGCTGGCGACCGCCAGCTCCAGTACGGATGCGAAATCGATCAGGAGGTTCGCCAGATGCTCGTGCTCACCCGGAGAGCTAATCAGAGCATCATGATTGGTCACGACATTGTGGTGACCATTCTTGAAGTGCGCGGCGACCAGGTTCGGATTGGTATCCGGGCTCCTCGCGAGGTTGATGTTCACCGCGAGGAGGTCTTCGCTGCGTTACAGCAGGCGAACCGTTCGGCGGCGTCCCCGTCGAAAGCGGCGCTCGAAACGCTGGGTGCGATTCGGCCCAAAGCGAAGCCCGAGAGCTCTGAGGCTTAGTCCGAAATTCCGGGCAAATAGTACTTTTCTTCCTGAGCTAATCTGGTTCGCCGTAACCACGGCGCTGTTGTCGTGGTCATACTGCTCTCTATGACCGGAAGGCCCGACGTGGAACTCAACCCAACTGCTGGGTATCGCCTTGTCCTTACTACTGCAGTGACCGGAGGTCCCGGGACCTTGGGCCTCGTTGCTGCGGCAGTGCACGACACGGGCGGTGAACTACGCGGGATCAACGCAACTGCGGGCATGAGCACCCCGGGTGCAGCCGGATTCGAACTGGCGATCGATGCTCGTGACGTTGCGCACCAAAACGAGCTTGTCGTCGCAATTCGCGCGGTGGACGGAATTGAGGTCCTGTCCAGCGAAGACCGGGTCTTTGCGATTCACCAGGGCGGCAAGGTGCGCGTGCAGTCCGCGTTGCCGCTACGCACCCGGGATGACCTTTCGATGGCATACACGCCAGGGGTTGCGCGCGTTTGTCGAGCGATCGCCGACGACCCCGAGCGTGCATACGAGCTCACGATCAAGAACAACACCGTTGCCGTCTTGTCCAACGGAACTGCGGTGCTCGGTCTCGGAGACATTGGGCCCGCGGGAGCAATGCCGGTCATGGAAGGCAAGGCAATGCTGTTCCGCGAGTTTGCGGGTATCGATGCGTTCCCACTCTGTGTCAATGCGCCGACTGCGGATGCCTTGGTAGATGTCGCAACGGCGATTGCGCCCACGTTTGGTGGCATCAATCTCGAAGACGTGGCCGCACCGGTGTGTTTCGAAGCCGAAGCCCGTATGAAAGACGCACTCGACATCCCGGTATTTCACGACGACCAACACGGAACTGCAGTCGTCACGCTCGCTGCGCTCATCAATGCGGCGCGGGTGGTCGGGAAAGACATTCGGGATCTGCGCGTTGCGTTCCTGGGCGCAGGTGCTGCCGGTGTTGCATGCGCCAAGTTGATGTTGTCCGCGGGTGTTGGCGATGTCGTTGGCGTCGACCGTTTGGGGATCTTGCACTCGTCGCGCGCCGAGGGAATGACTCCCGAGAAAACATGGTTCGCAGTGGAGGGCAACGAAAGCAATTTGCAGGGTGGCATCGAAGACGCCTTGCGCGGCGCAGATGTCTTCGTGGGGCTCAGCGGTCCGAACTTGGTCAAGCCCGAATGGGTTGCCGAAATGGCGAACGACGCCATTGTGTTCGCCATGGCCAATCCGGTTCCCGAAATCATGCCGGAACTGATGCCGGACAATGTCGCAGTGGTTGCAACCGGGCGCAGCGATTACCCGAACCAAATCAACAATGTGCTCGTATTCCCCGGGTTCTTCCGCGGGTTGCTCGACGTGCGCGCGCACAAGGTGACCGACGAGATGAAACTTGCTGCGTCGCGCGCCCTGGCGGCGATGGTCAGTGACGCCGAGCTCGATGCGACGCACATCATTACGTCGCCCTTCGACCCGCGCGTCGTGCCGGCGGTTGCCGCAGCCGTCGCATCGTCGATCGCCTAGACGCGGGTCCGTTTCCGTGTCGGCGCGACGCGGCGGCTAGTGCTCGTGGGGCGACGCGCGATGCGGGCTGCGCAGTGCCGAAACGATCGATGTGAACAAGAACAGCGCGGTGACGAGCAACACGATTGTTCCCCCGGCAGCCAAACCGAAAAGCCGTGCCAGGGTGAGCCCGCCAAGTGCAGCGCCACCGCCGATCGCTGCACCGGTGATGAGCGTGCGCCTAAAGGAGCGCGCGTAGCGCCGGCTGGTTGCGACCGGGAGCACCATAAGTGCGGCAATCAAGAGCACGCCGACGATTCGCATCGCAGCAACCACCGTCGTGGCCGTCAGGACCGCGAGCGCCGCATTCAGTCCGTTAACGGGAAGTCCGGCAACGCGCGAACTCTCGGGATCGATAATGACGGCAAGCAACGCTCGGCCAGCAACAGCAATGGTGCTGGCAATTCCAAGCGCGATCCCAAGCACGATCCACAGATCCCTTGGCGCGACGGTCAGGATCGAACCAAAGAGGTACGGAATCAGTGCTGCGGTTGATCCGCCGCGACTTGCCAAGACCACCCCAGCAGCGATCCCGCCGTAAAAAAAGACTGCGAGGGCGACATCGCTCGGTGTTCGCCCCCGCGTGCGCAGCCATTCAATGGCGAGTGCCGCGCACACCGCCCCGATGAGGGCAATCCAGAGCGGGGCGATGTTGAGCCACAGGCCCGCTCCCACTCCCGCTAATGCGACGTGACCAATGCCGTCACCGAGAAGTGCGAGTTGCTTTTGTACGAGGAAGGCGCCAACGAGTGGTGCGGTCATGCCGAGTGCCACTGCGGCAACGAGCGCGAGTTGCATGTATTCCCGATCAAACGGATACGGGAGCGGCCACGGCATTCCGAGCGCGGCGAGGACGATCACGAGAGCTCCTCGAGCCAGAGCGGAAGATCATCTTGATGAATACCGAGCGATACGCCGGTTGCCGCAAGGTCGGCGGGCGGACCGTCGAACACGATCGAGCGCTTCAATACCAATACGCGATCGAGATCGTTTGCGACTGCGCCGAGCTCGTGGGAGACCAGCAGGACCGCGGCGTTGTGCTCGCGCAGGAGATGGACGAGTGAATCGCGAAACAGTCCTTGGGATGCAGCATCGACACCCGCAATGGGTTCGTCCAGAATCAACAACGCCGGGTCGGCAGCAAGTGCTTTGGCGATTAAGACTCGCTGTTGTTGACCACCGGAGAGATCCGCCATGCGATCAAAGCGTTGGTCGAGCATTGCAACCGACATCAACGCGTGTTCGACCGCATCGTGATCGACCGGGCGCGGTCGTCTCCACCATCGGCGACGGGCAATACGCCCGCTTGCCACAACTTCTTGCACGGTTGCCGGAAAGTCGCGGCCGAACTGCAAGCGTTGTGGAACGTATCCGATCCGACTCGGGTCGCTTTGATGACGGGGGTCTTCGCCGAAACAACGTACGTGTCCGGCTTGGAGGGGCAACAGGCCGAGGAGCAATCGCAACAGTGTGGACTTGCCTGAGCCGTTGGGGCCGACCAGCGCAACGAACTCTCCTTCACCGACCCGAAACGAGACGTGTTCGAGGACAGGTTCGGCGCGGTAGGCGAAGCTGAGATCGTCGGCCTCGAGTACGGCGGTCATGATTTGCCTTTCGTCGATGGCCCCGATACCGTAGCCCTTCATGAGAACATTTCTCAATAAGGCGCTCTTGGTTCTGATCGCAGCGCCGCTCGCACTTGGAGCCTGCTCGGCCAACCGGGCCCCGGTTCCGGTTCTGACCACGGTGTACCCAGCGCAGTTTGTGGCCGAACGGCTCACTGGCACTGCCGTGGCCAATCTCACTCCGGCGGGAGCCGAGCCCCACGATCTCGAGCTCTCCCCGCGGCAGGTGGAACAGGTGTTGGATGCGGATCTCGTGCTCGCCTGGTCGACGGGATTTCAGCCGGCGGTCGATGACGCGCTGCGCCGACGCACCGGCCCTTCGAACACGCTGGTGGATGCTCTTAATCCGGCCGATCGTGCACGAGCAACACGAGATCCTCATGTGTGGCTGGATCCCGTTTCGATGCGAACCATTGCGCGTGCGGCTGCGGATGCAATCTCGTCCGAGCGCGCCGAGAGCCGTACTGCGACTGCGGAGCGACAAGCGCAGCTCGACGCCGAGTTGGTTGCGTTGGACGCGGAATTCCGTAACGGCTTAGCGCAATGTGCACGCCGCACGATTGTGACGGCCCATGAAGCCTTTGGTTGGCTCGCGGAGCGGTACAACTTCACGCAGGAAGGCATTGCGGGTATCGACCCCGAGCAAGAACCCGACGCCAAACGCGTTGCCGAAATCGCCGCGCTCGTTCGCCGCGAAAGCATTACAACGATCTTTACAGAAGAAGCAGTATCACCGCGAATCGCCGAGACGTTGGCTCGCGAGGCAAGCGGAGTACAGATCGTCCCGCTATCGACACTCGAGGTCTTGAGTGCTGAAGAGCGTCAAGCGGGTGACGATTACTTTTCGCTGATGCGCGCCAATCTTGCGAAACTGCGTACCGCATTGGGTTGCTCGTAAACGGCTATCCGTTACGAACAACCCAATTGGCGGGTGTGCAGCGACGCACCCCCGCGCTACGCGGCGGGC
>JBMOIW010000062.1:0-10833 GCA_049317145.1 Acidimicrobiia bacterium
GCTCTTTTGCCGCCTTGGCCTTCTCAACCGCGGCGCGCTTGCGCTCGGCTTCGCGCTCTTTTGCCGCCTTGGCCTTCTCAACCGCGGCGCGCTTGCGCTCGGCTTCGCGTTCTTTTGCCGCCTTGGCCTTCTCAGCCGCGGCGCGCTTGCGCTCGGCTTCGCGCTCTTTTGCCGCCTTGGCCTTCTCAGCCGCGGCGCGAGCAGCCGCCTGCTTCTTCGCCGCAGCGCTCAATGCTCCGCCCTTCACCAACTTCTTCGCCGACTGTTTCGCTGCCTTTGCTGCGGGCTTGACTGCCTTGGTCGACTTCTTCGCAACGGGCTTTTTTGCCGTTGTCTTCTTGGCCGAGGATCGCGTGGTCGATGTGGCGGGTTTGCCGGTGCGCTTACTCGCCGGCTTGGCCGAGCTCTTCACGCTCGATTTCGCGGATGGACGTGCCGACCTGGAAGTTGCTGCCTTTCCGGACTTCTTCTGAGAGGTACCAGTACGGCTCGAACTGCGCGACGTGCCCGCCGCCGTACCTCGTCCCGTTCGTTTGTTACCCGGTCGCGCCATGGATGCTCCGATCTGAAAGGCGCCGCAGACTAGACGCGCAGGACCACGGACTGGCGACCTACGATAGGTCCGGCCTCACGCTCAGACTGGGATTCCGGAATTACGCCCTGGGGAAAAGTCCGTCGTCGTTGTCGGTGGGGCCCAGCGGGGAGTCGTCATGGACGGCCTCACGCAAGCTGGCGAAGAACGCATCGTCGTCGAGCACATTGGTCTCGATCAGCTCGAGCATCCCGTCAACCTGATCAGAATCTTCGGACCCCGTAGATGCAGAGGACTCAAGGGACCCCGCGAACTCAAGGGATCCTGTGGACCCTGTGGACCCTGTGGACCCCATTGGCCCCGTGGGCTCAGGAGACTCAAGGGGTTCCGCTGAACCAGCGGACTCAGAACTCATCTCGACCTCAGGGATCATCGAAGCCTCGACATTGTCCGCAGGAGATTCGGGGTCGGCATGGCCGGCGACGTCCAGCGCCGTCGGGGAACTGGCGGCGTCGCCCGCTTCGATAGTCAACGGCTCCACAGTCGGCCGGGCGCCCGGAACTGCAAGCGGACGACGCTCGAGAAGTTCAAGGTCCGATGCAATTGTGGCGCGCAGTCGGGCTCGATACTCGGCGTCGAATCGCTCGAGCAGATCGAGCCCTTCTTCGAGCGCACTGCGACGCGCTTCGAGGTTCGAGAGCGCCTGCTGCAGTGCAGCTTGACTCTCGACCTCGACGCGTTCGGCCTCAGCATTGGCGTCAGCAATGGTGCGCGCGGCGACGGTGTTGGCTTCTTCGCGCGTGCGCAACGAGTACTTGTCTGCTTCGGCAATCGTTTCGTCAGCTGCTTTTTGCGCCATCAACAACGTTCGCGTGATGAGATCGTCCGGATACTCGCTTGCCGCGGAAACCGGGGCAACCTCCATCGACGGTACGCCAACCGCGGTCTGAGGTTCCGCGAAAGCTGCGAGCACCGGTTCGGGCATGGCAATCGGCGGCGGTGGAGCCACTTCCGCTGGAGCTACCTCCGGTGCAGCTACTACCGGTGGAGCTACTTCCGCTGCAGATACTTCCGGTGCAGATACTTCGGGTGCAGGCGGAATCACCGGTGCGCTCTGCGCTGCGTGTTCCGCCGTAGCAAGCGCAGCTTGGAGGCGCTCGGTGAGTTGTCGATTGCGTTCTTGTAACGCCTCAATTGACGCTGCTGCTCGTTCGAGGAATTCATCGACAACATCGCGGTTGTACCCGCGAAACGAGTCGGGAATTTCGGCAGTACGAAGCTCACGCGGCGAGATTTCCATGGTGCGCATGGTAGCCAGCGAAAGGAGCTACCGCGCGCCTTCTCAACTGATGAAGTTCAGGGCCGCTAAGGCAATCCAGATCAAGATGACCAAGACCAGAAACGACAGGTCAAACATCCCCGTGCGCGGAACGATCCGGCGCAACGGTTCGAGTAACGGATCAGTCAAGCGGGCCAGGACGTTTTGCATCGAAGCCAATGCCGACCCAGGGGCTGAGGGAAACCACGACAGAATTGCGCGGGCAAACAGAATCACCAGATATATCTGAAGAATCAGCCGCAGGATCTCGATCATGAACGACATGGTGAAGATCGCCGCTTATGCCTGGTAGAGGCCACGCTCGGCGAGACGCTGCTTTTCCTCTTCGGAGACCGCCGCTCCTGCCGGAGTGAGCATGAACACCTGATCCGCCACGCGTGACATCGAGCCGCCTAATGCGTAGCAAAGCCCACTCGAGAAGTCGATCAAGCGCCGCTGCAGATCGCGATCCACATCTTGCATGTTGATGACCACGGGCTGGTTGTTCTTGAGTCGATCACCCACTTCTTGAGCGTCGTTAAAGCCACGGGGTTCCACCACATGCACCCGCGCATTTCCGTTGACCACGGTACGGATCACCGCCGGCCGCTGCGCAACCACCGTGGGGTGCTCTGTCTTGGGGATCGTACGCACCGACGGACCCTCGGCCGGACGCACCTCGCGAACCGTTGCTGGACTGGACTCGCGAGGACTGCGTGCCGGACTGCGCGCGGGACCAAGCATCGACCCGGCGGGAGCACCTGCATCGGCAACGCGCGCGTCAGTCGCCGGCGCTTCATCGAAGCCCGTGTATTCGTCGTACTCGCCGTCGTCCTGGAGTCCGAGGAAGACCCACAGTTTGCGAAGGCCGCCTTGTGCCATGTGATTCCTCCGAATGCGCTGCGAGCCTAATCGGGAACGGCCGGTCCGCGTGGCGCAGGGCGATCGCCGAACAGCACCCGGCCTAGTCGAATCACGGTGGCGCCCTCTCGAATCGCACACTCGAAGTCATCGCTCATTCCCATTGAACACACGGCCAGCCCGAGGTAATCAGCCTCCTGACGCAATGCGGCGAACGCCGGCGTCGGGTCCCGGTGGGGCGCCGGCACAGTCATCAGCCCCCGTACCTCAAGCCCCAGCGCAGCAACCTGGTCCACCAATGTGCCGACTTGCGGCAGCGGTACTCCGGCTTTGCTTGCCTCCCCCGAAGTATTCACCTCGATGAGCACCGCAGCACCCGGAGCTCGCTGTGCAATCGCTTCGGCGAGCGCAAGGCGATCGACGGAGTGCCAGAGCGCAACCCAGGGAGCCAACCCGCGGACTTTGTTGCGTTGAAGCGCTCCGATGAAATGCCATTCGGGATCGCAGTCCATCAGTTGCGGCGCTTTTTCGAGAAGCTCTTGGGCGCGATTTTCGCCGATGCAGCGAATGCCTGCGTCGATCGCCAGCCGTGTACGCGATGCATCGACGGTTTTTGCCGCAGCAACGATCGTGATTTCCGATGCGTCCCGTCCGCTTTCGAGTGCCGCTGCCGCAATCCGTTCGCGAAGCTCGGCAACGCGCGCGCGCATTGCGTCCGGCGTCGTAATCATGTGAGTACCGCAATGAGCGCTTGTCGGCCGGTTGTCCCGTCGCGGCGATACGAGAAATGATCGGCGCTTGCATAGGTGCATATTGGTGTCGCGGAGAACGACTCCACCCCGGCGCTCGCACAGGCAAGCTGCACTCCTACCGGGAGATTCAGCGCGGGCGCGCCGTCATCCGTGGTGCCAACTACCGAATCGCCGAATTGCGCCGCGATCTCCCGTAGCTGCGCGTCGCCAAAGGTGTAATGCGCCGGCGAAATACACGGACCGAGCACTGCATGTATCGCATCGGCACCGCACTTGCGCAGCAATGCGACCGTCTCATCGATCACCCCGGCGACGAGCCCCCTCCAACCGGCGTGCACCACCCCGATTGCGTCGTCGCCGACAAGGAGGAGCGGCGCGCAGTCCGCGGTGCACACCACGAGTGGGAGCCCGGATCGTGTGGTTACTGCCGCGTCTGCTTCGGGCGGCGGGTCTAGCGATGACGAGCGAGGATCCGTACCGGTCCGATCCAGCACCGTTGCGCCATGCACTTGGCGCAACCAGACCCAGAGTTCCGGAGCGGGGAGACCAAGGGTGCGCGCCAAACGATCACGATTCGCGTGCACCGCTTCTGGGTCATCGCCGACGTGATCACCCAGGTTGTTGGACGCGAACGGGGCCAGCGAGGAGCCCCCTTGGCGATCGGTGAACCACCAACGGGCGCGTCCGCGCTGCCCCCCAATCATGACGCCTAGCGCAAAAAGTCGGGAACGTCGAAGTCGTCGTCGCCAGATTGCTCCGAGGTGGCGAGCTTCGTTTCTTCCTGCTTCAGGCCAAGTGATGAAAGTGCACCCGTGGCAACGTTGCGCGTTCCCTCGAAGCGATCAAAGCCGGCAGCAATAACGGTGATGCGCACCTCATCGCCGAGCGCATCGTCGATGACGGCACCAAAGATGATGTTGGCGTCTGGATGCGCAGCCTGAGCGATGATCTCGGCCGCTTCGTTGACCTCGAAGAGCCCAAGGTCCGATGGACCCGACACGTTGAGCAGAATGCCACGCGCGCCCTCGATGCTCGCCTCAAGCAGCGGACTGGAGATCGCCGCCCGAGCAGCAGTGACGGCCCGGCCGTCGCCGCTGGCGTACCCGATTCCCATGAGCGCGGAACCGGCACTCGTCATGATCATCTTGACATCGGCGAAGTCGGTGTTGATGAGCCCCGGGGTCGTGATGAGGTCGGTGATGCCCTGTACACCTTGCAAGAGCACCTCGTCGGCCATCTTGAACGCGTTCAACATCGAGGTTTTTTCGTCGGAGACCTGCAACAGGCGATCGTTCGGAATGATGATCAGCGTGTCAACTTTTTCTTTGAGCTTTTGGATTCCGCTCTCGGCCTGAACGGCACGTCGGCGACCTTCGAAACCAAACGGACGCGTCACGACACCGATTGTGAGTGCGCCGAGCTTCTTTGCGATCTCCGCAACGACCGGTGCACCACCGGTTCCGGTGCCACCACCTTTGCCGGCAGTGATGAACACCATGTCGGCGCCTTTGAGCACCTCTTCGATTTCATCACGGTGCTCTTCGGCTGCCGCGGCACCAACGTCAGGATCGGAACCCGCGCCAAGCCCGCGCGTCAGTTGGCGACCAACATCGAGCTTGACGTCGGCGTCACTCATCAACAGTGCCTGTGCGTCGGTGTTGATCGCGATGAACTCCACTCCTTTGAGTCCCGCGTCGATCATGCGGTTGACCGCGTTACAACCACCGCCGCCGATACCGACGACTTTGATTACGGCCAAATAGTTCTGCGGTGCGCCCAGCATGGATGCTCCTTCACGCCTGTGTGGAATCTGGCGACATTCTCGACGCCGGTGACAGCAAAAACGGGGATTTGCGAAAGATCGATAACCCTCGAGTTGCAATTGAGGGTTGTAGTCCTCAACCTTTGCTGCGGGTCGAGACCCTACCGTCGCAGTGCAGACCGGTCAATCACACCCGCACTCGAATGCCGCTACGAGGTCACCGGAGAGGTGGGGACCCGGACATCTACGACACGCGTACCGGCCTTGGAACGGCTCAAAACCGCTTCTGCGACTGCGCCTTTGGCCGCAATGTGATCGGAGTCGCCGAGGCGGACCGAAACTTCGTCGATCAACTGCAACGTGACCTCGTTGTCGGGTGCAGAAAGCACACCAACAAGCGATCGCAGGCCCGGCGGCAACTGCGCAATCACGCCGGGCAAGGCGCGCGGTTCGACGATGGCCCCCGGCGCGGGCACTTGCGTCAATCCATCGATTCGTACGAGGTTGGCCGGCGCTTCGGCGCGCACCTCAAGAACACGACCAGAAGCATCGATCAGTGCGGCTCCGCCTTCAGGGAGTGCAGTCCACGCAATCGGCGAGCGTTCGGTCACCGTAATGACGACGGTACCAGGGAACACGCGCTTTGCGCGCGCCGTCGCAACGTAGGGAACACGCGCCACTCTTTGCGAAACGGTACCCGGTTGCACCATGACGAGTGCATCGCCGAGATGCAGTTGTGACGCCCGCGTAATCAACTCCGCATCCGTGGTCCCTGCACCGCGCACAACAATGCGATCCACATCAAAGAGTGGCGTGAACATCACACCGATTGCCGCAGCAACCACGACGAAGAAACCGAGAACGGCAAACATGATGGCGCGACGGCGCATCATGCGCTGCCGCGACACCGCTTTGCGGCGCGCCTGAACTCGAGGGTCGATCGAGTTGGAGACCGGCGTCTCGGTAACCGTGGTCATGCAGTCACACCTCCCACTCCATCGTCGCCGCCGCCGAAGCCCACAAAGTGGATTTCGGTTTCGAGGTCGATGCCAAAGGCATCTCGAACCCGGGCTTGCACCGCCCGCACCAAGTCGCAGACGTCCTGGGCGGTGGCGCCGGCCTCAGCCTGGATGAAATTGGCGTGCTTCTCTGAGACCGCTGCTCCGCCCACGCGCAACCCCTTGGCGCCAGCCGCTTCAATCAGGCGCCCCGAGGAGTCGTCGGGCGGATTACGAAACACCGATCCCGCATTGGCGCCCCCGGGCTGGTGCGTGCGCCGCCACCGAACGATCTCTTCGAGGCGCGCATTGACTGCGTCGGGGTCGTCGGGCACCCCTCGAAACGTCGCCTGCGTGACGACCGCGCTCGCCGCAAGATTTGAGTGGCGATATCCGAACTCGAGTGCGTCCGCCCCACGAGGTGTTGCAGCAGCATCAGTTCCCGCCGCGAGATCAATGACCGTCGCAGCTTCGAGGACTTCGGCAGTAGTCGCGCCATGCCCACCGGCATTCATGCGCACCGCGCCGCCAACCGAACCCGGAATACCGACGTAGAACTCCAACCCACCCAGTCCCGCCGCAGCAACCCGACGCGCCAAAACGGGAAGCGGCACTGCCCCACCGGCAACGACGCGTTCCCCTTCGATGTGGATCGCCTCGAACTCACCATCCAACACCACGACAAGCCCAAGAAATCCGCGATCGGCAACCAACAAATTGGAGCCGCGACCGATCACAAGCATCTGCTCCGGGAGCCCTACGGCTGCGATCGCAGTGAGCTCGCCGACAGACGCAACACGCGCGAGTACAGCAATTGGCCCGCCGAGCCGGTACGTAGTGAACGACGCAGCCGGCACGTGAGCTTCGACGCGGCCGGGAAGTACCGCTTGGAGCTGCGCAAAATACGCATCGAGGTTCACCCGTGGATCACCGCATCGGGCAGCGTCGTGAGATCTCCGGCACCCAGTGTGAGCACCACGTCTCCGTTGCGGCAGAGCTTGGGAATCTCGCGTACGAGATCTTCACGATGCGGCAGATACATCACGTTCATCTCGGGATTGGCGTCCAGCACCGCCCGCAGGATGAGCCGACCGGTAACACCGGGAATCGGCGATTCGCCGGAGGAATAGACATCCGTGAGTATCAGCCGATCTGCCCCTACAAATGCACCAGCGAAATCGGACCAGAGCTGACGCGTGCGCGTGTAGCGGTGTGGTTGAAACACCACGATGACGCGCCCCCACGACCCTTCTCGCGCCGCAATAATCGCGGCCTGAACCTCGGAAGGCAGGTGGGCGTAATCGTCGATAAACGTTGCGCCGTTGAACTCGCCGCGCATCTGGAACCGCCGCGCCACTCCGCCGAACGTGGCGAGTGCGCTTGCGATCGCAGGGAATGACGCGCCGAGTGCCATAGCCATCGCAGCAGCGCCGGCAGCGTTTTGTGCGTTGTGCCGACCAGCAACCGGGAGCTCTATGTGCCCCAGCTCGGATCCGTCGACCACGAGATCAAAGTGGCTACCCGCGCGGCTGCCGACGTAGTTCGCGATTCGAACGTCTGCATCCGCGGCAAAGCCATACGTGCGTGCGTTGGCCCGGCCAGTGGTCAAACGACGCGAGCCGGCGTCGTCGGCGCAACACAACAACGGTCCGTCCACGCCATCGGCGAACGCTTCGAACGCAGCAACCAGCCCGTCGAATCCGCCATAGTGGTCGAGGTGGTCGGGTTCGACATTGGTCACGATCGCACCGGCGCGTGCAAGGGTGACAAAGGTTCCGTCACTCTCGTCGGCTTCGACGATGAAGAGCTCTCCGGAATCGGTCGCCGCATTGGTTCCGATTTCGTTGACCTCACCGCCGATGAGAAAACTGGGATGCATATCCGCCCGGCGCAACATAATGGACAACATCGACGTCGTCGTGGTTTTCCCGTGGCTCCCCGCCACCGCAATCGTGCGGCGTAGGCGCGTCATCGCCGCCAACACCTCCGCACGCCGGTATACCGGAATGCCGCGTGCACGCGCTGCACCAAGTTCGACGTTGTCCGCGCCGACTGCAGTGGAATGCACAACGAGCGAGCAGTCCTCGGGAATGTTTTGCGCTGCGTGCCCCACTGCAGTCGCAACACCCAGTGCGTGTACTCGCTCCAGGTCGCGCGAGGACTTGAGATCCGAGCCACTCACGCGATGACCAAAGCGATGCAGCACTGTTGCGATAGCGCTCATGCCAGCACCGCCCACGCCCAGGATGTGAACGGCTTGCGGCTGCGAAAGATCAGGGATTCGATTATCGGTCACGTCGCATCATCCCTCGAACAACCTCCGCGAGCTGCTCACCCGCATCGGGCACAGCCAACGACAGTGCCGCACGATGCATAGTTTCCAGCCGAGCTGCATCGTCGAGCAGCATTTCGATCTCCGCACCCAGACGCGCGCCGTTGCAATCTTCGTCGAGGAGCACCACCGCCGCCCCCGCGCGGGCAAACGCCCGTGCGTTGGCACCCTGATGATCGCCGGGCGCACCGGGGAGCGGAACCAGAATCGCTGGCATACCTACCGCTGCGAGCTCGGCCACGGTCACCGCACCGGCCCGCCCGACGACCAGCGTCGTGTTGGCGTACAAGCTGGCCATGTCAGACTCGAACGCAACGAGTCGGTAGTCGAGCGCATCACTGGACCAGCGCGCCGCCGCCAGCGCTTCGGTGCACGCCTGGATATTGCGCGCTCCGCAAAGGTGCACGATCTGTAGGTCGTCGCGCGTGCGCCAACGGTCATAGAGCGCAAGCGCCGCACTGTTAACCCGCTGCGCACCGAGGCTTCCGCCCATAACCACGACTTGCCGGTGTCGCGGGGCGCGCACGGTGGATTGGATTTCGGGTCGAATGGGGTTTCCCGTAGCGATCGCCTTTCGCAATGGTGTCCCCGGCCACGCAACCGCAGCGCGTGCACCGAGGCGCACGGCAACGCGATTGACCACACCCGGTGACGCGTTTTGTTCGTGCACGACCATCGGGATACGCAACAGAAATGCGGCGACAACACAGGGAGCCGACGCGTACCCGCCAACGCCAACCATCACCCGCGGCCGCATGAGGCGCATCAATCGCAATGCACGGAAGCACGCAATCGCGAATTGCCACAGCGCAACGATGTTGGCAACCGTCACGCGCCGCTGAATCCCGCGTCCGGGAAGCAAGGTGATAGCAAACCCGGCTGCAGGTACCGCCGTCGCTTCGAGACCACGCTGCGCACCAATGAAATGAATGGCGTCGACACTCATGCCGTCCTGCACCAAGGTGTGCGCAAGCGCAAGCGCCGGAAACACATGGCCCCCGGTTCCCCCACCTGCAATCACCACCGCAGGGATTCCCGGTTCTCTCAACGTTTTGCTCCTCTAGCACCGGCGAACACCGGGTGGTTCACTGAACGCAACCGTCGCGGCGAACCGGTCGGCTCGGGTTCGAGTGCGACAACCCGTTCGCGCCCGCCTTGGCGCGCCACATTGGCAAGAATGCCCGCGGCCAGCATCGTAAAGAGCAACGAGGATCCACCAAACGAAACAAACGGCAACGGAATCCCCGAGACGGGGAGCACACCGATGACCGCGCCGATGTTTATGAGTGCTTGGCCCACAATCCACGTGGTGATGCCGGCGGCAACCAACATGCCAAATCGGTCCGGCGCGCGCATCGCAATCATCGTTCCCCACACCGCCAATGCAGCGAAGAGCACGAGGACGGCAAAGGCGCCGAGGATCCCGAGCTCCTCGCCGATGATTGCGAAGATGAAATCGGTGTGGGCGTTCGGCAAAAACAGCCACTTTTGTCGACTCGCGCCAAGTCCCAAACCCGTGAGGCCACCACTTCCCAACGCGATCAGCGACTGCGCCAATTGGTATCCGTCACCGGTTGCTTGTGCGAACGGATGTAGAAACGAAAAGACTCGCGCGCGGCGATAGTCGGCACTCACTGCCAGGATTGCGGCAAGACCCAGACCAATTCCGCCCAGCCCCAGGAGGTCCCGCATGCGAATGCCACCGACGAGGAGCACTGCGCCAACAATGAGCGCCAGCACGATCGTGGAGTCCATGTCAGGCTCTTTCATAACGAGAAGTCCCACCACGGCGAGCATCCCAAGTGCAGGAAACAGGACACGACGCCAGCGATGCACTTCATCCGCGCGTCGAGTGACCAGATCTGCAAGGAACATCAGCAGCGCAATCTTCGCGATTTCGGAAGGCTGAAAGCGCAGCGCGCCATAACCGATCCAGCGACGCGAGCCCGAGACGTAGATACCGATTCCCGGGATCAACACCAAGATCAACAGCACGATAGAAATGCAGAGCAACGGGACGCTCCAGCGCTGCCACCGGTGGTAATCGAGGCGACTCGCCACGCTGAACGCTGCAATTGCCAACGCCATCCACGCAAGCTGTCGCGCGAAAACCACCCAGGCCGAGCCGTATACCGACAGCGACGCCACGCTCGAGGCGGAAAACACCATCACCAGTCCGATGAGCGCCAGCACACCGACCGTAACGGTCAGCAAGCGATACAAGCCCGGACGGGAGGCACCGTGTAGCTGCCATTGTGCTCGGGCTGACCGCACCGAC
>JBMOIW010000063.1:0-10610 GCA_049317145.1 Acidimicrobiia bacterium
CGAACTGTGGCGTCACTCCGTAGCGGCTTCCCTCGCCGCCGAAATCATCCCGGAGTACGCGTCCGTTGCGCTGCCGATCGAAGTGGTGACTGCCGGCTTGCTCCACGACATTGGCAAGTTGTTGGTCAACCGGTTTGCGGAACCGGAGACGCGTGCTGCATTACAGCGCGCGCTCGAAGACACCTACGAAGACCGGCTTGCGGTGGAGATTGAGATTCTGGGGATCCATCATGGCGAACTCGGCGGCCTGATCGTAGACGCGTGGAAACTTCCGCCGACGATCGCAACGGCCATTCAGTACCACCACGCACCGGAAGAGTGTGGTGAACCAATTGCCTATGCCACGGCGCTGGCCAACATCGCAGCCAAGATCGTTGGTGCCGGTTCGGACGAAGGTGCAGTGGACGTCGTCGCGTACGCACACGCGATGGAAGCGCTCGGGATGAACTCCGATGGTTTCGACGCCGTGGTACGCAGCACCTATGAGCGCTTTACTGAGGTTTGCGAACGATACGGCTGATCCTGGCGGGTGGCCCCCTACACTCTCGGCGTGGCTGACACCGTCGGACCCCCCACTAGTGCTGAGGAACTGCCGCTCCCGGAGCGTCCGGTCCGAACCACGCGACGACGGATCCTATGGATCATCGTGCAGATCGTTGCCATTGGCTTTGCATTGCACTTCCTTTGGGTGAATTTCTCCGGGTACGCCGAAGTCGGTCGATCGCTGGCGCGTGGCAATCTCGTGATGTTGTTGCTCGTGTTGTTGTTTGAGGCGTGCAGTCTCACGGCGTACGGAGAACTCGTATATCAAGTGTTGCGTTCGATGGGAGAGGCACCAAGGCGTAACTTGATTCAGCGCACCAACCTGGCAGGAACCTCGCTCGGAAAGACTCTGCCCGGTGGGACGACTACCGCACTGGCAGTTTCGGTCAATGTGTTGCGGGGTGCAGGCCTTTCGGGCTCGCGCACGACCGCCGCGTTGGCGACGAGCGGAATGCTCTCCTCGTTTACGTTGGCGCTCTTGTTGCCTGTGGCCGTCGTCGTCGCAATGCTCGGTGGACATCGTGGGGGAATTGCGCTGTCCGCCGGAGTCGCTTCGATTGCGCTGATTGCAATCTTGTTGTTTCTTCGCAAAGCAGTGAATCATCCGGCAGGTTTTGCTGCAGTTGTGACGCGAATGCTTGAGCGCATTGCTCGCGGCCCGTTGCGCACGCGGATTGACCCCCAGGCGATTGGTGTGGAGGTCGAGAAAGCTATTGCCGGGGTACGCGAGATCCTGCACAACCGGCGCGCGCTTCGTCGCGCGCTTGCGTGCACATCAGCGAACTGGCTTTTTGATGTTGCCGCGCTTACGGCGGTTGCGGTGACTGTTGGTCGTGGAGTCCCGCTCACCGGCATTTTGTTGGCCTATGTCATCGGGCAGTTGGCGTGTGCGATTCCGCTGACGCCGGGTGGCCTGGGCGTCATGGAGACCGCGATGATTGCGGCCTTAGTCGCAACCGGGTCACCGGCCGCGGCAGCTACTGCGACCGTGCTTGGCTGGCGCATTGTGAGTTTCTGGCTGCCCATCCTCGTCGGAATGTGCGTGCTGCCGACATTGCGGGCGCGACGTGCGCCAACGGCGCTGAACGGCAGTTAGCTCCGCGCAATCTCGAGAAGCCGCTCCACCGCTTCAAGTGGGAATGGCGCACCGCTCGACACGATGAGGTGTTGTGCGCCGGCATCGAGGAATGCTTGCCAATCGGTGACTTCTTCGGGCTTGATCAACACGGTACGTTCGATGGCAAGCGGGTCGCGACCGATGCGATTGCACCACTCGGTGAGCACGTTGTTCTTGTGCGCGAAGTTGTCGGGAGGACCAAAGGAGTTCCACATCGTCGCATGTTCGGCAACGATGCGGAGCGTGACTTTTTCGCCGCTGCCGCCAATCAAGATCGGCATCGCTCCAACCGGCGCGGGATTGAGTTTGCTGAGGCGCTCGGTGATCACGGGAAGCGATGCTTCGAGTTGGCGCAGGCGATCGCCCGCAGTGCCAAACGTGTAGCCGTATTCGATGTAATCGCGCTCAAACCACCCGGATCCGAGTCCGAGTACGAACCGGCCTTCGGAAATGCAATCGATGGTGCGCGCCATATCGGCGAGCAGGTTGGGATTGCGGTAACTGTTGCAGGTGACCATCGCCCCGATCTGCGCGTGGCTGGTGTCGGCGGCCATCGCAGCAAGGAGCGAGTAGCACTCGAAGTGGGCCGCGTCGGGGTCGCCGTACAGCGGGTAGAAGTGGTCCCAGGTCCAGATGCTGTCGGCACCCATGGCATCGAGTTCGCGCCAGGCGGCCCGCAACGTGGGGATATCCGTTGCTTGGGGATGCAGGCTGATGCCGACTTTGAACTGGGCCACGGGACCTCCCTGAAGCGGGTGCAGCATAGGAGTTCCCAGGTCGGAGGCAAATGATTCGGTCCCGAAAAGAATCGTTTGCGTAATCAGGCAAGATGACTTACCTTTATGCCCAATATGTCCGATATGTGGGAAGCCTGGGATCCGGACCGGCCGCAGACGCCGTCGAGTTGGAATCCGCCGCCGCAACCGAGTGCCTCGACCCCGCCCCCGGCGGAGAATGCGCCGCGAGCTGAGGCGGTCGAGGAAGTTCCGGACTGGGCCAACGAATTCGACGATGAACGCCCGCAGCACATCTCGGCGGAGGTGTCGCCCTCGCCGCAAACCCCGATGCCGATCTCTGCGCCGGAGACGCCATTCGCGGTCGAGCCATTGAGTGCATCCCTCCCGGATACATCGATACCAGAGACGTATACGCCTCCAGCACCCGCAGCAGCGCCGACCGGTGCATCAGCCGCAAGCGCAGCGCCTGCGAACGCAGCGCCTGTGAACGCAGTGCCTAGTGACACCGCAGAGTTCCGTGAAGGCATGACGTTTGGTCGGTATCTCCTACGCGAACATCTGGGTGGTGGCTGGGCCGGGCAAACCTGGATTGCGGAGGACACCTTTGTTGGGTGTTACGTCGCGCTCAAGATTGCGCACCGCAACACTGATTCTGATGCGTTCTTGTATGGCGCTCGTTTCTCGGTGCAGCTCGATGATCTGTGCGGGGTCGCCATGCACGACCTCGGGATGGTTGACGGTCGCGCATTCTTTGCGCGCACACTCGTCACCGAAGGCCTTACCGAATGGATCGAGGACAATGGTCCGCTGCCGGTAGATCGTGCGATTTCTATCGCCGGCAATCTGGCCAGTGTCTTGGATGCTGCGCACGGTGCATCGATCGTGCACGGCAACGTCAAGCCGTCGAACGTGTTGTTCGAAGTGGCAGACGACAATAACGAGTACGGATACCTCGTCGATTTTCTTGCGCCACCTTCTGCGCCTGGCGCTTCTCGCTCAGTCCCGCGTGAGTTGATTTCGGCAACGGATTGCGTTGCTCCGGAAGTGATGGATGGCGCGGCGCCGACCCCGGCTTCGGATCAGTATGGCCTCGCGTGTGTCGTGTACACGATGTTGACGGGCTCGACCCCCTTTGGAATCACTGCCGACACTGTTGGTAATCGCGAACTCACGCTGCCGGGAGCGACGCCTCGTTCACTGGCGGCGATTCGACCCGACATGATGCCTGAGGTGGGTGCCGCTGCGGCGGTGATCGAGCGTGCACTTTCGCCGCATCCATCGGCGCGGTACTCGTCGTGTGCAGAGTTCATCGAAACGCTTTTTGCATCACTAAGCGGGCAAGCACAACAACCAGACTTCGATCCGGTTCACCCTGCACTTCCGGATGATGTCGGAGCAAGCGCCTGGGCGGCTCAGCACTTCCAAGCGCAGGATGATGACGACTTCCTGCCATGGGAGGACGACTTCGGATCTCCGTTTGGATCCGATCCCTTCGACGCAACCCCCAATGCGTCGGTTCCGAACCCGTTCGCACTTGGCGGCATGGCGGATCCGTTTGCCTCCGATCCCTTCAACGGAGTTCCTGGCTCACACAGCCCGTATGGTGCGCCGGATTTTTCTGCGGGATACGGCAATACTCCTCCGGCAACCAACCCATCGGCCGCTCCGAATTGGGGAGTGCCCTACGGTGATTTCTCGAACAACAACTCGCCCTTCGGCGGCCCCGCGGCGTTTGGGCAGACCCCGTACGGTGAGGCCGGATTTGGTGTGCCATCGGCTCCTGAGAATCGATCCCCGCTGGATGCGCCCGGAGGCATCCCGTTCGGAACATCGGACTACGGCGCTTCGAGTTTTGGTGCCCCTACGTTTGGTGGAGCCCCGTACAGTGCACCCGAAGCAAACCCGTTCGGCACGCCAACCGATGCGTACGCCAACCCGTATGCCGATCAGGGCTATGGACATGCGGAAGTCCCGGCCACTCCACAATCGGGGCATGTTCCGTGGGGCGAAATGGCAGCGACGCCGTACGTTATTGGCGAACACGACTTCGACGATGACGAACTTGAAGACGATGAGTACGACGGAGAGTACGACCAAGACGAGGATTGGGACGAAGACGAAGATGGGCACGCTGTCGGAGGACAACGCGACTACCGGATTACCTCAATTGTGCTTGGCATCTTCGTAGGTGTGGTTCTTATCGTTGCGCTGTTCTTGCTCATCAAGATGTTCTTTGGCGGTAGTGCGAAGTCGTCGGCGCCGACCCCGAATGCATCGGCGCCTCAATCGGTTCCAGCGAGCACCATCTCGGCGACGCAAGGGGGGCTTTCTTCAGCAGAAGCGGCTATTGCTGCGCAACTTGCTCCCGAGGTAAAGCCGACCTGTACGAGCTCGCCGGGTGCCATCTCGGGCGCATCGGCTGCGATTACCTGCGTTCCGACGAGTGGTGCAAGCAAGGTGATTTACGCGGCGTTCCCATCCCCAGATGCCATGAACGCGCAGTACCAGGCGATTGTGAAGCAAAGTGGCGCGCAGCCATCGCAGACTGCGGCCGCAGCACTGCCCTGCGCCGACCAGCGTATGGAGGAGCGACCGTGGCGGTCGTCGAGTGCCGACGCTTCGAAGCCGGCGGACGGGCGATACGTCTGCGGGGTTCTCAACAAGCAGGCGTTGATTGCGTGGACTACATCGAGCGTCAACATCTTGGCCAGGGCTGAGCGGACTGATCTCGACATGAAGTCCCTATCGAGCTGGTGGCTCAAGAACGGCGGCCCCTACCCGCCGGCCAAGTAGCGCCCGACGAGGTCGTCCGGCTCGCTGCCGGCGAGCCAAGAGCGTGCTCGGCGCCGGCGCCAGGCCCGGTTTTTTGCGGGTTTGGTCCGGGGGAATCCTGGCAATCTCCGCGAGAACCTCACGGCCGCGCCGAAGTGGCCGACACGAAGAACCGTGGGGTTGTTGCCATCACGTCGCGCCCGGGTCTGGAGCGCTGTTGTCGTCGCGTGTGTTGCGATCGGTACGGCGCTGCCCGCGTACGCAGAACCGGACCCGGAGCAGGCAGCAATAAGTGCCGACGCGACCAGCGAGATCCAGGCACGTGTTCGCGAACGCATTGCAGATGCGCGGGGCAAGCAAGACGCCGCCGAACGGGCGTATCGCGCCTTGCTTGCGCGCGCGGATGACGCCAAATCGGAGTTGCGTGCTTTGAGTGATCAGTCGGCGGCGGCACAAGCCCGAGTATTGGAGTTCGACGACAAACTCCAAAACAAGGACGAAGCGGTCGGGGAAATGCGCCGTCAGATTGAACAGGCCGCAGCTGCGTTGTGGCGGGCACACGCCGGGACTTCGGTTGACGAATCTCCGTCGGATGCATACGTCGACTCAGTTCGGCGCGATACGTATGGGCGCAGCGCTGGCGAGGTGCCTCGCGAACTCGTCCAGCAGTACCAACAGGAACGCAAAGCGTTCGAGTTGCTTCGAAATCGTGCCGATGACGAGCGCGCGGAAATCGAACGTAAGCGCCAATCTGCGGAACGGGTCGTTACGGATCTGGAACGGCTCTCCTCGACCGCCTTGAGCGAGGCCAACCTTGCCACCGCTCGGCTGGCTCGTTGGGAAGCACTCGTATCGGCCCCTGCTACTCCAGTTCGATCGGCATCGTTGCTCAGCGCGCCAGAGATCGCTGGATGGTTCAAGTCGACCGGAATGGTGGCGCGTCTTGGCACTGACGAGGCCGGGGGTCCGATGACGATCGACAAGCTTGCGGACTACTTCGTAGACGAGGGAAAGCGTTACGGGATTCGCGCCGACGTTGCCTTTGCGCAGGCGATTCACGAAACCGGATATTTTTCGTTTCCCTCCTATGGGCAGGTCCGACCCGCTGATAACAACTTCGCCGGGATCGGCGCCTGCAATAGCTGTGAGCGCGGGTATCAGTATCCGAACGCTCGCATTGGTGCCCGCGCGCAGATGCAACTCTTGCGTAACTACTCGGATCCGCAGATCACGGCAGCCACCCTGCCGGGCGGTGACAAGCCGCTGTTTGCGAACTTCGACCGCTTCGGGTTGCGGGGAATCGCCACGGTCTGGACGGACTTGAACGGGCGCTGGGCGGTTCCGGGTTCTACTTACGGGCAGGCAATCCACCGCACGTATTTGCGAATGTATGCCTGGGCGGTCGAAAACATGACGGTTGCGCCCCTCGCCCCACCCCCGGTTGCTGCGGTCCCTTCGACGGCCACCACGACGACGGTGCCGGACCCTGCGACGATCCTCACGCGCCCGGCGACCCCTGTCGCGCGCTAATCGGCGGTATCCACGATTTGCGTCCGTTGGCGTGCGACCATGGGGCTTGGCGGCGCAGAGAACGGGGAGCAACCATGGCCGGAATGGAAGTCGTGCGGTCTGTAGAAGTCGACGGTGAAACATTCACTGTGTACGGCACCTACGGAGACTCAAATGAGAGTTACGACTTTTATGACGTGTACGTGTTGAATCCCGAAGCCGGTGTGCTCGAACTCGTCGATCTCGGCGAGCCGTTCGTGCAGTGCCCGACCGAGGACGAAATCGTTGACATTGCGCGCAGCCTTGTTGGTTCGTCGGTTGTTCCGATCGAACGCCACGCAGTCTGACCACACCTCCTTCAAACATTCGTTTGCACCTGGTTATCGCCGAGATTGAATCAATGGTGACTCGCTAGTTTGATGCAGTGACCCAGCTGGTTGCACCGCTCCTCGCGCCGTTGGGATTTGTGGCGTACATGGTGTTCGTGAGGCAGCGCACTGGGAAGGTCTTCGCATGGTTTGTCACCGAGCGCGACGGCTGGGGCGAGCGGTTCGACTTCGGTTGGAATTCGGTCGTGCGAGCCATGCACGCGATCCCTCAACCGCTCGCGAATTGGAATGATTCGATCGCAACCCTCGGGCTTGTGGTGTTCGCAATCGCGACGGTGTATTTCGTGCGTTGGCGTCCGCCGTTGCCGGTATTGCTGTACGGGCTCGGAATGGTGGCCTGCGCGGTCGGATCGGCAACCATCGGTGGGCGCCTTCGGTTCATCCTCGTTGCATTTCCGCTGTTTTACAGCGTTGCGCGCGCCTGGCGGGGGAGCGCGTACTCGGTTGCGCTCGGGGTGAGCGCAGCGGGGTTGATGCTCTTTGCCGTGTCGTTTACCGAGAAGGTCCTCGTTATCCCGTAGGGTTTTGGTTACGCGCACTGGATGCGAGTCTTCGGAGGATTGCGTGTCGCGTCGATCGTCTCGCCTATCCCATCGCAACGAACGGCATTGGTCCGCACGCGACCGGCGCGAGGCGGCGGAGGGATTCCGCTGCGTCAATAAGGCCTGCGACATGCTCGTCCCGGTCAACCCGGCGATGGGAACGCAGAACCGAAATCACTGCCCGTACTGTTTGCATTCTCGCCATGTCGACGAGGTTGTTCCCGGCGATCGCGGGACGGACTGTGGCGCTTCGATGCCGCCGGTGGCCCTGGCGTTCAAACATCTCAAGCCGGACAAGTATGGCAACGCACGTGTGGGCGAGCTGATGCTCGTGCATGTGTGTCCGATCGATGGGCGCATTTCACCGAACCGCATTGCCGCAGACGACAATGCCGATGCGATCACGGCGGTCTTCGACCAACCGGTCGATCCGGGGCTTCGCCTGCAGATCCTCGATGCGGGCGTGCACCTCGCCGAGTCAGACGATCGGGACGAAGTGACGCGCCAGCTCTATGGCGCGCGCCCCGACGCGCGGTAGTCCCTGGCGTGGTTGCAACAGAATGCTGGTGGACCTGCGGGCGCGTGGAGGTATTTGGAAAAGGCCATTGATTCGTAGGGTGCTGCGGTAGCGTGGGGTTCCGTCGACCTCAATGTGGTGTTGTTGGTGATTGCCGATCAAATTCAAGACATTGCTGTTTCGTTGGCGAAACGTTGGTCACATCCCCAGGTGGATCGACGCCATATTTTCGCAGTGGTAATGGCGTCTCCGGCGGTGGCTGAGTGCAGTGCGCTGTCGCCGAACGAGCTTGAGCGACTGCTCGCTCCACCTGGCACTGCGACCGGGCAACCCGCAATCACCGCTGATGCGATGGAGCTTCTCTCTCGTTGTACGGACGACGACGCATTAAGCGACCTCGCTATTGAATTGTTTGAAGAGTTTCAGTCCGGCGGTCTTGGCGCGCAGTCTCGCGGTACTGCTGCGGTGCAATCTGGCGTGGGTTCAGCGTTTGGTATTGCGCATTCCAGTGCTCCGGACACTACGGAACCCGAGACACTCGAAGATGTGCTTGCTGCGCTCGATGCACTCGTCGGTTTGTCGCGGGTGAGACGCATTGTTCACGATCTCATCGAGGTACATCGGCTCAATCAGGAACGGGCCAATCGCCAACTCCCGGGTGTCCCCGTCGGACTTCATCTTGTCTTCGCAGGAAACCCGGGAACCGGCAAGACGACCGTGGCCCGAATCGTCGCCCGCTTGTACCACGCCCTCGGATTGTTGCCAGCCGCTCGGACCGTTGAGGTGAGCCGCGCGGATCTCGTTGCCAGCTACGTGGGACAGACCGCTCCGCTCGTGGAGGCAGTAGTGAATTCTGCGCTTGGTGGCGTGCTTTTTATCGACGAGGCATATGCGCTTGCCGGAACGTCTACAGAAGATTTTGGTGCCGAGGCAGTCGCAACGCTCGTCAAGCTGATGGAAGACCATCGCGAAAATCTCGCGGTAATTGTGGCGGGTTACGACCACCAGATTCGCAGGTTCGTCGACTCCAACCCGGGATTGCGCTCTCGCTTTCAGCATTGGATTGACTTTTCCGACTACAGCGATGACGAACTTTCCGAAATCGTGGGCCGACTTGCCGATCAATACTTGATCCGATTTGATCCTGAGGTTCGCGCTGCAGTTACGGCGGTGTTCCACAATGCGCCTGCTGAGGTTCGACAAGGAAATGGGCGCTTTGCGCGGAATCTCTTTGAGCAGATGTACGTGAACATGGCGGTCCGGTTGAGCGATGACGCCGCAATCACTGATGACGAGGTCGCGACAGGGTTCGTTGTCGCCGACGTGCCGACTCGTGACTTTGGAGCAACTCCGTGATGGATCCCGGCGGTCCGGGAGAAGTCCCCGTGCGCAGGTTGCAACCGTCGGCCAGGAGCTAAATCTTCGCGCGCGCTTGAGTAATCGCTGAAAACCTTGTGTGAGTGTGGGTGTAGTGGGTTGGTAATACAACGGCCCGGTGCGATGCCGTCAATTCGGGCGAGCTCGTGACGGCGGTATCTGCGGTTCTTAACGCGGACCGCTCATCAGCTGTATCGACAACCTGCCGAATCAACACAACTAGCCGAGTTGTGCTTTCACCAGCGCGGCAATGCGTTTGCCGTCGGCCCGTCCGGCAACGCGTGCGTTCACCGCTTTGATGACCATGCCCATCGCAGCCTTGGGTTCGCCGGTATACGCCGATACTTCTTCAGTCACGATTGCTTGGAGCTCTTCGTCGGAAAGTGCGGCCGGGAGATAACGCTCGATGACGGCGCGCTCGGCCAACTCGGCTTCGGCGCGATCGGTTCGTCCACCGTCAGTGAATGCCTGCGCAGAGTCGGTGCGCTGCGCTGCTTGTTTTTGCAGCACCTTGATGATCGCTGGGTCGTCGAGCTCGACGGCTTCGGTCCCGGCGACTTCTGCGGATTTGATGGCGGCCATCACCATGCGCAGCGTGCGAACCGTGACCTCGTCGTGGCCTTTGATTGCTGCGGACAAGTCGGTGCGCAGTTGCTCGGCGAGCACGTGATCGGACATGGATTCTCCTCCGAGGGTGATGTCCGCCGATCGTATGACGATTCTCGAAGGTAGGCATTCCGATCGAGGTCTGTCATCAGCTTTTATCGGGCAGAGTGGCGGAACCCTCTGGAAGCGCGATCATTCGCGTGGAAAGCTCTCACGGTCCAAAGGGCTTCGCTCCGGGTAGCGATGGTTCGATTGGGGTAGGGGAGGCATTGGTGGTTTCTCGGTATCGAATTCTGCTTTGCGCAGCACTCGTGGCGTTCGCAGCCACTCCAGGCATCGTTGTTGCGCCTCGTCTTGGCGCCGCTATTGCTCAGCCGCGTTTGTCTTGGACCCCACCATCAAATACTCCGCCGCTTGGGCTGACGTTTCCAGGCGTCGGCATTGCGGCGACGCCTGCGGGCGCCGGTCATTGGCTTGTGGCGTCTGATGGTGGGATTTTCA
>JBMOIW010000064.1:0-10601 GCA_049317145.1 Acidimicrobiia bacterium
CGGCATCTTCACCTTCGGCGACGCACGCTTTTATGGATCCACCGGCGCACTGCAGCTGAACCGTCCGATCATCGGCATGGCACTAAAGCCGAGCGGCGCGGGGTACTGGCTCCTCGGCGCCGACGGAGGGGTCTTCGCATTCCAAGCGGCCTATTACGGAAGCCTGCCGGGCATTGGGCTGTGCACCGAGATCCGCGCCGCCAGTATCGCCGCAAGCGCAACGGGTAATGGGTACTGGATTGTTGCCGAAGACGGCGGCGTATTCACCTTTGGCGACTCGCGCTTCATGGGCAGCTTTCCCGGCCTCGCAGGCGAGCGCCGCGCCATTGGCATCACCGTTCGCCGATAGCGCCGCGGCGGGCCATCCCCAATACCAACATGCGAATTGGGACGTCTCACCCACGACACGCGCGTGCAGTTGCCTATGACCCGCGTCGCCTTCCAGACTGGGGCACTTCTGGAGGTGCCCCATGATTTCGTACGGCAATGATCACAACTGGATTCTGAACGCGGGTTTAGATCCGTCCCCGGAAACGCTCACGAAGCTGCAGTCCTTCACCAACCGGGAACCCTACGAACCGATCAACGCGCGCTCGGCATTTCGCAACGCGGTTTGGGGCGTACACGCCAACCCGGCGCTTGACCTTTCAGATCGCGCGATCGCAAACGTCCTGACGCACCTGCGCACGCTTGCGGCATATCGCCTCAACGCAGTCGGAATCATCGGCGCACATCCACCGGTAGTGCGCGTGCCTCCCGAAGCGCTGAGCGCACGCATCGAAAATTTGGCGAAGCTCGGATTTTCTATTGGCGCACTCATCCCGCGCGCCCCTGAGGTCCTTTGCCGCACGCCGGTGATGATCCAAGCGCAGCTCGACGCCCTCCGCACCGCCGGCTTTGACCCGGTGCCCATGATCGAACGATGCCCCGCTCTGCTCGCACTCGAGCTCGACACGGCGCACGCAAACCTTGCGCTGTTCGCGCACTACGACATCAGCACCGTTGTTGCATGCACAAAGCATCCGGAGGCATTACTTCCATCCACCAAAGAACATGCGATGCGTTTTGCACTCCTCGATCACACCGGCGGGCTCGCGGCAGCGCGCGCCGAATGGAACCGCGGCAACAACCTCGCAGTGCTGTCTGCGCCGATCGAAACGCAGCTGCTTATGGCGGGCATCACCCCCGAAGACTTCGTGCGGACGCCCGAACGCGCCGAGGTGATGGCACGCGACTTCGGGTTTCGCACGCGCGACGACTTGCGGCGAAACCTGCTGGCCCGCATCGTCGACGTGAGCGCGCGCTACAGCGACACCTTTACCGCCAACCTTGGACCCGTTGCCGCGCAGTATCTCGAGTACAGCCGCACGATTCAACACCCTGTACCGACGTCAGGGCTCTTGTACCGATAGCCACACTGGCTGATCTTCCGCACGCCCACGACAGTGCCGACAACACTTACGCAGTCGTCTGCAACCGAAGGCGCAGGGCGTTAAGCAGTGTGATCACGCTGTACTGACGAATCCGCTCGCGATCTCCGGGGAGCCCAGTCTCGATCACGAGTACGTCCCCACCGGGGAGCGCAACGCCGAGATACACCGTGCCCACCTTGCGCCCGTCCTGCTCGTCGGGTCCCGCCACTCCGGTTGCCGAAATGCCGACGTCGGCGCCCAGAACGCGTTGTGCCGCGAGCGCGAGCTCACGAGCACATTCCTCGCTCACGACCTGTTCCGCAGTAACCCCAAGCACACTGCGCTTGACGTCGGTGGCGTATGCGCCAACCGTCCCGCGATACACCCGGCTCGCGCCCGGCACGTTGGCAAGGCGCGCACCGATCAGCCCACCGGTGAGCGATTCCGCAACCCCGAGTGTCCAACCGCGCGCCTCGCACTGCGCCAACACCACGCTTTCCATGGTTTGCGGATCAATTCCAAAAATCAGCTCGCCAAGCTCGGCGCGCAACACCGCTTCTTGGGCGTCCAGCAACGCATCTGCTTCTGCAACGGTCGTTGCTTTTGCGGTGCAACGAACCCAAATCCCTTCGATCCCACGCGCGAGGAATGCAATGGTCGGATTGGACTGCGCGTCCACATGCGCGCCGATGCGCTCGGCCAGCATGCTCTCTGAGGTGCCCCAGGTCTTGAGTGATCGACTCCGAATCACGGCCCGTTCTCCGGAGCGCGCCAACAGGTCGGGCAGGATCACCTCGCGCACCATCGGCTGCATTTCGTAGGGCACGCCGGGCACGGCGTAGATCACTTTCTCATCCCCCGCATCGAGCACCCCGGCCGCAATGACCCCCGGCGCAGTGCCGAGCGCGTTCGGAATTGCCCGCGCGCCCGCTGGGAGATCCGCTTGGCGCAGATTGTTCTCGGCCATTTCACGACCGCGTGCACGAAACTTTTCGGTGATATCGGCAACCAGGTCGTCGTGGCGCACCAACGCAACGTCGAACAGTGCGGCGATGGCATCGCGCGTGAGGTCATCTTGCGTTGGCCCCAGTCCGCCACAGACAATCACTGCATCAGCACGTGAGAGCTGATCCCGCAACGCCGAAACAATGCGCTCGAGATTGTCGCCGACCTGTCGATGCTCATAGCTGTCGATTCCGACGGCGGCGAGCTGGTCGCCGATCCAGGTGCTGTTTGTATCGGTAATCTGCCCGAGCAACAACTCGGTACCAACGGCAAGCACTTCACAACGCATTACTTCACCACCAATTTGGACGGGCGCCGCGCCGAAAGAACGATGTCGAGCCCAGAAACAATGGTGAGCGCAACGGCGAGCCATACAACGGTGCGGTTGAACGTGGTCCACGTTGCAGTAACCGGCCATAAGAACAATCCCACCGCAAGGAGCTGCACGAACGTCTTGGCTTTGCCAAGCCGGCGCGCGCGCAATACCAAGCCGCGGCGCAACGCAACGCTGCGAAACACCGAGACACCAATCTCACGTGCGGCAATGATCGCCACCGGCACCCACCACAAATCATCACGAGCGACGAGAACCGCAAACCCCCCGAGGGTGAGCAGCTTGTCGGCGAGCGGGTCGAGAAACGCGCCCGAGTGCGTCACGCCGTCACGGCGCGCCAGCCATCCGTCGAGGACGTCGGTGAGGGCAAGCAATGTCCACCCACCCCATGTCCACCAACTCGGACCCCACCCGTACATGGCCCAGAGCAAGGGCACCGCAATAACGACCCGCGCTGCGGTAATGAGATTGGCGCGCGTGCGCACTGCCGACGGATCCGAACTGCGCCGCCGTGGCGATGCGACGGGTTCGACCGTCACGCGCGCCCCCGGGCCACGGGACCGAGTGCCTCCGCTTCCAGATCAACACCGATCGCGTCAATTACCTGCGCCCGCACCAACGCACCTGGACGAGCGTTCGCACCGGGCACCATCACGATGCCGTCGATCTCGGGCGCCTCACGATAGGTACGCCCGTAGGCATTGCCATCTTCGTCGACACCGTCGATGAGGACCTCAAGTTCGGTGTCGAGGAGTGCTGCGCGTGCTGCATCGGTGATGGGCTCTTGCGCGTCGGTGCACTCGGCGAGGCGCTCACGAATGAGTTCCGGTGCGATCTTGTCGTCGAGCGCAGCGGCCGAGGTGCCGTCTTCTTCGGAGTACGCGAAAAACCCCGCCCAATCGAGCTGGGCCGCGTCGAGGAACGCCAACAATTCGTCGTGATCCGTTTCCGTTTCGCCAGGGAAACCCACGATGAAGCTTGAGCGAAACACTGCATCGGGCTGCGCGGCACGAATGCCCGCGATGATGTCGGTGAACTTCTCGCCACTCCCCCATCGCTTCATGCGCCGCAACAGCGGATCGGACGCATGCTGCAACGACAGATCGAAGTACGGCACAACGGATTCGAGTTCAAGCATCGTGTCGATGAGCGGCGCTTTCACCTCGGACGGGTACAAGTACATCAATCGAATGCGTTCAAGTCCATCGGGGCGCAGGCGATCGAGGGTGCGCAGCAACGGGGCCAGCGCTCCCGGGGTATCGATGTCCCGCCCATACCAGGCGAGGTCTTGCGCGACGAGCACCAGTTCGGCGACGCCAGCGTCGACGAGTTGCCGCGCTTCGGTCTCGATGGATCCGGGGGTACGCGATCGTTGCTTACCGCGAAACGTCGGAATCGCACAGAACGCGCACGCACGATCGCAGCCTTCCGCAACCTTGAGATACGCCCAGGGTGCACTGGGTGCTGCTCGCGGGAGATCCAGCAGGTCGCGCACTCCCGTGGGTTTAGTGCTCAACGTAACGGGTGTAGCCAAGCCGACTGCTTCCGCAATGCGTGCTTCGCCCGCAAACCCCACCACCGCGTCGGCTTCGGGGAGCGCAGCGGCAAGCTCATCGCCGTAGCGCTCGGCCATACAGCCGGTGAGCACCAGCTTGGCGCCGTCTTTGCGCGCATCGGCGAGCGCTAACGCGACATCGATGGAGTCTTGTCGCGCCGCTTCAATAAACGCGCAGGTATTGACAACGACAAGATCTGCGTCCCCCGGGGATTCGGTCCACCGCAATCCATCAGCCAGTAACGCGGCGGTGATCTTGTCGGAATCGACTGCGTTTTTCGGGCAGCCCAACGTCTCGACGAAGAACGTGGATGCAGGGACGGACGGGTCGGGCACCTCCGCATCCTAGTAACCCGAGGCGCGCGCTACTCCGTGGTGCTGCGGACCTCGAGTTCTTCGACGGTCATGAGCACCGTTCGCGCTTTGGAGCCCTCCGAGGGTCCAACCACCCCGCGGCGCTCCAGCAAGTCCATCAGTCGACCGGCCCGCGAAAAGCCGACCCGGAGTTTGCGCTGCAGCATCGAGGTCGACCCCATGCCGGAACGCACCACGAGTTCCATCGCCTGGTCGAGCAGTTCGTCGCCGTCGTCTCGCTCATCGCCACCGCGACCGGCTTGTCCGGGCGCATCATCCGCGATGCCTGCCACATAGAGCGTTTCGCCGGACTGGCGCTTCCAGTGCGCCGCCACTTTGCGCACGACTGCTTCGTCGACCCACCCGCATTGGATGCGCTGGGCACGCGACGAACTGGCCGTCAACATGAGCATGTCGCCCTTGCCGATGAGCCGCTCTGCACCCGGTTGATCGAGCACCACGCGCGAGTCCGCGAGGCTGCTCACGCTAAAGGCCAAGCGGCTCGGGATATTCGCTTTGATCACACCGGTGATGACGTCGACTGAGGGGCGTTGCGTTGCGATGATGAGATGAATACCCACGGCACGCGCCATCTGTGCGATGCGACAAATACTGGCTTCGACATCGCGTGCGGCCACCATCATCAAGTCGTTGAGCTCGTCGACAATGACCACGATGTAGGGCAAACGCTCGTAGCCCTTCCCGGAGATCGGGTCGGGGTTGTCGCGCGTGGGAAGATCGCCACGATCGAACGCCGCGTTGTACCCGGTGATGTCACGCACGCCAATCTCAGAGAGCAAGTCGTAGCGCATGTCCATTTCACGCACGGCCCAATCGAGCGCATTCGCCGCCTTTTTGGGATTGGTGACCACTTGCGTGAGCAGATGCGGCAGGTCGTTGTAGGCACCGAGCTCGACGCGCTTGGGGTCCACAAGAATCATGCGCACCTGATCGGGCGTCGTGCGCATGAGGAGCGACGTGATGATGCCGTTTACGCAGCTGGATTTTCCGGCACCGGTTTGCCCGGCGATGAGCAAGTGCGGCATCTCGGCGAGGTTGAGCATCACGGACTTACCGGAGATGTCACGACCCAGGCCCACGGAAAGTGGATGGCTCGCTTCGGCAGCTTCTTTCGAGGCCAAGATGTCGCCCAACGTCACGAGCTGGCGGGCGCGGTTGGGCACCTCGATGCCGATCGCGGAGCGCCCCGGGATCGGGGCGAGGATGCGCACATCGGGAGTTGCCATCGCGTAGGCAATGTCGTGGTTGAGTCCCGTAACGCGATTGACCTTGACGCCGGGCGCGAGTTCGAGCTCGTAGCGCGTCACCGTCGGTCCAACGGTCATACCGGTCAGCGTGGCATCGACACCGAACTCGTGCAACGTCGCTTGCAGGACACGCCCGCCCTCTTCGATCTCTTTGGTGTCCACCGATTGTTGCGGCGAGCGCGCCAACAGGTTTTTTGGGGGCAGTTTCCATGGGATACGCCGCGCGCCGGGACCGAGATCGATCGCGAGCTGCTCGGTCGTGATCGGTCCAGTCGGCGGCGTGGCCGAAGGAGCGAATGACGCTCCGGGAACGGGCACATCGGAAAGCTCGAGGACATCATCGGCGAGCAAGGCATTGACTGCGTCCGAAGCGTCGAGATCCGCAAGAACATCGCGCACATCGGAGTCCGCAAGCGATTCGTGCTCGTCATCCCCCTCCACAAGCACCAGGCCCGCAGCATCAAGGCCAACCTCGGCGTCATCATTCCCGGGAACGGTGATCACCGGTGTGATTGCATTTGGCGCACCGCTTTCGAGTCCCGTATCGGTCAGTCCCGCGTCAGTGAGATCCAGTGCAACACCAGTTGCGTCGTTGGTGTCGTCATCGTCGTCCACCACGACCGCGTCCACACCATCTTCGTGCAACACAAACAACGCACGGAGGCGCCGAACAACAAACCGCAGTCCTCGACCAACTCCGCGCAATACCACGATGAGCGGAAGTCCCGGGATAAGCAAAATACCCAGCACGCCAAACGCAGCGCTCAAGATGATCGCGCCGGCAATGCCGAATGCACTTTGCAGCGCGCCCCCAATAAGTGCACCCAGCGTTCCCCCAGCAACGCGAAGATCCTCGGTCGGGGCATCGAGCGCCGGACTCCCTCCGGTGAGATGCAACACGGACGCCAACGCAAGCGTCAACAAGATGACACCAACAAGGATGCGCGCCGGTGCGAGCTCGATGGGATTGCGCTCGCCCGTCGCCGAGTCATCGTGTGCTTCAGTAATCGTGCGCGACTCGGGGGCGTAGCGATTCCAGACCAAGAGCCCGGCGACGAGAAACGACACAACGGGCACGATCGCTGCACCGCGACCCAAGAACGTTTGTAGCGCGTCACGCAGCCATTGCCCCGAGGGGCCTGCAAGGTTGGTGGTGAGTGCCACTGCGGTAAACGCTCCAAAGGACACGAGCAGTACCGCCACGATGTCCGCGGTGTGCCCACCAAACTGGCGAGCCAAGCTGTCCCAGACGCGCGCGCTCCGCGTCATCGAGTTTTGGCTCGCAGCGCGTGACTTGGTGGTGGTGCGCGACTTCGTGGCGCGCGAACCCGAGGACCGGGATCCGCCCCGACTCGCAGTGCGAGCGCCCGACGTGGATTTCGTCTTGGACGCCATGATGGCGTAACGCTAGCCCGCCACCGATACCGGGTTGTGTCATGCCCTAACGCACGGTCCGCCCGGACTAGGTGCGAATTCGCCAGCGTCGTTGCGCCATCAGACTTCGATGACGACCGGAATGATCTGTGGGCGACGTTTGGTGGCTTCGTTGATGAACTTGCCGAGCGCGGAGCGCGCGTGGCGGCGCAAGGTGTCGGGGTCGGTCGCACCTTCTGCCAATGCCGAGACCACCGAGCGCCGCACCGCTTCGCACGCGTCATCGAGCATGGCCTCGGCCTCGGGCGCGTAGACCCAGCCGCGCGTCACGATCTCGGGATCGGTGACCAGCTCGCCGGACTTTGCATCAACGGAGACGATCACAACGACGAGTCCTTCTTCGGCGAGCTTGCGTCGATCGCGCAGCACTCCGTGGCCGACATCGCCCACAATGCCATCGACGTAGAGGTATCCCGCCGGCACGACGCCACGTTCTACGCGCATCGCATCTGCACTCACGACGACGGCATCGCCGTCCTCGCAAATCGCAATGTTGTCACCGGAGATCCCGACCGCCTCGGCAAGCATTGCGTGCTGCACCATCTGGCGGATCTCCCCGTGTACCGGCACAAAAAACTGTGGGGTCACCAGGGAACACACGAACTTCAGTTCTTCTTGAGACGCATGTCCGGATACGTGCACCGGCGCGTTGCCCCCGTGGACCACCTCAGCACCGGAGCGATACAAGCTATTGATGACCCGCGACACGTTGGATTCATTGCCCGGGATGGCGTGCGCGGAGATCACGACGACATCATCGGGACCAATGCGAACGTATTTGTGATCGTGCGCCGCCATAAGGGCAAGCGCGCTGAGCGGCTCCCCTTGCGATCCGGTGCAGACGATGCACAGCTCCTCGGGCGCATAACGGCCGATATCTTCGAGATCCACAATGTCGGACTCGGCGAGGGCGATCATGCCCATCTCGCGGGCAATGGTCACGTTGTGTTGCATCGAACGACCAACGAGGGCGATCTTACGCCCACTGGCCAGCGCCGCTTCGATGACCTGCTGCACACGATGCAGATGCGAAGCGAAGCTCGCCACGATGATGCGCTTGGTGGAGTGTTCCCGCATCAGCGTGCGCAAGGTTGCACCAACCGACGATTCCGACTTAGTAAATCCCGGGCGTTCGGCATTGGTGGAGTCCGACAGCAGTAGCCGAACGCCACCGGGCCGGCGCGCAATCTCGCCGAGGCGCGCCAGATCGGTAGTGCGCCCATCGACCGGGGTGAGATCCAGCTTGAAGTCGCCGGTGTGCAGAATCGTTCCGGCGCTCGTGTGATACGCCACCGCAAAGGCGTGCGGTACCGAATGGGTGACGGGGACGAACTCGCACGCAAACGGTCCGATCTGAACCGTTGCGCCGTCGGCAACCGGAACAAATTCGGTCTGACCCAGCACCTCGGCCTCTTCGATGCGTCGCCGCGCCATTGCCAGAGAAAGCGGAGCGCCATAAATGGGACACGGCACATCCCGCAACAAATATGCGAGGCCACCCATGTGATCTTCGTGGGCATGAGTAAGTACTACCCCGACCACATCGTCGGCGCGCTCGCGCACGAACGTGAAATCCGGGAGCACGAGATCAACACCCGGCATGTCGGGTTCGGGGAACATGATCCCGCAATCGATGATGAGGATCTTGCCCTGCGTTTCGAGGCACATGCAGTTGCGCCCGATCTCGCCGAGTCCCCCCAGAAAAATAACGCGCACTTCATCGTGGGCAAGTTGCGCAAGTTGTACGGGATTGTCAGCCATCGCGCCGCACGCTACCAGGCCCCCACAACAGGTCTGTGATCCTCACGCGTCGAGCGCGCGTTCCACCGGGCGTTCGAATGCGCCGTCCTCCACCTCGTCGTCGGTTGCATCGGCGAATTCAAAACCGATGACGCCGAGCTCCGTGAAGCGTTCGCGCAACCAGCCATCACCGGCATCGAGCAAGCCGAGCTTGCGACAGTTGGGGACGATCTTGGTGAAGAGCAAACTCTGAAAGAGCTTGCGATCCTCGATTTCGAGAATCGCTTGCACTGCCTCGCGAACGTTGAGCCCCATGCGTTCGAAAACCTCTTGCTGTAAAAAACGATCCCGCATACGAACTGCGGCCTCGAACGCGAACTCCTGTCGCTCCCGGATTTCGGCCGCCGAGAGTTGTTGATAGAACTCCTGCAACGACAACACGCCGAAGGCAACGTGCCGCGCTTCGTCACTCATGACGTACTTGAGCAGTTGCTTGAGCAACGGTTCGGTGGTGGTTTGCGAAATGAAACCAAACGCGGCCAGCGCTAGGCCTTCGACCATGATCTGCATGCCCAGGTACGTCATGTCCCAGCGACTGTCAGAAATGATGTCATCGAGCAGCATCTTGAGATGCGCGTTGATCGGGTAATGCCCAGAGAGCTTTTCGTTGAGGTACCGACCGAACACTTCGACGTGGCGCGCTTCGTCCATAACTTGGGTTGCCGCGTACATCTTGGCGTCGTACCACGGCACGGTTTCGACGATCTGCGCCGTGCACATCAGTGCGCCTTGCTCGCCGTGCAGAAACTGACTCAGCATCCAATTCTGCGATTCGCACCCAAAACGCAGCCATTCCTTTTCACCGAACGCTGCGAACGGTGTGCCCGTCGTGTCGTAGTTCGGGCTGAGCAAACTGTTGGCGTCGGCGCGTAACTCGCCGTTGGCGAGCACCACCTTTTCCTGATCGACCTCGGTGTCCCACGCCAGATCGTTAGCGTTCCATTGCGAGCGCTTCGCCTTTTCGTAAAGTTTGACGAGTGCCGGTCGCGTCCGCTCATAGTTCCAGGTGAACACCGCGTTGCCGTGGCTCGCGACAGAGTGCTCCACCTCATCGGGCGAGACCTGCGCCAACGCAAGAATCGCGTCTAGATCGTGGATCTCGGCGCGTCCGATCAGCTCGGTGTAGTCACCCATCACGACACCTCCAATTCCGGTATCGGCACATAAAGCGTGAAAGCGAACACCATTTTTGCACCCGCGATCAGAAAATCCGGGCTTGTGCGATCAGCGCCATCCCGAATTGCCCCAAACGGCATCGCATCGTGTGCGATACGCGCATTTCGCCCAGAACGCGACAGGGACCGGGCCAAGCCCGGTCCCTGCAGAATTTGCTGATCGTACGATCAGCCGCCAACCTTGTACTCCTTGGCGGCAGCCGAGGTGATATTCGCCTCGACGACCTTGAGTGCACCTTTGGCCGTGGTGTCGATCGCAAATAC
>JBMOIW010000065.1:0-10495 GCA_049317145.1 Acidimicrobiia bacterium
TGCGTGGAGCGCGTCGCGATGCTGGACCACAAATGCACCAAGTACCACCACCACAACAGCGCCTGCAATACACACAACCAGGGCAACCGGTTTCCACGTCTCGAGGCGCCCGCCGGGTCGACTCAGGATCACAGCGATCGTCACCGCGCCGAACACGAAAAGGCTCGCAATCTGAAACGGCGGGTACAGCAACAGCGCCGCACACACGAACAGTGCACCACTGGCGGCGCTCCATGCACTCAGCCACCAGCGGCGTGGCGAGAGGCGAAGTGCGATCAACATCGCTGCGAACGCACCCGCAGTGAAACCCACGACCGACAGCGAAGCCGGGATGTACCACCAGTGGAACATGGGAGCAGAAAACACTGCCAGCGCACCGAGTGCAGCCCAGCCCCAGTTACGGAAGACCACGAGAAGGAATGCGTACACGCCGAGCAACAGCACGAGCGCGCTTCCCCACCAATCGAACGCAAACGCCTGGGGCGCCGGGAGGATCAAAAAGCCCCATAGCTGCGGCTTGAACACCATCGACCAGTCCGAGGTGGGCAAGTAATACAGCACCGCAGCGTCAGCGCTTCCGACCCCGTTCTCAACTCTTGCCGGTAAGCCCTGCGCCGCCTGACTCAGCAGCAACGGAGTTCGCACGTTCCATTCATCGCTTCGGATTTGTTTTGCCTGCCCGAAGAGCACCTGCGGATGGGGTTCAGCTCCGCCGCGAACAGCATCCATCGAAGAGCCCGACACGCCCATCGCAACCAGCACAATGAACCCAAGCATCACCAAGAGGGGAAAACACAACGCTTTGCGAAACGCATCGACATTCCGCCACCGATGGACCAGCCCCGTCACGCTGTGACGCGACGGGGCTACGGCCTCGGCTAACGCTGTGCCAGTCGTCTCCAGGTCGGTTGCCATCTCAGCCCCTTCGGTACACCGACAGCGTTGTTCCGCGCGGCGACCGTAACAAGCCCTCAGCACGCAAGCATGAGGCGACAACAGGTTCTTGCTGCGCCAGGAATCGAATCCCGATCCGGTCGAGCACAGGATTGCAGGGGTTGATTGTGACGGCCATTGAATCAATATAGGTCAGCGCAATCCTGACGTCTTGCGCGTTCGCATCAAACTTCCACACAACGTGAGCGTAACGATTCCAAACTTCTTCGTGCGTGCGTGTGGGATCGAGCAGCTCCCACGCCGATCGGTCCGGATAAAAGTCTGTGGTCGACTGATTGCGATATCCATTGGCGGTCAAGAACGCTGCAAGTGATGAATCGTCGGTTGCCCACCCGAGGTTGGGATCGGCATCAACCAACGCAGAAACCTGAGCATCAAGCGCCGCGTTCCGCAGCGGCGTCACTCCGCGGTACAGCGGATTCACAGGCGCGACCAAAACGACGCTCACCAAAATCAGCACCAGCGCGGACACAAACGGTCGCCAGAAATACGTTGCGCAGACCAACAATGCGGCGCTCGCCGCCAGGAGTATTGCGAGACGAGATACCGGCGCGTGAACCGCGCGCAGCTCGGAACCCACCGTCACGATGTAGCCAATAGTCACAGCGGAGAGGCCGATCCCAGCGTTAATCCGGCGCCGACGCGATAGATCTGAACCAGCGATCGCCATCCCGGCGGTGATGTACAACAAGAGTGCGGCCAAGCCCACGCCAGCAATGGATCTACCGGTCGGCACCCGGTTGAGCAGCGTGAAGCGGGCCACGATTCCCGGAAGGCCAACGTAGATGTACACCAGGAACAGCGCCTGTACCCCGAGGAGTGCGACCAGAAGCAGGCGAATCCGGGTCCCAGGCCGCGAAATTCGTGTCCAAATCAGTGCGAGCACCGGAATGAGAAACAACCCGATCATTGGCATCGATGGATCTGCACCACGTGGTCGGAACCGAAAGAACAATGCGCCGCCGTTGCGGGCAAGGAGCGGCGAGAACCATGCGTTCGCGAGAATCTGGTGAGTGAGCCCGTCTCCTCCCGCACTCCGGCGGGCACCTGGATACACCGTCGCTGCGACAGCGGTAAGCGCTTCATGATGTTGTGCAGCGAATAGCACCACCGCGATTGTCGCGCCCACCGCCACAATGCCCAACGGTACGACGACAGTGGCCCACGAAAGTTTTCGCTGCGCGTACCAGTGCACTCCGATTGCTAGCGCCGCTCCCCCGAAACACAGCGTGGCTGATATCTGAAATGGCGGATACGCCACGAACGTTGCACCAACAAAGCAGTACGCAGCGAGGGCCGCGAAGAGGTACTTGCGCGGGCCCATGCGCGGTTCGCGGATCGCGATCAGTAACGCGGCGAATCCGCCGGCAGTGAAGCCGATGCTTGCGCCGACCGTTGGCACGTGCCACCAATTCACGAATGGCGATGCGCCAAGCAACAACGCACCGGCGATCGCCCACCGCATGCTCCGCAGTGCCACCAGAACAAACGCGTACGTTCCGACGAGCAGGATCGCCAAACCGCCCCACCAGTCGAATGCGTTTGCCTGAGGTGGTGCGAGGACGAGATATCCAAGGAGCTGCGGCTTAAAGGCCATGCTCCAATCGCGCGTCGGGACGTAATACAACACCGCAACATCGTTGGAACCCACGCCTACCGGAACGGCGTCCGGAAAGCCGCGTGCCATCTGCCCCAAGATCAACGGCGTGCGAACGGCGTACTCGTCGGACCGCACCGAGTTTGGGGAGCCAGCGAGGACAGCCGACCGGCGAACTTCCGACGTCGCATACACGCCGACCGAAACGCCAGAAATACCGAAGGCGACCAGCGCGACCATGGCGAGCGCTACAACGATCGGGAAACGGAAGGCCGGAGACCACCATCGAACTCCCGTGCGCTCCCGTGCCCAAGCGCGGCGCTGCGTCGGATTAGCCCGAGGTAGCAGGTGCGCGTCGGTTGCGGCGTCCATTCGGTGATGCCAGAGGAGTCGCTAGTGCACGCTGTCAGTGGACCAAGGCGCTATCAGGGAGTTCGATCTCGTCATTCGGCTCGCCGGCGGTGAGTACATGGTCGAGGACCTTGTGCACCGGGAGAATCGAACGTCGCTCCTCATCCTTATCGGCCTGACCCCGAACAATCGCAACGAATCGATCCAGCTGCGTCGTGAGCGGCTCGCGCGCATCGGCAATCGCGGGAATGTCGATGACGGTTTGCTGCCGGTAGCCGGTGTCGCGGCCTGGCAGAAAGTCTGAACCCACGTGGTGGTACACGGTGATGTCACGCCGCAGGAGATCGACCTCCGTGAGTCGGTGAAGTTCGGCAACATGCAACGTGCGGATTTTGCGCTGCGAAACGCGACTCGCCGACAGCGACGCGAGCATTCCCGAAGCAAACCGCAAGTTGACGTCCGCCACATCGTTGGAACCGCTCGGCGAATCCGGGTGACACCTCGCAAGGTGCGACGCAACACCAATCGGCTCGCCACCGTTCAAACGAATCGCAATGTCGATGTCATGCACAGACAGATCGCTCGCGACATCGGTGGCAATCCGCGGCGTGTACGGCGAGTGGCGCATGATCGTGAGGTGCATTGGCTCCTCGACGATGTCCATCATCGTGCGCACGGCCGGGTTGTAGCGCTCCAAGAGACCACACATCACCGGAACGTCTCGTTGTTCCGCAGTACGCAGCAAGCCAAGCGTGTCGGACAACGACAAGGTCAGTGGCTTTTCGACCAGAGTGGGGACGCTGTTCTCCAACAAACGAAGGGCCCACGCATAGTGAAATTGCGTTGGCGCAGCCACGACGGCCGCATCGATGTCGGTCAGTTCGTCAAGATCGGGAGCCCACGCCGTCTGCCACGTTTCGGCAACTTCACGACCGCGCTCCTCATCGGGATCGACGATCATCACGAGCTGGATATCGGGATGCTGCGAAAGCGCTCGGGCGTGCAGCGCGCCCATGACACCAGCACCGATCAGAATTGTACGTAGTTGCGCCATCGAGGACCCACTGAGGTTCACGGAAAGCGCCGAGACTAGCAGCAGGTTGCCGGAAGCCAGCTAGAGCCGAAGCGTCACTCTTGGGCCGCCGCACGCTCGTAGAGGCTCAAGAATTGCTCCGCGACCGCTTCCATAGAGAACGTGGAGCGCACCAATCCCTGACCCTGCAAGCCAACTCGATCGCGCAGCCCAGGATCACGAAGCACGCGCACGAAAGCATCGGCAACGTCGACCGGGTCTTGGGAACGCACGCGAATGACGTGCTCGCCGTCGACGAGGCGCGTGGTCGGGTAGCTATCTGCGGGGGCGTCTGTGACCACCGGAACACCGGCAGCCAACATTTCGAGACTGGCAGTGCCAAACCCCAATCCCTGGAGGTCATGTGATTCGACGTCCGCCGCTGCCGCGAAGTCTGGAATGAGATTCTTGGTAACTGCGCCCGTAACAATCAGCGCATGGTCAACGCCGAGTTCTTTGGCTCGCTGAATAAATCGATCGTCATACACGTTGCCGACCACCACCACAGCAAGGTCCGGAATCGATTGCAACATTTGTGGCATCGCCTCAACAAGGGCGAGACGATCCCGTAGCGGAATGACGTGACCAACGGACAACAGAATGGGACGATTCTCGAGACCCCATTCCTTACGCACGCGCTTAGCGTCCCCGTCGCGGAACCGATCCGGTTCGACGCCAACCGGAATATCAACGATGCGCGACTCGTCGATCCCGTATCGCCGACGCACGTACGTGTGGGTTGGATTATCTACTGGGACCACCCATGCGTGCGACCGACGGACCTTGAATCGGACCAGCGAGAAATCGCCGGCGGCCAACACGAGACGATGCAACGGGCGCGGGCTGATCAGCCGCGTGTGCACCGAAAGAACAATCGGTACGCGGTTGCGTCGCGCCCAGGTTGAGCTCATCCAAGTCAGGTCAAAAAACTGCCCGTGCTGATGGACAACATCCGGTGCGAATTCGTTGAGCAGTTTGTGCAAACGACGTCGATTACGAAACGAAAGCGTGATCGGAATGTCGTAGTTGAACGCAAGTCTGCTCTTCGGGGCGAAGCAGGGAATCCGCACAATCCGCAGGTTGCCGTGGCGTTCGTCAAGCGGAGCATCGCCGTAGTCGGCCGTAATGACGAGCACCTCGTGACCCTGTTCGGCACATAGCCGGGCCAGCGCCTCGGAAAGGTGCGCACTTCCTCCCGCCCGAGGCGGAAAGAAGGAATTTACGACCGCAATTCTCACGCGCCGACTGCCTTGCGGACGCACTCGGCAACCCGCGCACGATCCGACTCGGTCAGCGCCGGATGCACCGGAATGCTCACGACCTCGCGAGCGGCTTGCTCGGCGTTGGGTGTGTGATCGGCGACGACTCTCGGATGATCGCGATAACACGCGTAGTCGTAGACCGCCCGAGGGTAGTAGATGCCACAACCCACACCAAGCTCACCGAGACGCTCAATAAACTCGTCGCGTGTCACCGGAGCGTCCTGTGTAATGCGCACCGTGTACTGATGAAACACATGGTTGCGACCCGCATGCGCCTGAGGAGTGACGAGTCCAAGAATGCCGTCGAGCGCGTCCGTCAGCCATGCCGCGTTGCGTTGCCGCGCCGCAGTCACCGCTTCGGCTCGCTGTAGCTGCGGAATGCCGATCGCAGCCTGTACATCCGTCATGCGGTAGTTGTAACCGGGAATCTCGTACTCGTATCGCTTGCGCATTCCCTGGTTACGTAACAGCCGGAGCCGATCCGCAAGCGCGGCATCGCTGGTGGTGATTAGCCCGCCCTCGCCAGTAGTGAAGTTCTTCGTGGCGTATAGAGAAAAACATCCGACACCAAAGGATCCGACCGCTCGCCCACCGATGCGCGCGCCGTGGGCCTGCGCCGCGTCTTCTACCAGCGCAATGTCTCGGCTACCGATGATCTCCAGAATCCGGGGTACGTCTGCCGCTTGGCCGTAGAGGTGCACGGGAAGAACCGCTCGGGTTCGTTCACCCATGACGTCAAAAAGCATTGCAGGATCGAGCAGGAAATCGTCGAGGGCAATATCGGCGAAGCGAACCGTTGCGCCGGTATCGAGAATCGCGTTGAGCGTCGCAACGAAGGTGAACGGACTCGTTATAACTTCATCACCGGCACCTATCTCGAGGGCCTGGAGCGCAGCAATGAGGGCTGTGGTTCCGTTGTTGACCGCCACGACATGCTCGACCCCGATCCATTCGGAGAAAATCTGTTCGAGCTCAGCGACCTTGGGTCCTTGGCCGAGGTTGCCGGAGCGCAGCACCTCCAAGACGAGGTCCTCTTCTTCGCCACCTACTTGCACTACGGAAATGGGGATCACTACACCACCTGCTTCGCATTTGAACCATCGGAAGCTACCACTGAACCTCGAAGGACCCGAGGGTATCCGCGCACGCTACGAAACAGGACGGCCACCCGTCGTCGCAGACAACTACTGATCCACTGCGCACCTGGCCTGCGTCTGGCCGCCACCTAACCCCGTGATTCGCCAGCATCGGCAGATCGCTGCCCATCCGGTCGACCAGGTCGCTCACGGCTCCCAGAACTGCACACTCGGTAGACTCCGCCGCTGAATCCCCGGTTCGACGGAAGGTGCAAACGCGATGAAAACACGAGTAATTGTCACCGGCGCCGGCGGTTCGGCTGCAGCCAACTTTGCGAATGCGCTGGAACTATGCGACTCGATCGAACTCGTGGGCGCCGATATCGACCCGCGCCGATTACACCTCTCCAAGATCAATCGCAACGTCTTGATTCCGAAGGCGACCGCACCGGAGTACATCGACGCCATTAATCGGGTTATCGCTGATGAAGGCGCCGATGTCTTGCACGTTCAACCGGATGTCGAAGTGCTCACGGTAGGGCGCGCTCGAGACCGCATCAAGGCACAGATGTTCCTCCCTGACCAGGAAACGATCGAGATCGCATCCGAGAAGGACCGCTTTGCTGCCTGCCTCGCCGCTACCGATGTCGCCGTACCGGAGTCGCACGCATTGGAAAACGAAGCATCCATCGCTGACGTGATGAACGACATGCTGACGCGCCACGAGCGACTCTGGGTTCGTGCGCGCCGGGGCGCGGGATCGCGCGCAGCCTTACCAGTGCGAACGGTTGCGCAAGCGCAAGCATGGATCTCCTGGTGGGTGGACGAACGCGGCCTGGCCGTCGATGACTTCATGGTCGCCGAGTTCTTGCCGGGAGCCGAATTCGCATTCCAGTCGATTTGGCAAGACGGCCAACTCATCGTTGGACAGGCCCGCGAACGTGTCGAGTACCTCTACGGCTTCTTGTCACCTAGCGGCCAGTCCTCGACTCCGGCAATCGCCAGAACCGTGAAACGCGCCGACGTCGATGCCACCGCGCTCGCTGCGATTCACGCCGTTTCAGAGCGGCCCCATGGAGTCTTTTGCGTCGACATGAAAGAAGCGGCCGACGGTACAGTTCGCGTGACCGAAGCCAATGTGGGTCGCTTCTTTACGACGTCGAACTTTTTTGCGGCAGCCGGAATCAACATGCCGGAAATGTCGATCCGCGCAGCACTCGGCGAGCAACTCAGTCCGATCGGCGTATCACCGCTTGCCGCGGACTTGTACTGGATCCGCATGGTCGACATGGGATACAAGCTTGTTACGGGCAACGAGCTGAATTCTTGGCCTTCGTACCTGTAATGGATACTCCGCTGCGGATCTTCGATTTCGATGGCACCCTCGTGCGACTTGAAATCGATTGGACCACACTTCGCGCGAGCACGAATGTTGTCCGCCTGAGTGAGCTTTGGAACCTGGAACCGTCGGGTGTTGGGGGCGCTTGGCAGATCGTGGCCGCCGCCGAGGTCCACGCAGCTCAGGTTTCGCCCCTCAACCACGCCATGTTGGATGCAATCGGTACTGACTCGGCGTGGGCGATCTTGACCAACAACTCCGAGGCGGCAGTCCACGCCGCACTCGCACGCGTCCCGGGCGACCGTCGCACCCCGATTGTTGTTGGTCGCGAACGGCTCGGGGGACCCAAAGAATCCTTCGAAGTGTTCCGCAAGGGCTGCGAAGTGATTTGCTCAGAGAGCAATCCGCTGCGCAGCCAGTCCGTGCACTATGTCGGCGATTCCCCCTACGAGATCGAATACGCATCCACCCTTGGCTTTCACGCTGAACTGGTCCAGTGGCCAGTTCAAGATGAAGCACGTGCTTGAGGAGATTCCCCGCATGAACAACTCCGACACCGCATTGCATCCGGACGAAGTCCAGCGCCTTGATGACATTGCTGCAACGACGCAATACGGGCAAGGCGTCAATGGCGTGATGGTCGAATACTCCGTCGAGATCTTCCGGCGCTGGTACCGAGGGGGCGATGTCCTCGAGATCGGCCCCGCGGACGGCGTGTCTTCGCATCTCCTGAACAACTTCGTTGACTCGCTGACGCTTCTCGAAGGTTCCGAGAACTATGCGGCTGCGTTGCGCACCGCACTCCCCACGTCCACCGTCGAAGCGATGCTGATCGAGGAGTACAACCCGTCTCGCCAATTCGATGCGATCGTGTTGAGCCATGTGCTTGAGCACGTCGAGGACGCTGGTGCTGCCCTCGCTCGCATCAAGCAATGGCTGCGCCCCGGCGGGTTCCTCTTTGCCGCAACCCCGAACGCGCTGTCGTTTCACCGTCAGGTGGGAGTCATTGCTGGCGACCTCGACGACGAACATGAGTTGAATGCCGCTGATCGATCCATCGGACACCGCCGTGTCTTTGACGGCTCCTCCCTACGCGCGCTGTTCACTGCCGCAGCGCTTGAGGTGCACTATTTCGGGGGCTACTTCTTAAAGTCGTTGAGCAACAGCCAGCTCGCTGCCGTTTCGGATCTCCCGCACCTGCGGGCCCTGATGCGGGCCGGGGAACGCGTCCCCGAGAACGCGGCCGACATTTACGTCATCGCAACGCTTCCGGACGATGCGCGTCGCTAACCCTCACGAACCGCACTGCTCGCGAGGCCGCTAGCGCATTGCGACGACGTCGATGTCCTCGTCATACCAGACGTCGTAACGCTCCTCGGGCAGCCGCAAGCAGTGGGTGGGCTCCAGCGCGGCAACAAACGCCGGATCGTGACTCACGACCACGATCGTGCCCTTCCATGCGCGAAACATTCGCCCCACCGCCTCAACCGATGCAGGGTCGAGGTTGTTGGTGGGTTCGTCGAGGATCAACAGATTGCACCGCCCGGCGGCCAGCATCGCCAATCCCAGCTTGGCGCGCTCGCCTCCCGAGAGTGATCCGGCCCGCTGGTTCATCGCCGCCCCACTCAGACCAAACGATCCCAGCAAAGAACGGCGCTGCGCATCGAGCTTGAGCACACTGTCGTCGACGTTGTCGATAGCAGGCGCGTCGAGATCAATCTGTTCGTGCTCCTGCGCGAAGTACCCGAGCACCACGTTGGCACCCAGCTCCACTGTGCCCTGAGTTGGTGCTTGCACGCCGGCCAAGCAACGCAACAGCGACGACTTCCCGGCTCCGTTGCGCCCCACGACCGCGATGCGATCCCCGCGATGTGCCGCAAAGTCCACGCGCCGCAATACATCCTTGGGTCCATACGCCACCGCCAATGTCTCGACGGTGATGGGCGTCGCACCCGAGCGATCGGGATCCGGGAGCGCAAAGGACACCGCTTTTTCTTTTCGGTGCACTTCGGTGCGCCGCTGTTGCATGTGCTCGACCCGTCGGTCCAACGCCTTGGCGGTCTTGGCTCGCTTTTCGGTTTGGCCGCGCATCGAATCCGCCAACGTCGAGAGCCGCTTGATCTCTTTTTCCTCTTGGGCCGCGGCCTTCTCGCGCCGCATGATGTCTTCGCCGAGCTGTGTACGAAACGACGAGTAGTTCCCTTTGAACTCAGTTAAGCGAGCGTCGTGGAGATAGAGCACCTTCGAAATGGAATTGTCGAGCAGCTCGAGGTCGTGACTCACCACCAGGATCGTGGAATCCGTGCTCGCCAGCTCCCCCATGAGCCAACGTTTCGCCGCCATGTCGAGGTGGTTGGTGGGTTCGTCGAGAATCATCACGTCGGGCGCCTCGAACAGCAACCGAATGATGTCGGCGCGTCGTCGTTGTCCCCCCGAAAGCGAGTCAATGTCTGCAAAGAGCAGTTCTTGGCGCAAGCCGATGCCGTCGGCCATGCGTGCGATGATTGATTCGGCCTTGTATCCGTCGGCCTCGCCGTAGCGTTGCTCTAACTCAACGAACTGGTGAATTGTGTCTTCGGTGGGGTCCGCTTCCATGGCTTTGCGAGCAGCGGTCAATTGTTCGTCGAGGACATCGAGGCCGCGCCCGCTCAGAATGTGCGAGAGGACGACCGAATCAACGCCGAGCCCGCCCGGCGGCGGAACCTGCGGGAGGTGCCCGACCGTACCGAGATGCTGCACCGAACCCTTCGAACGGATTTGCTTTGCCGGGTTCCCGGTGATCACCGAGAGCAACGTGGACTTCCCCGTGCCGTTCCGTCCGACGAGCCCGACTTTTTCGCCCGC
>JBMOIW010000066.1:0-10488 GCA_049317145.1 Acidimicrobiia bacterium
TCGTAGGTCCAGATACCGCCGACGCCAGTGCCGGTGACAACCGCGCACCGAGCGGGATCCGCACCGGGATCTCCCGCATCGGCGAGCGCGTCAACCGCCGCGGCGAAACCGAGTTGCGTAAACCGGTCGACGCGCCGCGACTCTTTGGGACCGAAGTACGCCACGGGATCGAACTCCCGCACTTCGCAGCCGAACGTCACACTGAGATCGCTTCCGTCGAAGAACTCGAACGGTGCCGCAGTGCTCTTACCGGCTTGGATGCGTGACCAGAACGTCTCGATGTCGTTACCGGCCGGAGTTTTTACTCCGATACCGGTGATAACAACGCGGGGTCGGCCGCGGTGGTCGAGGTATGCGTTCGTTTCGGACATGGCGATTGAACTCCGGATTGTGGAGCGGGACTTCCCGCTTAGCTCATCTTGGAGAGAACGAGCGTCACCGCGTCACCCACGGTGGCGACATTCTCGAGGTCCTCTTCGGGAACGGAAATGTCGAATTTTTCTTCGACGCCCATGACGAACTCGACGAGGTCGAGGCTGTCGGCGTTGAGGTCTTCTTTGAATCGCGCTTCTTCGGTGACCTGGTCGGGTTCGACGGCGAGTACTTCGACGGCGACGTCACGGATGGATACGAGCGCTTCGTTGCGTTCCATTGCTGATCCTTTTTGAGTGTGGGTTGATATGAGAACGTGTCTTGCGGTGGTCAGTGACCCATCCCCAGTCCGCCGTCAACGGGGACGAGCGCACCGGTGATGTAACTCGCGGCGGGCGAACACAAAAACGCCACTACCGCAGCGACCTCTTCGGGGGTGCCGAAGCGGCCGAGCGGAACGGTTTCTTGGGTTCGCGTGCGCCATTCTTGCGGAAGGGTCTCCGTCATTGCCGTTTCGATGGGGCCGGGGGCAACGACATTGCAGGTGACGTTACGGCTAGCCAATTCTCGAGCTACCGCCCGGCTCATCCCCAACAGTCCCGCCTTGGCGGCGGCGTAGTTGATCTGGCCGGCCGATCCGCTCATGCCAACTACCGAACCGACGTTGACGATTCGGCCAGTGCGCGCCTTCATCATGGCGGGGGTAGCGCGCTTGATGGTGTGGAACGCGCCCGTGAGGTTGGTGTCGATGACGGCTTGCCACTGGTCTTCGGCCATGCGCATCAACAAACCGTCGCGGGTGATCCCGGCGTTGTTGACGAGCACGGTGACGGGACCAAACGCCGCTTCGACTTCGCGAAACGCAGCGTCGACCGATGTCGCGTCGGCGACGTTGCATTTCACGGCGAGCGCCTTGGCACCGGTCGCTTCGATCGCGCTTTGGGTTTCGGCGGCGCCGGCTTCGTCGGAGGAGTAGCAAAACGCAACGCGGTAACCGGCAGTGCCAAGTGCTACCGCGATCGCGCGTCCAATACCGCGCGATGCGCCGGTGACAAGGGCAACGGTGTCGCTCATGGGTTCGCCTTTCCGGTTGGTGCGCCCCAGCGCAAGAGGGCACTCGCCCAGGTCATGCCCGCGCCAAAGCCCGACATCAAAATGAGGTCCCCATCCGTGATCTGCCCAGCCTCGACCGCTTCGGCCAAGGCGAGCGGAATCGATGCCGCCGAGGTGTTGCCGTATTGATCGAGGTTGACGATCGTGCGCGCTTCGGGAATTCCCAAACGTTGGCACGCGGATTCGATAATGCGCACATTGGCTTGATGCGGAACGAACCAATCGATTTGGTCTGCAGTCACGCCCGCTTTTTGCATCGCTGCTTCGGCGGATTCGATCACGACACGCACTGCGCGGCGAAATACTTCTTTGCCGTTCATCTGCAAGAAGTGTTCGCCGGCGGCAACTGTTTCGGCGCTTGCGGGTCGGCGACTTCCCCCGGCAGGGACATAAAGAATTGATGCGGCGGTTCCGTCGCAACCCAACTCCGCGGCGAGAAGGCCCAGGTTGTTCGTATCGCCGGGCTGCAAAACGACTGCCGCCGCGGCATCGCCAAACAGGATTGCGGTGCCGCGATCGTTGGGGTCGGTAAAGCGCGACAGCACTTCGGATCCGATGACGAGCACGTTGCGGAGCCCTTGTGTTTGCATCAGCGCATCCGCAACAACGGTGGCGTATACAAAGCCGGCGCACGCAGCGTTGAGATCGAACGAGCCGCATTCGAGCCCGAGGTTCGCGCTCACCCATGCGCCCGTATGCGGAATCGTGGTTTCCGAAGAGCACGTCGCAACGATCAACAAATCAATGTCGGCGGGAGTTAACCCCGCGTGCTTGATTGCGGCGAAACCGGCGTCCGTCGCCAACGTGGCGGTGGATTCGTCGGGTCCGGCCCAGCGACGTTCTTTGATGCCGGTGCGCTCGGTAATCCACGCGTCAGAAGTATTAAGGCGCGCTTCGAGGTCCGCGTTCGCGACACGTTGTTCGGGGACGGCGAATCCCCAGCCGGCAATGGCAGCGCCGCTCAATGCGTGCGAAGCCAGGCAACGCGCTGGCCCTCCCGGAGTCGCTCACCGGACTCAGCAAACACGTCCATGAGCAACCCGCGGAATGGGCTTTTCACGGGAACGGCTGTGCCGGGCCCGCGGACGACACCAATGAGCTGTCCCGCTTCCACTGCGTTACCTTCAAGCGCTTCGAGCGGCTCGAACGTTCCGGAGGTGGGGGCGACGATGACCCGCTCTGCGATTGCGTGCGGGGTCTCGCCGGTGATGATGCGGTCGGTCATGTCAGGTGTCATGGTCATCCAGAAATTGGGTCGTTGAGGGTCAGGAGATCGTTCGGAGTCGCCAGGGACCGCACCACAAGATCGGGGGTGGTCCGTTTGGCGAGACCGGCGAGCATGGTTCCATGTCCCACCTCGAGACAGGCATCGGGGGTGAGCTCCGCAATAGTTGCCATCGAGGTGCGCCAGCGTACTGGAACGCTGACGTGGCGAGCGAGACGGATCCGCCACGCTTCGGGGTCGGTCACCGGTGTCGCATCGTCATTGGCGACGACGGGTGCGGTGGGCGCAGCGATCGGGAGGTCGGCCAGTACTGCGGTGAGCGCAGTCGTTGCATCGGTCATGAGGGGCGTGTGGAATGCGCCGCCGACGTTGAGGGGGATGGCCCGCTTAATGCCTTGGTTCTTGGCCTCGGCGAGGGCGGCTTCGATTCCCTCGGGAGTGCCGGCAATCACAATCTGTCCCGGAGCGTTGTCGTTGGCGATCCAGGTGCCTTCAACGGCAGCGCATACGGCCTCGGCTTCTTCGGGGGTGGCGCCAATGAGCGCGGCCATGCGGCCCGGGTGCGTGTCGGCGGCCTTTTGGGTGGCCTCGGCCCGCATTGCGGCGAAGCGCACACCGTCTTCAATGCTCAATGCGCCAGCGGCGATGAGCGCGCTGACCTGACCGAGGGAGTGTCCGGCAAAGCACACCGGTGCACCGGCCAACATTGGGCGCGCCGCTTCCCAGGCCACGAGCGAGGTGAGCAGCACGGCAAGCTGGGCCTCTCGGGTGCGCGTCAACGCCGACTCGGGGGCAGTGGTGATGAGTGTTCCGAGCGGTTCGTTCAGCGCCGCTTCGGCCTGTTCGACGAGTTTCCATGCTGGGTGGTCGGTCCATGCGCTCGCCATTCCGGGAGCTTGTGTACCTTGACCGGGGAAGATGACGGCAAATCGGGGCGTGGTCATGATGGCGTTTCTGACTAGGCGGACGAAATCAGGGTTACATGAATAACAGCGATGTCATGCCGGTGTCAGGTTACGGGCCCGTGACTTCTGGTTACTGATGAGTAGCCGCTACAACGTGGACCTATGACCTCGCTTGCTTCCCCTGAATCCGATGCGCTCATCGCGTTGTTGCCACATCGTCCGCCATTTCGTTTCATTGATGTTGTCGATGCGTTCGAGCCCGGGGTGTCCATCACCGCGCGCTATCGCGTGACCGGCGAGGAAGCGTTTCTGGCCGGACATTTTCCGAACAACCCGATCTTTCCCGGCGTGATTCAGCTAGAAGCCTGCGCGCAAGCGGGAGCGATCGCATTGCTCTCCGACGCGCGTTATGCGGGAAAACTGCCGCTGTTCGGTGGCGTCGAGAAGGTGCGATTTCGCCGACTCGTTCGGCCGGGCGATGAACTCGTGATGTCCGTCACGTTGGACCGCCTCTCGGCGCGGGGTGGCTGGGGCGATGCGATTGCCCACGTCGAGGGCGAAAAGGCAATGCACGCGCAACTGTTTTTCGCGATCGCCTGAACAACGCAGCGACTCGCCGGGCTGACTACGATGCTTCGCCCCAGGCCCGAGTGGTGGAATGGCAGACACGGCGGACTCAAAATCCGCTGCCGGAAACGGCGTGTGGGTTCGACTCCCACCTCGGGCACCCGCAATGAAGGGGCGCTATGGCGGATGCACTCATCGAACGCCAGCTCATCGAAGTGGGCGAGCGCATCAAAACCCTGCGCGCCCGCGCTGCGCACCTCGCCGAGCAACTCGCAGGCGCGCAGGCATTTGCTGAAGATGCACGCCTGCGCGGGCTCCTCGCCGAAACGCCGCAAGCCACCGTTACCGCCCACGATGCAGCCCGTCACGTGGAACGCTTGGTGCAAGCGCACGCCGAGGCTCTACGCTCCCTCGACGATTTGTACCGAGAACAGGACGCGCTCCTCGAACGGCTCGGATCGCATTCAACGGGAACGGAGCAATAAGTGGCCACGCGTGTTGTCATTGCCGAAGACGAAGCGATCATTCGCCTCGATCTCAGAGAACTCCTCGAAGAAGAGGGCTATGAGGTCGTTGCCGAAACCGGTCGCGGCGATGAAGCAGTCGAGATGGTCAAGATGCACCAACCCGATCTCGCGATCCTCGACATCAAAATGCCGGGCATGGACGGCCTGACGGCCGCGCGCCAGATTGCTGGGCAGCGCCAATGTGCCGTGTTGGTGCTCACCGCATTCAGTCAGCGCGACCTGGTCGAACAAGCGCGGGACGCCGGTGCGTTGGCCTACATCGTCAAGCCCTTCCAAAAGTCCGACCTGATTCCCGCGATCGAAGTCGCACTCGGTCGCTACGCCGAGCTCCGCCAACTCGAAACCGATCTGGGTGACGTGTCGGCCCGTCTCGAAGCCCGCAAGTCCATCGATCGTGCCAAGGGCATGTTGATGGACCAGCACGGCATGAACGAAACGGACGCGTGGCGCTTCTTGCAATCCACGGCGATGAACCGGCGCACCAAAGTGCACGATGTTGCCGAACTCGTTCTCGCCGGCGAAGTCACGCCCGAATAACTGCGCCCTGATAACTGCGTCTCGATAGGGCCGCGCGTTCGGCCTGCGGCCTGCGGGTGTCGGAGATAGCCTCGCCCTTGTGACGAAACTGCTACTGCTCGACGGCCATTCCCTTGCGTATCGAGCCTTTTACGCGTTGCCGACCGACCTTGCGACTCCGGAGGGGACGGTCACCAACGCGGCCTATGGCTTTACGTCGATGTTGGTGAAAGTCCTCACCGAAGAACAGCCGGACTACATCGCCGTTGCATTCGATATGCCCACCCCGACGTTCCGCCATGAGCTCGACACGCAATACAAAGCGCAGCGCGAGGAATCTCCGGAGCTCTTTCGCAGTCAGTTGCCGCTGATCCACGAGGTGCTCGGCGCGCTCGCAATACGCCGGATCGAACGTTCCGGGGTGGAGGCGGACGACATCATCGCGACGCTCGCGACCCAGGCCGACCGTGAGGGGATTGACACCATCATTGTGACGGGGGATCGCGATTCGTATCAGCTCGTACAGGACCCGCACATCAAAGTGCTCTACAACAAGCGCGGCGTATCGGACTACGCGCTCTACGACGAAGCCGGCATCGAGGAGCGCACGGGCGTGACTCCGGAGCAGTATCCCGAGTACGCCGCGTTGCGGGGTGATCCGTCCGACAACCTGCCCGGTGTGCCGGGTATCGGCGAGAAGACCGCCGCGAAGTTGGTGACCACGTACGGAACCCTCGAGCAAATCTTCGAGCATCTCGACGAACTGCCACCCAAACAACGCGAGAACCTCGGTGCGGCGCGCGAGCGTGTACTCCTGAATCGCCGCATGAGTGTGCTGCTGCGCGATGTGGATCTGGGCGTCACGCTTCAGGACTTGCGCCCAGGGGTGTGTGATGCGGAGCGCGTCCGCCAGTTGTTCCAGCAGTTGGCGTTTCATTCGCTGCTCGGTCGACTGGGACCGGTCATCGGCGCTCGCAGTAGCGGCACGGTGAGTGCACCGGTCGACGCGGTGGAGCTGGAGACGGTGTCGATCGGTTCACTCGATGCATTGCGCGATGGGTTGGCAGCGCATCCCGCGGGCATGGTTGCGTTGGCCGCCGATTGGTCGGGTACTCCGGGAGCCTCCGAGCTGCGCGGAATTGCGTTGGCGTTTTCCGAAGCGACCGCGCACTACGTGCCGGCCGGGGTGGTCACTTCCGCACGTGCGGAACTGCATGCGCTGTTTGCGGGCGACGAACGGGTTGTGGTGCACGGCGCCAAAGAACTGATCCGAACGCTCGAGTGTCCAACGGCGGCGGGGCTTGCGTGGGACACCGCGGTGATGGCATACCTCCTCGATCCGGGGGAACGCTCCTATGACCTCGAGGCACTGGCGCTTCGGGAACTTGGGCTCGAACTCACCTCGCCGGATCGTCCCGCTGACACGCTCGATTTCGACGGAAGTGCGGGCGTCGAAGCGGCAGGACGACGGGCCGCCGCGACGTTGGCGTTGGCGCCCAAACTGCAGCGCGCGCTCGAAGCTCGAGAACTCGTCGCGCTCTATCACGAGATCGAACGACCGCTCATTCCGATCCTGGCGGTGATGGAGCGCGTCGGTATTCGCGTCGACACCGACTTTCTGGGCGTGTTGTCCGCCAAACTCAACACCGAGCGTGATGCACTCGAAGCCCAAATTCATGCGCACGCGGGCAGCCCGTTCAACGTCAACTCCACTCCGCAGTTGCGCACCGTGTTGTTTGAACAACTGGGCCTGACGCCCGTCAAGAAAACCAAGACGGGTCCGTCCACGGATGCCGAATCCCTGCAAAAGCTGCTCGGTGCCCATCCCATCATCGAAGACCTGCTGCGCTACCGCGAAGTCGAAAAGCTGCGCAGTACGTACGTTGATGCACTCCCGCCGTTGATTGCCGGCGACGGTCGTGTGCACGCCACGTTCAACCAACTCGCGACAACGACCGGGCGCATCTCGTCCGAGCATCCAAATCTGCAAAACATTCCGATCCGCACCGAGGAGGGTCGCGAGATCCGTCGGGCGTTCATCGCCGCGGACGGATGCAAACTCGTTGCTGCCGACTACTCACAGATCGAACTGCGCGTCCTCGCCCATCTCGCGGAAGACTCCGGGCTCATTGATGCGCTCACGCGCGACGTCGATGTTCATACCGTGACTGCAGCGCGCGTGTTCCATGTCGCCGAGGACGCCGTCGATGCCGACCAGCGCCGCTTCGCCAAAGTCGTCAACTACGGGTTGGCGTATGGCATGGAGGCCTACGGACTCGGGCAGCGCATGGGGATCCCCACGGGTGAGGCGCAAGGAATTCTCGACGCGTACTTTGCGTCCTTTCCGCAGCTCCACGCATACATGCAGCACACCGTCGCCGAAGCCAAGGCGCGCGGGTACACCACCACGCTGTTCGGGCGGCGTCGCCAAATCGCCGAGCTAGCCTCCGACAACTTCCGCATCCGTCAGATGGGGGAGCGCATGGCCCAGAACGCGCCGGTGCAAGGCACGGCGGCTGACATCTTCAAGCTCGCCATGATCCACGCCGATGCGGCACTGCGTACCGGCCACTTCGAGACGCGCATGCTCTTGACCGTGCACGACGAACTCGTCTTTGAAGTGCCCGAGCACGAGCTTGAGACCGTCGTTCCGGCGCTGCGAGCGGCGATGGAAGAGGTCTGCATCCTCCGGGTTCCCCTCGTGGTCGACATTGGGATCGGGTACAGCTGGGCGGACGCGAAGTAGCTCGGGGCGCGAGCGCTCGGGTCGATCTGCGGATCGGTTTTTGCGCGATCGAGAATTCGCACTAGCCTGGCCGACGGTCTTCACCCGAAGGCCGGCGGGCATTCGCTCGTCGTTGGCTTTTTCTAGGAGTTACCCGTGTCCGAGCAGGAAGTGACGGAAGCAACCGCATCCGTCCCCGAGACGTCGTCGTTGACGACTGCCCCCATTGATACCGACGCCCCGGTCGTATTGGACGACCTTGGCGGCATGTCGTTGTCCGACGCCATCGATGCAACCATCGTGGAGTTCGACGACGGCGACATCGTGACCGGTGTCGTGGTCAAGATCGATTCCGATGAAGTGTTGCTCGACATCGGGTTTAAATCCGAAGGCGTCATTCCGTCGAAAGAACTTTCGATTCGCAATGACGTCAACCCCAACGAAGTGGTCGAGCTCGGTCAGAAGCTCGAAGCGTTGGTGATGCAGAAAGAAGATAAAGACGGCCGTTTGATGCTGTCGAAGAAGCGTGCGCAGTACGAGCGCGCGTGGGGAACCATTGAATCCATCAAAGAACAAGATGGCATCGTGACCGGTCCGGTCATCGAAGTGGTCAAAGGTGGCGTCATCGTTGACATCGGGCTGCGCGGCTTTTTGCCCGCATCGCTCGTCGACTTGCGCCGAGTTCGCGATCTGCAGCCGTACATTGGCAAGACGATCGACTGCAAGATCATCGAACTCGACAAGAACCGCAACAACGTCGTGTTGTCACGCCGTGCGTTCCTCGAAGAGACCCAGCGTGACCAGCGCGACCAGTTCCTCACGAACCTCAAGCCTGGCGAAATTCGCCAAGGTGTTGTCTCATCGGTCGTGAATTTCGGTGCGTTCGTCGACCTCGGCGGTATGGACGGTCTGGTGCACGTCTCCGAGCTGTCGTGGAAGCACGTCGATCACCCGGGCGCAGTGGTCCAAGTGGGCGACGAAGTCACCGTGCAGATCCTCGACGTCGATCTCGACCGCGAACGCATCTCGCTGTCCCTCAAGGCGACGCAGCAAGACCCGTGGGCCGAGTTCGCATCGTCCCACCAGGTGGGCGAGCTTGTGTACGGCCGCGTCACCAAGATCGTGCCGTTCGGTGCGTTCGTACAGGTCGGTGAGGGCATCGAAGGTTTGGTGCACATCTCTGAGTTGGCGGGCCAGCACATCGATCAGCCCGATCAGATCGTGAACCCAGGCGAAGAACTCTGGGTCAAGATCATCGACGTTGATCTCGAGCGTCGTCGCATCTCGCTATCGATCAAGCAAGCCGCCGAGGGTGGGGTTGTCGCAGCCGAGTATGCGGACGCCTACGGCGAGCACGCGTACGACGAGCAGGGCAACTACATCGGCCCGGACTACGCGGCGCAAGCTGCTGCGGCTGAAGCGGGAGCGGAAGCTGAGGCGGTGGCAGAAGCGGCCGCGGCCGAAGAAGTCACTGACGGCGCAGCCAGTATCGAGGAAGCGCCGACGCAGGAGTAATCCCGCGAACGAAATTCTGCGATAACCCATTGAACTGCACGGGGAGCCTTCGGGCTCCCCGTTGCGTTTTGGGGCAACTCCACGGGAAGAACAACTCGTTGCGAATGGGATCGTGAGGATTGGAATCTTGACGTTAACGAGGCGTCGTCCATAGCGTTTCGGTCTCCGCTATCCAAGGAGTCGTCATGGCCTCCGAGTCCACACTCGCCCCCGACATGGTGCGCATCGTGATTCGAATCAACCGACCCGTGGTCGTGGAAGGGCGGCAAGGCCAACATGTCATTGCTGCGGGTGTGGAATCTCTGCTCTTCAATCCGCGCACCCATGCGCTCTACGACGGTCACTGCCGGGAGCTTGGAACTTCGACATTTGACCCGCACGCGGCCTGGCGGGATCACGTGGCTCAAGCCGATGGCTTACGCGAAAGCCTCTTCGCGGACTATCCGGTGGCGCAACGCACGCTCGACGGGATCCGCTTCGATCGGTATTTCGACTTCTCCCATCAGGGAATGCATTTGGCTCGCATCGCTGGCTCGCTCGGAGAAACCGGGCATTCGATACCAGAGACCCTCGCCGCCGAGTTGGCGCACGCCGATCACGTCGTAGCAAGTGTCGAGCAACGCACGCGGCTCGAGCTCGATTACGCGCACGGGGCCGCACCGGTGCTCCTTGCGGTTACCGATTTTCACGGCGCGACGCACCAGATTTGCGGGGCGCTGCACACGGCACCGATCGGGGTACTGCGCACCGAAATGCTGGCACTTACTGCGGCGAACGATCTCAGCGCAGGGCGATAATTCCGATCCGTACACCGGAGAGCACTGCTTGGGTGCGGTCCCGTGCTTCGAGCTTCTCGTAGATGGATGCCAAGTGGTTCTTGACCGTCTTGGCGCTGATGAAGAGTTCGCCGGCAACCTCGGTGGTCGAACGTCCGTCCGCCACGAGCTGCAGGATCTCGATCTCGCGTTTGGTGAGCGGACTATTTACGGGGGTGAGTTCGCTTGGGGTTTCCGGGGTGAACTC
>JBMOIW010000067.1:0-10415 GCA_049317145.1 Acidimicrobiia bacterium
GCAGCCCACGACAATGAGCTCGAGATCGGGGACTTCGCGTCGCGCAATGCGAAATGCGTCAACGATTGCTGGCCCACCCTTGTGTTCCCAATCACGACCGACAAACAAGAGCATGGGCGCAGTGTTCGTACGCGTGGGCACGTGGTCGAGATTCGCTCCGGCCCCGGTTACAACGACGCGACTCGCAGGGATTCCGTAGTCGTGGATCACGCTCTGGGCGGCCCAATCGCTCAGCACAAAAATCCGATCCTGGTTGGTAAAGACCTCGTGCTGCCATCGAACTGCTTCCTCGACGCGCGCGGTGCGCGCAACGCTGAATCGGTTTGCGCGCACTGCCTGGAGGACAGTGGCGTCCGTGATGCAGGCGCGCGCCGCGGTGGAGTGGTCGATACGGACATGAGTGCCGACTTGCAGCACCGCGTCGATGTCCCAATCGGCGATGGTCGCGGACGCGCGATCGGACTGGCGCGCGCATGCTGCGTGCGACCATTGCCATGTCGCGCGAATACGAGGGCGTTGGCCCCGGCCGAGCGGGCGGAGATCGAGCGCCCCGGCGCGCAATTCGCGGAGGGTTAGGGTTCGAGTTTGCACCGTTCGGACGCTCGCACCACGGCGCATTAGCGCGCGAAAGAGCTGGGCGCTGAGACCGCTGAACGTGTGCGCATCGAGTGGATCATGCGTCGCAGCTGCGCATATCCGGAGTTGGAATTGGGCACGGTGCACGACATCCCCCTTGAATGAGGAGCACCATGCCCGGGCGCCGTCGGATCGGAAACGCACAAAGAGAGCGCCGTCGTGCGCTCATCATTATTCAGAACCTTTGGATTCCCCTCGACCGACGGGTATGGCAGGAATGCCAAGCGCTGTTGGCCGCGGGCATCGGGGTATCGGTCATCTGTCCGCGTGGGCCCGGAATGCGACGAGTCCAAACCATCGACGGTGTACGCACGCGTACGTATCTTCCTCCGCCTCCTGCTCGAGGTGTGCTCGGGTACGTACTGGAATTCGTGTGGTGTTGGATCGCTACGGCATGGCTGGCTGCGTGGACCTGGCGTGCCGAACGTTTCGATGTGTTGCAGGCGTGTAACCCGCCGGACACATTCTTTACGCTTGGCTGGTATTTCCAGAAGGTGCACGGCGTGCGTTTCGTGTACGACCAACATGATCTTTGCCCCGAGCTCTTCGATTCGCGTTTTGGAGCGGCGTCGCATCGATCGCTGTTGCCGCGCGCGTTGCGCGCGGGTCTCGTCCTGCTCGAGCGGGGTACGTATCGAACGGCGGATCACGTCATTGCTACCAACGAGTCGTACCGCAGCGTTGCATTGCGGCGGGGTCGGCGTGCATCGGAGGATGTGACGATTGTGCGCAGTGGACCACATCCTGACGTGATGCGTCCGATGGATCCCTGTGCGGAATTGCGTCATGGAGCGAAGCACTTGCTCGCGTACCTCGGGGTAATGGGTCCCCAAGATGGAGTAGATCGCGCCATCCGAGCGATGGACTTCATAGTGCATGACTTGGGTCGCACCGACGTGCACCTCACCCTGATGGGGAAAGGAGACTGCCTCGACGAACTACAAGCCCTCACCGGCGAACTCGGTTTGGACGCGTACGTCGACTTCACCGGCCGGGCCAGTGATGCACTGGTTGCCGAGGTGTGCTCGACTGCGGATCTCGGGCTCTCACCGGATCCACCAAGTCCGCTCAATGATGTGTCCACGATGAACAAGACCATGGAGTACATGGCGTTTGGCCTTCCGGTAGTTGCATTCGATCTTCATGAGACGCGCGTGTCCGCGGGTGAGGCTGCGGTGTATGTGGCACGAGACGATCCGAGTTTCTATGCACGCGCGATCGTCGGGTTGCTGGATGATCCGCTCCAACGAGAGCGAATGGGACGCGCAGCGCGCCAGCGGGTCGAGACCGTCCTGGCCTGGCCGATCCAGGCCAGGTACTACGTCGAGGCGCTCACGCGATGTATGGAGTCGGGTGCGACGGGACGTCAGAAGCGTGATGGATCTCGGTCAGCCGCGAGCCGTCGGCCCCGGGGGGAGGCGGTAGCCGCCCAGTAGACTGCGGTGAACTCGCTGTCTCACTGTGAAAGGCGCTGCATGCACGACCCGATGATCGACCTCGAAGCTTCCGATCCGGCAATTGCGGAGATCGTGCGCCGCGAAGTGCGCCGCGAGAACACAACGCTGCAGCTCATCGCCTCTGAGAACTTCACCTCACCCTCAGTGATGGCAGCGCAAGGCACGGTCCTGACAAACAAGTACTCCGAGGGGTATCCGCGCAAGCGGTACTACGGAGGGAACGCCGTGGTCGACGAGGCCGAGGAGCTCGCGATTGCGCGAGCCAAGGAACTCTTTGGTGCGGAACACGCCAACGTGCAACCCCATTCCGGCGCCAACGCCAACGCGGCGGTGTACCTCGCACTCCTCCAGCCCGGTGACACGGTTATGGGACTGCGGCTTGACATGGGTGGCCATCTCACGCACGGCTCGCCGGTGAACTTCAGCGGACGTCTTTATAACTTTGTGAGCTACGGCCTTGACCCCGAGACCGAGATGCTCGACATGGACGCGGTGCGTGCGCTGGCACTCGAGTCTCGGCCGAAGCTCATCGTTGCGGGGTATACCGCATACCCGCGCACCATCGATTGGGCCGCGTTTCGCGCGATTGCCGATGAGGTCGGTGCCCTGCTGATGGTCGACATGTCCCACATTTCCGGTCTGGTCGCCGGTGGGGCGCACCCGTCCCCAGTTCCGTATGCCGATGTCGTGACCTCGACCACGCATAAGACATTGCGCGGCCCGCGCTCGGGAATCATTCTGTGCAAATCCGAACACGCAACCGCGATCGACAAAGCGGTGTTTCCGGGTATGCAAGGTGGCCCGCTCATGCATGTCATCGCCGCCAAAGCGGTCGCATTTCATGAAGCGCTCCGGCCAGCGTTTCGGGCCTACGCCGGGCAGATCGTTCGCAACGCGCAAGCCCTTGCCGCTGCGCTCGCCGAAGAAGGATTTCGTATCGTCTCCGGCGGTACCGATAACCACTTGTTGTTGGTTGACCTGCGCCCGTTCGGCGTCACCGGCAACGTTGCGCAGCGTGTGCTCGACAATGCCGGCATCGTCTGCAACATGAACACCATTCCGAATGATCCCGAGAAGCCCTTTGTTGGGAGCGGGATTCGCCTCGGCACCGCCGCCGTTACCACGACCGGGATGACCGAACCGGAGATGGGGGAAATCGCGCATCTCCTTGCGACGGTGTTGCGGGCTCCGCAAGACGATTCGGTTGCCACCGATGTCCGGGATCGTGTCGCATCGCTGTGCAGCAAGTTCGTCCCCTATCCCGAGCTCGAGGGTTGATCGTTTCGTGATTGGCTACGCCATCGTGCTGGCGGTGGCAGTGATTGCGACCGCGGCGATGACGCCGGTGCTGATGTGGATCGCGCCGCGCGTCGGCGCGGTTGCAATTCCGAGCGCACGGTCCGTGCACCTTCGTCCGATGCCGTCGCTTGGTGGTGTCGCCATGTTCATCGGATTTCTCGCGGCGATGGCCACCGCATCGCAGATGCGCCAGTTCCGTGAGATGTTCGTCGGCACCTCCGAGGGTGTGGGCATCGTGCTTGCGGCCGGCGTCATGGTCGCAATCGGCGCACTCGACGACCTTCGCGATGTGTCCCCACCAGCCAAGATCGCCGGGCAAGTGTTCTCGGGAAGTTTGCTGTCGTTGTTCGGGACCACGATGTTGTACTTCCGTGTTCCGTTCGCGCGCTTCGATTACATCGTTCTTTCGCCGGACTTAGCTCCCATTGTCACGGTTGTCACCGTTGTCGTGATGGCAAACGCCATGAACCTCATCGACGGACTCGATGGACTGGCCGCCGGTATCGCGCTCATCGCCGGCTTTGCGTTGTTCTTGTACTCCGACCGGCTCTTTAAAGCCGGGCTCCTCGAAGGCTCGAATCTGGGTCCGCTCATTGCAATAATCATCGTGGGCGTGTGCGCGGGCTTCTTGCCGTTCAACTTCAATCCGGCGCGCATCTTCATGGGCGATGCCGGGTCCATGTTTTTAGGGTTGTTGCTCGCGGTTTGCACCATCACCATCGGCGGGCGGACCGCCGACCAGTTCAGTGGCCAGACCTATTTCTTCTTTGCGCCATTATTCATCCCGATCGTCATCTTGGGTGTGCCGCTGATCGACACCGGCTTTTCCTTTATTCGGCGCTTGGTTCGCCGCCAGTCCTTTGCCGTTGCGGACAAAGATCACCTGCATCACCGCCTGATGCGACTCGGCCACGGCCCTCGCCGGGCAGTGGGCATTTTGTGGGTATGGACTGCGGTGCTTTCGGCCCTGGTGTTGTTGCCGACCTTCACCGGACGGGGGAACGCCATTGTCCCGGTGGGGGTGGTTGCGTTGGCCCTCGTGCTGTACGCCTTTTTCCACCCTGGGCTTCGATCGGCGCGAGAAGCGGCGGAGATTGCGCACCATCCGTCCGTTTCGGGGCGATCTGCGGACGAAGTGGTGGACCTCGTCGCTCGCCGCAACAAGCGCTAGCAGTTTCGCAGCGCAAGCGCGCAAGCGGTTGACGATTCTTCGTTTGCCTTCCTAGATTGCGCTTCGATTCACGAGCGGCCACGATCCGCACGGATGGGGGAACGACAGCAATGAAACTTCGTTCTTGGGCGACGCCCAAGCGACGCGATGAAGGCGAGGGGTTCGGTCAAGCGATCGAGCTCGCTGTTTCTATTGCATTGTTCGCAGCTATCGGTGTGGGGCTTGACGCCTGGCTCGGCTCGCGTCCGCTGTGGACGATCACCTTTATTGCGCTCGCGGCGGTCGGTGGTTTTGCATCCGCGTACTACCGCTACCAACATCGCATTGAGAAACAAGACGCGGGGAAAGCCTGGACCCGCAAAGCGCAGCGCGAAGGATCGGTGGCATGAACCCCGCGCCGATCGAAATGCAAATCGCGCGCGACATCGCTCGCAAAGGCGCGATCGTTGCGCCGGTACTCGCAATTGCCCTAGGGGCATGGCGCGGATGGGGTGCAGCGATTGCGGTCGGACTTGCGTTCGTCGTTGTGATAGCGAACCTCGTTCTTGGGGCCGCATTGGCCACATGGGCAAGTCGAATCTCCTCGACCGCAATTGCCGGTGCTGCGCTCGGCGGATACCTGGTTCGCCTCGGGGTCTTGTTGGCGGCGCTCTTTGCCGTACGCGCGCTGGCGTTTGTTGATTTTGAAGTCTTTGCGTACACCTTGATCGCTGCCCAATTGGGTCTGCTGTTTTGGGAAATGCGCGCTGTCAGCTTGTCGTTGGCCGCTCCGGGCCTGCGGCCACGAAAGGAGTAACGCCGGTGCCGGTCGTTGCATCACTCTTGCCGAAGGGCATTTCCGAACTCTTCACGTGGAAAGACCTCTACGGGGCGAACACGTGGTACGGGTTCAACAAAACCGCAATCATGGCGTTTGTCTCGACGCTGATTTGTTGCGTCATCTTTGTTTGGGGGAGCCGCAAGAAGGCGTTGGTTCCCACGGGAATCCAAAACGTTGCCGAGGCTGGGTACGACGCCATCGAGCAGAACATCTCGCTTGAAGTTATTGGCGCTCACGATGGCAAGAAGTGGACTCCGTACCTTGCTGCGTTGTTCTTTTGGATTTTCTTCATCAACATCTGGTCTGTCGTTCCCTTTGTGCAGTTCCCGGCGACCTCTCGTTTCGCAATCCCGCTGTTTTTGGCCGTGATGACGTGGGTGATGTTCATCGTGGTCGGATTTGTGAAACAAGGACCGTTGTACATCTTCAAGGCGATCTTCCCGCCCGGTGTTCCGTGGCCGCTGTACATCCTGGTAGCACCGATCGAGTTCATCTCGAAGTTCATCGTGCGCCCCTTCTCGCTCGCAGTGCGTCTGTTCGCCAACATGGTCGCCGGCCACGTGCTGCTTACCGTGTTCGCCCTGATGTGCGTGGCGCTCTTCGAAGAAGGTATCGGCCTCAAGGTTTTGGCGGTGCTCCCATTTTTTGGACTGGTGTTCATGACCTTGTTCGAGGTGCTGGTTGCCCTCTTGCAGGCCTACATCTTTACGATTTTGACCGCCGTGTATGTCGGCGAATCAATGAGCGAAGAACACTGACCGTTCGTTTTTCACATTCGACAACCTCACCCGGGTAGCCGGGAAACAACCAAGGAGAACCACGTGACCAACCTCGTTCTTGCCGCAATCGACGGCAACATCGCCAAGGGTCTTGCTGCAGTCGGCTACGGCCTTGCCACAGTTGGCCCCGGCATCGGCATCGGCATCCTCGTCGGCCAAGCGGTTCAGGCGATGGCCCGCCAGCCTGAGATGGCTGCGCAGGTCCGCACCTCAATGTTCCTCGGTATCGCGTTCGCCGAAGCGCTCGCGCTGATCGGGTTCGTCGTCACCTTCCTCGTCGGCTAAGGAGTTCCGTTGCGTATCCCGAAGTTCGTTCGGATTGGCTGCGTATCGCTGATGCTGGCCGGATCGGCCGTTGTGACGATGGCGGCTCCGGCAGCAGCAAGCGGAGGCGAGAAGCACAGCACCGCGGTCTTTAGCGAGACCAAGGAATGTCTCGAAAACGCGATCAAATCCGCAGAAGGCACAGAGAACACCGATCAACTCACGATTGATGCCAACGACTGTGTCAACGCCGCACCGAACCCCTTGATCCCTGACGTCAGCGAAGTGCTGTGGGGTGGTCTTGCGTTTTTGATCGTGTTGATCGTGTTGATCAAGTTTGCTTTCCCGGCTCTCCGCAAGGGCTTGAAGAACCGCGAAGACAAGATTCGTGGGGATCTCGAGGCAGCCGAAGCTGGTCGCGCGCAAGCGGAGCAGCTCAAGGCGGACTACGAAGCCAAACTTGCCGACGCCCGCAAAGATTCGGCGCGTATCGTCGAAGAGGCACGCCAAGCTGCGGACGCAATGCGTAAGGACCTCGTGGCTCAGGCCGAAACCGAAGCGAACGAAATCAAGGCGCGTGCCGCAGAAGACGTCAAAGCCCAGTCCAACCGGGCGATGGCAGATCTGCAGGGACAAGTTGCCGAAATCTCGATCGACCTCGCCGAGAAGATCGTGGAGCGTTCGCTCGATCGTGATGCACAACGACAACTCGTCGAGCAGTACATCGCGTCCGTAGGGCGAAACTAGGAGCTAGGAATGACCGACCGCATTGAGGCGTACGCCCAGGCCATGCTGTCCGTGGCCCAGGTCGAACAACGACTCACCGACGTTGAGGATGAGGTGTACCGTTTTGCGCGCACCGTCGAAGGTTCTGACGCGTTGCGCATGGCGCTCACCGATCCCGCATTGCCGCTCACAAACAAGCTTGCGGTGATCGAGGATCTCCTTGGGGACCGAGCGCTGCAAACGAGCGTTGCGCTCGTCACCTTGGTAGTTGCGGCCGGCCGTTCTGCGGACATCGCCGCAATCACAGAGCGTTTTGTAGAGCTGGCTGCGGCGGCGCGGCAAGAAGTTGTCGCCGAAGTGCGCTCTGCAATTCCGCTCGACGACGACCAGCGGTCACGTCTTGCGGTGGCGCTGTCGGCTCGAACCGGTAAGCGCGTCGAAGTCAAAGTCGTCGTGGACGAGCGAGTCCTCGGCGGAGTATCCGCTCGTATCGGTGACATGGTTATTGACGGCACGGTCCGCCACCGTATCGACCAGTTGAAGGAATTGATCTGATGGCCGAATACACCATCACTGCGAATGACATTGCTACTGCATTGCGCGAGCACGTTGCATCGTTTACCCCATCCCTAGAGGCGGCCCGTGTCGGTCGGGTGCTCGAAGTCGGCGACGGCATCGTGCGCGTCGCTGGCTTGCCCGAGACGTCAGTGAACGAACTCCTGGAGTTCGAAGGCGGTACGCTCGGCCTTGCGCTCAACCTTGACGAAGCTTCGATTGGTGCGGTGGTGCTCGGCGAAGAGACCCGCATCGAAGAGGGCCAAGCCGTAAAGGCGACCGGTCGTATCTTGTCGATTCCGGTCGGCGACGCGCTGCTCGGCCGCGTCATCAACTCGCTCGGTCAACCGATCGACGGTAAGGGTCCGCTGGGATCAACCCAGGAGCGTCGCCTCGAAGTGCAAGCGCCCGGCATCGTGGCGCGCCAGCCGGTCGGCGAGCCGATGCAAACCGGCATCAAGGCCATTGACGCCATGACCCCGATTGGCCGCGGTCAGCGAGAGCTCATCATTGGTGATCGCAAGACCGGTAAGACGACGATTGCTATCGACACGATCTTGAACCAAAAGGGCAAGGGCGTGAAGTGCATCTACGTTGCTATTGGCCAAAAAGGTTCGACCGTGGCAACGACGGTGGCGACACTCGAGCGCTACGGCGCCATGGACTACACCGTCGTAGTCAACGCACCCGCATCGGAATCGGCGGTGTTCAAGTACCTCGCGCCGTACGCCGGCTGCGCCATTGGCCAGCAGTGGATGGAAAACGGTCAAGCGGCGTTGATCGTGTACGACGACTTGTCGAAGCAGGCTGAAGCGTATCGTCAGCTCTCGTTGCTCCTGCGCCGTCCACCGGGACGCGAGGCGTACCCGGGCGACGTGTTCTACCTCCACTCTCGTCTGTTGGAGCGCGCCGCGAAGCTGTCTGACGACCTCGGTGGCGGATCGCTAACGGCATTGCCGATAATCGAGACCAAGGGCGGTGACGTGTCGGCCTACATTCCGACCAACGTCATCTCAATTACCGACGGACAAATCTTCTTGCAAGAAGACTTGTTTAAGTCCGGTGTACGTCCCGCGGTCGACGTCGGTATTTCGGTGTCCCGAGTGGGTGGTGCCGCGCAGATCAAAGCAATGAAGAGCGTGGCCGGAACCCTCAAGCTCGACCTCGCCCAGTTCCGTGATCTCGAAGCATTCGCAACGTTTGGATCGGAGCTCGACGCGGTTTCGAAGGCACAGTTGGAACGGGGACAGCGGCTCGTGGAGTTGCTGAAGCAGCCACTCAACTCGCCGATGCCGGTCGAAGAGCAGTGCATCTCCATCTATGCCGGCACAAACGGTTTCCTCGATGACATTCCGGTAACCGAAGTCCGTCGTTTCGAGGGCGAGCTGTTGGACGCGTTCCGCAGCCGCTACTCGGATCTCCTCGAAGTAATTCGCACCACCGGCAAGCTTCCCGACGAGGACAAGCTCGTTCAGGCGGTAGCGGACTTCAAAGCCAGCTTTGTTGCTATTGGCGCCGGTGCTCGTGCGGCGGCGGATGTGACGCTGTCGGACGCGGACGCGCTCGGCGAGGCCGAATCCGCAAAGACGTTGGCAACCGAGTAACGCGAAGGGTTAGCTGTGGCCGGCGGTCAAGAACGCATCCTGAAACGACGCATCAAGAGCGTCCAATCCACCAAGAAGATCACCCGCGCGATGGAGCTCATTGCGGCGAGCCGGATCAAAAAGGCGGAGGATCGCGTGCGCGCGGCGGTGCCGTACAGTGAAGCGATTACCGAAGCGGTACGCGACCTCGCTGCTGCAGGTGGCGAGGTGCAATCTCCGTTGTTGGCCGGTCGCGAGGAAGTAACGAGCGTTGCCGTCATTGCGATAACCGCAGATCGCGGCCTCTGTGGAGGCTACAACTCGGCGGTCCTGCGCGCCGCAGAAGGCGAGATTAAAGAACACGTGCTCGCCGGTCGGTCGTACCGCTTGTACTGCGTTGGCCGAAAGGCAGAGAGCTACTTCCGGTTCCGCGGCTACGCAATAGCGCAGAGCTTCACCGGTTTTACCGATCAGCCGAGCTACGAAGATGCGCGACGTATCGCGCGTGCCGTCGAAGCGCCGTTCGTCGCCGGCGATGTCGATCTCGTGCGCATCATCTACACCCGTTTCGTGTCCGCCGGAACGCAGGAAGTCGTCGTTCGACCGATCGCTCCACTGGAGCAAGAAGTCGTTGCCGGTGGCGACGCACGTCCAGGACATGACGGAACGGCATCGACCTACGAGTTCGAACCGGCACCCAACCTCATTCTCGACGCACTCTTGCCGCGCTATGTTGAAGCGCGTGTGTATGCCGCGCTCTTGAACGCCGCGGCGAGCGAACACGCCGCACGCCAGCGCGCCATGAAGGCCGCAACCGACAACGCCGAGGAACTCGTCAAAACGCTCAGTCGCTTGGCGAACCGGGCGCGCCAAGATGCGATTACGACCGAGATCATGGAAATTGTTGGCGGCGCCGAAGCGTTACGTACCGGTGGGCACCACACTGGTCCCGACCAACTTCTTCCCCTCGAGATGGCTGCCATTGGCGCCTCCTCCGAGGCTTAACCCGATCGCAAGCAATCAGGAGAACCGATGACGGTCACCGAAGAAAAACTCAAAGACGGGCGAGTCGTTGCCATCGCCGGCCCGGTGGTCGACGTGGAGTTCCCGCCCGACGCACTCCCC
>JBMOIW010000068.1:0-10359 GCA_049317145.1 Acidimicrobiia bacterium
ATGACACTCGATATTGCGTTTGGCGTGGCGTTGATCACTGTCGGTAGCAAGCTCTTGCGCATCGCGGCGACGGCCATCGTTGCCTGAGGCAAGCGGACCTGGTGCTGGCTACGCTCCCCGCATGCCATCGACCCCGCGGCCCATCGCTGACGACGCAACTGTGCGTGTGCCAGGTACTGCAGTCGTGGTCCGGCGAACCTCACGCGAGTTGCCGCTGACCGCCTTCGTTGCACGCGCCAGTGGCCTCGGGCTTGCGCTCATAGGTGCATCGGCGCGGGCAGCCGTGCGCTCGATCGATCGGGTGGGGGGACCGGCTTCACCGAGTGCGCCAACCGCGCTGCGACCCGTTGGCCGCCTCGTTCGTGCGACTCCTGGCCTTGCACTTGCTGCGGCGTACGCCACGCGTGCTGGGGCGCTCGCAGTATTGGGCACCGCCGAATCCGTGGCGATGCGTACGGTCCGGGGAGTGCCGTCAGTCATGGACACGCCGCTCCATGCAGTCGCTTCGACCGCCGAAGATATCAATCGATGGGCATTTGGTACGCAACGGCATAACGAGCTGTTACTCCAAGATTTTGTGCGCCGTAGCGCTCCCGAAGTCGCGCAACAGTTGGTGACCCAGATCGATCTGCCCGCGGTCGTGCGCCAAGTTCCGGTGCAGGCAATTGCGCAAGAGATCGACCTTACGGCTGTCATTCAGTCCATCGATCTCAACCAAATCATCGCGGGCATCAACATCCGTCCGATCGCCGACCAAGTGATCGACGAACTCGACATTCCCTCAATCGTTCGCGCGACAACGAGCTCCATGGCGAGTGACATCACCAATGCCGGACGGATTGGTCTAATGCGAGTCGATGACGCGGTTGGTCGTAGCGCTGACTGGTGTTTGCGGCGGTCTACGGTGCGCACCGCGCCACTCAGCGGATACGACCCATTCGCTCCGGAAGATCGACGGGAGGGCGCCCCGGAGCGCGCCGAGACGCGTCGACGCGGGTGGGTGAACTCCAGCGCGGTGATACGCAGCCCGTACGCGCGCGGGCGGCAGGGCGCACACGCCGGGATTGCGTCCCGTGGGCTTTCGGCAACGGTCGATCTCGGGGTGCTGGCTTCATTGACGTTTCTTGGCCTTGCCGGATTTGGCTTTGTGCGTTCGCTGATTATGAGCCGCCCAATCTCGATTCCAAATCCCGGTCCAACCGGCGCGTTTTGTATCGCGTTCGGTCTGGCGCTCGTGTACTACGTATCGAGTTGGGCAACGACTGGGCGCACGTTGGGGGACGCGATCTTTGGGCTGCGCGTCGTTACTGCGAACGGTAAGCCTCTGGGTGTCGGTCGCGCATTGGTGCGCGCAGTGCTGGTGTTTTTCGTCGGCCCGCTCCTGTCGGTGTGGTGCATAGTGAGCCGACGCAATAACGCGCTCTACGACGAGATCGTGCGCACGACGGTGCTCTATGACTGGACGATTGCCTAACGGCCAACGAAGTACTGCCGTGGCGACGGCCACTGCGACCACGCGAAACGGCCCGGGCACACGCCCGGGCCGTTGTCGTAATGCTTGGCGGAGCTGGGTTACGCAGCAGCCGCTTCGGTTTCGGTTTCGGTGTCCTCGCTCGTCCAGCCATCGTCGCGGGTACGCGAGCGAGCGATGCTGTAGATGATGAGGCCATACGCTGGCTTGGCCAACACGTCGGCAACCGAGTACATCACCTGACGCACAACTTGCGAGTCAGCTGCACTCAAGTTGAACAAGTCCGACAGCCAGCTGTTCGGGTCACCCAGGATGTACGCAATCGGGTAGACGCCCCAGATAAAGATGATGAGGATGCGCAGCACCATCAACTTCTTCGCGGTAGCGGGCTTTTGCTCCCCGGCTGCCTTGCCGAGCTCCACGAAGAGCACGTACAAGATGTACAGGAACGGAATCGAAGACAGGATTCCCCACACCGTGCGGGCAGTGCTTCCTCCCGGTGCGACTTCGCCTGGGTATCCAAGGGCAACCATCAACAGTGCGGCCACGACCAGCTTGGTGATCATTCCGGTGCGCTTGTTTCTTGCGATTCCGGAAACAACAACCAGTTCTGCGAGCAGCAACGGCACCGTCAGGAGCCAGTCTGCGTAGCGATAGCCCTCGTTCGTGGCGCCTTCGCTCCACAGGCTGAAGATTCTCCAGTAGTGGTAGGCGGCAATACCGCAGATGATCGCAGACATCGTGACGGCCGATCGGTAGTTCGGCGACACGGTCTTGCGCACCAGGATGAAATAGATGAAGGCAGCACCCATGGCGGCAAACGTGAACGAAAACACGTTGTACACCAACTCGTACTGCCACGTCGTAAGTCCAAGGTTTGATGCGGCAACGCTGAACGGGTTCACACCCGCTGCGCCCGCAACCCTGGCGAGTAACTCTTGCGGATCCATACGCCCTCCTCAGTGGGCCCTGTGTAATTCGGCGACACATCACCCGTAGGTCACGGTCGAGGAGGACTCGCTTGCATCCCCCCGAAGCGCGTACGAGCACTCTCAGTGTACGCCCATTTGTGAACGTCGTTGGTGGACCACCGGGTTACGGGCGCGGCGGGTTAGGGTGCGGCGCATGACGCGCTTGCCTGAGTTCCCACAACGGCGTCCATTCTCGCAGCGCCATCCGATCGTCATCCTTGTCGTGTTGATCTTGATGGCGACGGTCGTCTCGGTAACGGTGGTGACGGTGTGGCGCCAAGTCGATATCAACCGGCGCCAGGACGCGCTCCAGCCCTTTTATACGCCGCCCTCCCCACTTCCACCTGGAGTGCCGGGCCAGTTGCTGCGCAGTGAGCCGTTTGACTCAGGCGTTCCGGGCACACGTGCGTGGCGCGTGCTGTACCGCAGTGAAGACGCCGCGGGAAACACCACGGTGTCATCGGGCATGGTGTTCGCGCCGAGCGCGCCACCAACCAGTAGCGGCTACCCGGTGATGGCGTGGGCCCACGGCACGGTTGGAATGGGCAATGCGTGCGCGCCCTCTCGATCGGCGAACCCGATGGGACAACTCACGTGGCTGAACACGATGATCGCCAACGGCTGGGTTGTTGCCGCTACCGATTACAGCGGACTTGGCACTCCGGGTACGTTGCGATATCTCGTCGGACAAGACGCTGCACGCGACGTCATTAACTCAGCGCGTGCCGCACGCAACCTTGTGCCCACCTCGAATCGCCTGATGGTCTACGGCCACTCCCAGGGTGGCGCGTCGTCGCTGTGGACGGGCGAGATCGTGGGCACCTATGCGCCCGAACTTCAACTCGTGGCGGTGGCGGCTGCCGCACCGGCGGCCGAACTCGGTCCGTTGCTCGACCAACAATGGAACAACGGTGTCGGTTGGGCCATCGGTGCTGAGGTGCTCCGAGCATGGCCAATGACGTATCCCGAGCTCAGCGCAAACCAAGTGACATCCAAGGTCGGCCAGCGAAATTACGCGCGCGTTGCCAACGAATGCATTCTTGATGCCGCGTTGGAGGGATTGGCGCGCCAGTATGCCGGGCAGCAGATCTTCCGTAGTAACCCAAACGGTGAGCCGCAATGGGCAAATCGAGTGGCTGAGAATACTCCGCCGCCGTTTCCGGCGACGGTTCCCGTGCTCGTCATCCAAGGTCTGGCCGACACGATCGTGCTCCCCAACACCACGACATTGCTGGCGCAGCGATGGTGTTCGGCGGGGAGCAATCTCACCACCGCATGGCTGGGCGACCAAGGACACATGACCCTCGGCAAAGTAGGGGGACCACTCGCAACAACGTGGTTGCAACAACGTCTTGCGGGTATTCCGGCGACGAGCACGTGCGGCACAACCTTGCCCGTTGCGCCCTACCAACGCACGAACTAAGGCCCTCGATACGCCAGCAGCGTCATGCGTGGGCGGGCGGTTCTGCTCCGCGCCGGCGCCCAGTCGGTGTCGCGTCGCTGAGCAGTTGCCCCCGAACATTCGCTGCGGGTTCGGTTGGCGCTGAGGGCGGAGGGTCGGCGGGGGCAAGAGTCAAACGACTGGGCTTGGGTGCGAGCGGCATCGTGAAGGTAAACGTTGTGCCAGCTCCAAGGGTGCTCGTAACCCAGATGCGTCCCCCCTGGTGTTCGACAAATCGACGCGCGATGGCCAAACCAATCCCCGTGCCCTTGCGGCTCGTGCCGTTGCGTTGCGATTGGAAAAACCGCTCAAACACCAAGTCGAGTTCTTCTGGAGCGATGCCAATGCCGGTGTCGGTGACGCAGAGGTGGCCTTCCGTAGCGGTGGTAGCCGCATGCACGGTGATGGTGGAACCCGTTGGCGAGAACTTCGCGGCGTTGGTCAACAGATTCGTGAGGATATGGGTATAGGCATCTGGATCGGTGTACACCCGAATCATCGGATCCACATTGATGGTGATCTGGTGTTTGGACAAAATCGAAGTCAAGTTGTCGACAACTCGCTGAGACAAGTCATTGAGATCGCAGACCAGCGGGCGCAGAGCAACCTCGTCGGCGTCAACTCGGGCAAAGTCCAAGAGTTGTCCGATCAGTCGCGTGAGCTGATTGGTGTTGGCGGATGCACGTTCGAGAAGTTGATTGCGTTTCGCAGTATCAATGCGATCACCGTGCAACAAGATCGTGTCAACAAAGCCCTTGATCGCGGTTACCGGAGTCTTCAGTTCGTGTGAGACCATCGCAAGGAATTCCGTTTTGAGTGCGTCGGCTGCCGTCAGTTTTTGCGCCGTGAGTTGCGCGTGCTCGAGCATTCGGGAACGCATGATGATGAGCCCAAGCTCTTGCGCGTAGACCTGCAAAACCCGTAGGTCCGCGTCCGAGATGCGTGCATTAGGGTGCCCAGTGAGCGTCAAGACGCCCAGTCGTTCGGATCCATTTGCAATCGGAACGTAGATGACCTGCGCGGTGTGCGGCGCGGGTAGGTCGGGATCAGACGCAACGAGGACACGTTGTTGCATCAGCGCCAACACTGCAGGATGCTCGGGCTCGACGCGAACTTCATCGGGCGTTTCGGGAAGCACGGCGACGATCACTGGCGAATCTGAGAGTGGCGCCCGTTGCACCAGGTGATGCTGCTCTACCAACGCGAGCGTGCAGGATGCAACACTCATGTTTTCGGCGATGGCCTGCGTGATCGCGACGAGGCTGCCTTGTGTGTCGTCGTGCGCGACCGAGCCAGTGCGCACGACATTGTTGATACGGGCGAGGTCTGCTGCTAAGCGCCTTCGGTATTGCGAGAGGAATGCAATCAGAGCAACCGCTCCGAAGAGCACAACGGCAAACACGGTGATGCCGAACCAGTCGTATTGGAGATCCATGAACATCCACGCAGTGATCAGCGTTACGGTCGTCCCGGTTGCTGCGAGGAGTCCCATCCGGAATTCGTGGAGCGCGGTAAGCAACAGGCACGCAATCAACAGTGCCGGCGTAACACTGATCGCCGAGCCCGGAGCGATGAATAGCGCCGCAAGACAAGCAGCCAGACCTTCCACAACAATCACCGTGATCGCAAGGTTGGGATTGCGTCGCGCAACGTGAAACAACAAGGGTATGGACGCCACCAGCACGCCCATACCTGTGGCCAACGCTGATCGGTTCGCAACCGACAGCTCGGAAGCGAAAGGAAGCGTTACGAGTCCACCGAGACCGACCACGAGCGCGATCCAGAGGGTCACGCGGATTGCTTGAGGCGAGAAAATGGGTCCGACGGTTGCTCGCGCAACTTCTTCGGCGAGCCTCGCCTCTGCCGAACCGGAGTTACTCGTGCTCATGCCTCCATGCCATCCCACGCACTGCTCATCGGCCGGTTTCGGTGTAGGGGAGGAGCAGGGAACCACCACATCGGGCGCTCGCGGGAGCGAATTGGTTCAAATGGATCAGATCGCTGGTTGGGAAGCCCTTCGTTGCAATTTGTACCGTCCGCGCGGCCTGCACACGGGCAGGTGGCCCTAGTCTGGGCCCTTATGAGTGATCCCAACGTCCGCTTCGATGTCCATGTGCCCGATCATCAGATGGCGGGCGAGTACGCCAACTTGCTCAACGTATGGCATACCGCGCACGAGTTCACCCTCGACTTCGCCAGCACAATGCCGCCGGAAACGGCCGTCGACGAGCACGGCGACGAGTTCGTGCGCGTACCGGTGCGGGTGGTGCAACGGGTCAAGGTTCCGCCCACCTTGTTGTTTGAAATCATTCGGGCGCTGAACGACAACATGACGCGCTACGAGGAAGCATTTGGTCCTATCCAACGTTTCGCAGGAAATGATCCACTCTTTCCCCCAGCGGATCCGACCGATCCGAACGCGTCGTAACCGCATATAACCGGTATGTGGCGCGCAACGCTCCGAGGCATTTTTGTCCGCAAAGTTCGTCTGGCGCTGAGCGCACTCGCGATCGTGCTTGGCGTTGCGTTTGTCGCCGGAACATTCGTACTCACCGACACGCTCAAAGCCTCCTATGGCACGGTCACGCGACAGTTCGCTGCCGGCTCAGAAATCATCGTGACGCCAGCTAACGGCGGGTTCAACATCCTGGGATTTGGTCGTGGACAAGCAACGATGGCGGCATCGGTGTTGGATCGAGTGCGAGAGACTCCCGGTGTTGTTGCGGCGGGAGGGCTTATTCGCAGCGACTCGGTTGCGCTCATCGGTAACGATGGCGCTCCGATCGTGCGCGGGTTCAACACGCAAACTCAGGCAATTTCATGGCCCGGGAATGACGTTGGTCCCTTTGTGCTGCGTGCTGGGCGCGCCCCGATTACGGCCAATGAAGTGCTCGTTGATGTTGCTAGCGCCGATCAGAACGGATTGCGACTCGGTGACGCCGTACGCGTGGTTGCCAAGGGTGGGCAAGCCATGCCGTATCAAGTCGTGGGGTTCCTCGGCCTTGGCACTGCGGTCGATATCGGCGCCCTGACCTACATCGCGTTCGACACCACTACTGCGCAAGCATTGTTCGACAAGCCGGATCAGTACGACGCGATCTTTGTTCGCACCGGTCCCGATGCAGCGACTGTCGCTGCGCAATTGCAGCGGGCCGTAGGATCCGAAATCGCAGTGATTGACACCCAAGCATTTGCTACGCAACAGGCTGCGGACACCGGTGACTTTTTTAAGTTCATCAACCGGTTCATCCTGGCGTTTGCTGCGCTGGGCATCTTTGTCGGTGCGTTCATCATCGCCAATACCTTCGTCATTCTGGTGCAGCAGCGCACTCGCGAGTTAGGGCTCCTCCGTGCGCTTGGAGCTTCCGGTGCGCAGGTTCGACGGTCCGTTCTGTTCGAGGCGGTGGTGCTGGGTCTGGTGGCGTCGCTCCTCGGGTTCTTTGCCGGCATTGGGTTGGGGTCCGTTGCGCTTCCGCTCTTGCGATCGGTGGGGCTCGATGTCCCCGACGTCGCTCCGGTGGTGCAAACGCGTACCTTTGTCTGGGCGATGGCCGTCGGGACCACGGTTACCGTCGCTAGTGCAATCTGGCCGGCGATTCGTGCCGCTGCGATCTCGCCGATGTCGGCGATCTCCGAAGTGCGTCCGGTGCCTGCCAAACCGTTCTTGCGCCCCAAGCCCGTCGATCCGCCGCCGCTCTCGCGGGGAAGCCGAGTGTTGCGCCCCATCGCCGGTGTTGCGGCCATTGGGGTGAGTGTGCTGCTCGTGTTCGTACTCGGAGCGGACGCTTCGCTTGCCGCGACGGGACGCGCTGCAGCGATGTGGCTCTTGTTTTGGATGTTCATCTTGGCCGTAGCTGCGTTCTCGTCCGGTGCGAGCCGGGTGCTCTTGTCGCGTCTGGTCCTTGCTATCGAGTTTGTGATCCTCGGCGTGTGGTTTGTTGGCTTGGGTTTGTTGGGCGATTTCACTCAAGCAGATGACAGCATCATCTATGTCGGTGTTGGCTGTTTGACGCTGTTCCTCGGCGTCGTGATTGGGACGGCGCTCATTGCGCGTCCGGTCGCGCGCGTGCTGGGCACGCGACCCGTTGGCGTGGGTGCCTCGGTGTTGGGGCTCGGCATCGTGGGCGTGGGTGCTTGGGGTTCGGTGTCGATGCTGCGCAATGGCGGATTCTCGAGCTTGCGTCTCGTCGGATTTGCTTCGGCCACGATTGCCGGACTGGCCCTCGTGTTGGCCGGGCCTGCGTTGTTCGGTGCGATTGGGCGCCTGGCGCGTGGCAATGCGATGCGCAACCCGCGTCGGACTGCGACGACTGCGTCTGCGGTTGTCATTGGAATGGCGTTAATCAGCTTGGTGTCGGTGTTTACTGCGTCGGCTCAAGCGGATGCACGCCGGTCAATTCAGTCGGGGGTGCAAGCCGAGTTCATTGTCAATGCAGATGGATATGCGGGCTTTAGCGATCGGGTAGCAGCAACCGCACGTGCGCTCCCAGCGGCGCAAGCGGCGGTCGCGTTGCGGTTCATCTCGGGTGAAGTCGCGTCGAGAGCCGCGGGTGCAACCGAAGAAGCGATTGTTGGCGCAACAACGCGAGGCTTTGACGACGCGTTGTCGTTGGATTTTGCCGAAGGGAGCTCCGCGGGACTGGCGGGCGGGGGAGTGATGTTGGCTGACTTCCGCGCGCGTGAGCTCCAGGTTGGCGTGGGCGACGTTGTCTCCTTGTCGGCGGATCGTCAAACGGTGATCGAGGCACCAGTGGTGGGAGTTTTCCGCAACGATCGATTCACCGGTCAACAGCCCGCCGCGCTGATTGTGAGTATGGAGACATTGGCACGCATTGCGCCGCGCGCAACGCAAGACAACGAGCTCTTTGTTGTCGCGCGCGATGGGCAGCGAAGTACCCTAGGAAATCAACTTCGCGATGCGATGGCGCAATACCCGACGGTCAACGTGCGTTCGTTCGATCAGTTCCTGAGTGACTCGCTCGGATTCTTGGCGGGGATTCTGAACATCTTCGTGGGCCTGTTGCTGTTCAGTTTGTTGATCGCGTTGCTCGGCATTATTAACACGTTGCTGCTCTCGGTGTACGAGCGCACGCGCGAACTGGGGTTGCTGCGTGCGATCGGAACCTCGCGGGTGCAGATTCGACGCATGATTCGCGGCGAGGCAGTGGTGATTGCCGTGCTCGGCAGCGCAGTGGGCCTCGCACTCGGATTGTTGTGGGCGCGGATTTTCGTTGCGGCGCTTGCGAGCAGTGGGTTTCGCACGTTCGCCGTGCCGTGGCTGCAACTCGGCGGATATTCTGCGCTCGCCGCTGCCTCAGCGGTGTTGGCGTCCGTGATTCCGGCTTGGCGAGCCGGCCGGCTCAACGTGCTCGATGCGATCGCTACCGAGTAAGCGGACCAGATTGTTCGGGAGCGTCGTGCCGGGCGGCTTGGCCGACCCCGTGGGAACGGGCCGCTTCGTTGATCGTTGTCAGCAGCTTCCGCATCGCAATTTGGGCTTGTGGGGAAGATCCATCGTGAAGCTTCGATAGCGCAACATAGACGTCATTGTCATCATGAACTGGATCGCGAAGCGGTGGATACTCCTCGATAAAAACGCTCTTGGATCGCAGTGACGTCACCGTGCTCGCTACCCGCGTCGTGAGATTCGCTAGAGCAGTAAACCGCTGCTCCGCATCACAACGCAACGCTTCGACGTTCCGGCGATCACGCGGCTCGAGTCGCGCTGCGTGCGGTCCGGTCAAGATCTGGGTCGCAATACGTTGTGTGCTGTCGTGTTGGATCATTTCCGCTAGGTGTGCGAGGAAAATGCCGTCTGGTGAGAGGAAGGGAAGCGTGAGGTATCGGACCCCGGAGTCGGTTTCGATTCGGACTTGTGACGCTTGGAGCGTCTTGGCTGCTGCGTGGCGCAGCATTCGCACTGCCCGTTCGGATTGTGATTCCGCACCCGTAGCCGGCGGATAGGTATCGCCGACCCGGCGAGCGAACTCTCCCGGTTTGAGATGCAAGTATCGTGCGTTGCCAATGAGTTGGCGCGCCAGCGTTTTTCCAAAGGGTTGCCAACGATCGGTGAGGTCGTTCACGAGCGCTTGGACCTGCGGCGGGGCGCCGTGGGTGACCACAAGTTGGAGTTCGGGTTTCTCGATACGGAAATCGTTGCCGATGACAGCCAACGCAAGCGGGCCCGCGAGAGCAACGGGTGCGGGTGCGAGCGCGACAGGCGCCGGCGCAAGCGCTCCGGCGCTGGCAAGCTGAAGCCGCAGCACGATTCGCGCAGCAGTGTCGAGGGTCACGACCGCCGACTTCGAGACCGGTGCCTCCGGTTTCCCGAACACATGGCGATACAACACGAGATCGTGCTTCTTTGCGCGACGGCGGGCAAGATTTGTGTACTCGATGTGGGGATCCATGTCAGCGCTCCGATACAAGATGAAATCGGCGCCCCGTCGCCACGGCGCGCAGGTCCGCAATGTGGT
>JBMOIW010000069.1:0-10334 GCA_049317145.1 Acidimicrobiia bacterium
AGTAGCCGTTGCCGGTTGGGGTTGGGGCCATGCTGATGATGGGTTGGTTGAGGCGTAGGCCGCCGGTGGATCCGTAAAAGCGTGCGTCGCCGAAGGTGAAGATGCCGCCGTCGCTGGCGGCGAGCCAGTAGCCGTTGCCGGTTGGGGTTGGGGCCATGCTGATGATGGGTTGGTTGAGGCGCAGGCCGCCGGTGCTGCCTCGGTAGGGGGCGTTTCCGAAGGCAAAGATGCCGCCGTCGCGAGCGACGAGCCAGTAGCCCAGCGTCGGCGCTGAAACAGCCGTTTGTTCTACCCACGCTGCGACTGCCGAAACCCTTGTGTACACACCGGGGTAGTTGAGCTGTGCACACCCGCCTCCAAAACTCGTGATTCCGACCAAGCGGGTCATGCCGGATATCGATCCGAACAACGGACCGCCGCTATCACCGCTACACGTATCCGTAATCGCTCCAGCGTTATCGCGAGCAGCACAGATCATGAGCGCGGCAACAAAATCGCTGCCGTACGCACCGCACGTTCCCGATGGTCCCGATTGGTCAAGGACCAGACCCGAACGCAGTCCGTTCGGATACTGGACCGTGGTGGTCGGCGTCGTCCCAATCGGGCTGGGCCACGTACTTCCCCAACCCAACACGTTTAACGAATCGTTCAGTGCAGGAAGCGCACTATCGCTGTTCAGTGGAAGGGCCGTATACCCGTTCGCTGGCGCGCGAAGTTCCAGGAGTGACGCATCGTAGGTAAACGTCGTAGGGTCGAATTGCGGGTGTTCGATGATCCGAGTGATGGTGATGCGATCGCTCTCGGATATCGAAGACAGTTGTGTGCGGCCGAGCGCAACCTGGAGTGACGCGTTGCTTCGACCTCGGGTGCAGTGCGCAGCCGTCAGGACCCAGGTCGGGGCGATCAGTGTTCCGCCACAAAACTGTGCGAGGCGCGCATTCGGTTGGTTGCTAGACAACAATGCAACCATCCAGGGGCTAGAGGCAATGTCCGCAGGATCGCCGTTGACGACTCGCGGGGCGATTGTTCCAGGATCGGATTTCGCACCGGCGCCTGTCGCACCGGCGAAGCCAACGCAATACGCCGCGAACGCAAAGAGGCTTGCAACGGCGATGCCACATGTACGAAGTCGACCGAGTCGCATGCATCGGAGTCTTGCATACCGAATCGGCGCATCGTCTTCGCGCGAAACTCCGACGGAGCAGCATCGGACGCGCCATGATCTATGGGTGGTTCGTAACCTGCTGATCGACCCGGGCCCGAGCGAATGGGAGTTGCCTGACCCACGCATGGCGCCCCTCGACAAGGAATGCATCGCTGCCGGTGCAGATCTCGCGCCGGCCACCCTGGTAGCGGCCTACCGCCGCGGGCTGTTTCCAATGCGCGTCGAACGCGGAGTGCTCGGATGGTGGTCGCCCAACCCGCGTGGTGTACTTCCGCTTGACGGGTTCATCGTGCACCGTTCTCTTGCGCGTGCCGAACGGCGTTTCGAGATCCGTATTGATTCCGAATTCGTTGCGGTTATGCGCGCGTGCGGTGATCCTGCCCGGCCGCACGGGTGGATCGACGAGAGTTTTGTTGCGGCGTATACCGAGCTCTTCACGATGGGCTGGGCCCACAGCGTAGAAGCGTGGCGCGACGACATACTCGTCGGTGGTGTGTATGGCATTGCGATTGGCGCGTTCTTTGCCGGCGAATCCATGTTTCATCTCGAGCGCGATGCTTCTAAGGTTGCTCTGCACGCCCTCGTCGAACACCTGCGCACACAGGCGTTTACGCTCTTTGATGTGCAGTGGACTACGCCACACTTGCGCTCGCTGGGTGCGCAGGACGTGTTGCGTCACGAATATCTGGATCTCCTTGACCGTGCCGTTACCGAGCCGACGCGTTGGTCGGCCTAGCCACGAGGCACTGCACGACGCACTGCGCGCTTGCTGTCCTAGGCTGCCCGCACCATGAACGTAGTCCGGACTGTTCGTATATGACGTCAACCATGTTTGTTCCCGAACCGGTGGCGGGACGCGTGTTTCGTATGACCCGCGCAGTCCGTATTGGGGATACGACGACCTCCGGACGCCTGCGCCTCGATGCCTTGGCGCGTTATCTCCAAGATGTCGGCAACGACGACACGCGAGAACTCGGGCTCGGTGACGGCGGCGCATGGGTGTGTCGTCGCATCGCCATTGATGTCGTGACCCGCTTGCCCCAGTTACGCGAGCAGGTCGAGCTGGCCACGTTTTGTGGCGGGGTTGGGAGTCGCTTCGCCGAACGGCGCACGACCTTGCGTACCGCAGATGGCGCCCACGTTGAGACTGCAACGCTGTGGGTGTATCTCGATGCCGAAACGATGCGTCCGGCACCCGTGCCGGACTGGTTCATGGAGCATTACGGCACAGCGTGCGGGATGCACAAACCGGATCACCGCTTACACCTGCCGGGTCGGACCGCCGATGCATCGGCGCGTCTGTGGCCGTTGCGGGTTACTGACTTTGATGTGCTCGGCCATGTCAACAACGCCATTGCCGCAGCGGCGCTTGAGGATGCGTGGGTCGATACCAAAGAACCTGGCGTGCCCGCCGCGGTAGTCATCGAATATCTCGGGCCGATGCATCTCGGCGATCCGGTTGCGCTCTGGACTGCAGCGGGTGAACCGTTCGCAGTGTGGCTTGGTGTGGGCGACGAGATTCGCGCGGCTGCGCAGGTAACGCGCCGCAGCACCCACTAGCGTCACAGCTATGCCGATCTACGCCCTGGACGGACGCATACCGTCGATCGACCCCGAAGCGTTTGTGCATCCCGATGCCGTCATCATTGGTGCCGTCACCATCGGTCCGGAGTCCACGATTTGGCCGTGCGCAGTGTTGCGCGCCGATGGTGGACCAATCACGGTAGGTGCGCGCACTTCGGTGCAAGACGGCGCGGTTATTCATGTCACCGAAGCGCATCCCACGATCATTGGTGATGACTGTGTCATCGGACACCAAGTCCACATGGAAGGGTGCACGATCGAAAACAGCGTGCTCGTCGGAAGCGGTTCCAAAGTATTAGAGCGTGCCGTAGTGCGAAGCGGCGCGCTCGTCGGGGCGAATGCCGTGGTGCGCGCCGGCATGGAAGTGCCGAGTCGCGCCATGGCACTCGGTGTGCCGGCCTCGTTGCGCCTCGATGCGGTCAATCCCGCGCTCATTGCCGCGGGTGCTGCGATCTATGTGGCGCGCGGGCACGAGTACCGCGCGCAGCTTCGGCGGATCGACTGAAACGTACCCGTACAAAAAGCTTGCACGGCAAGGCGAACCAGTTATACTGCGACCCATCTAAGGGGAGTATTCCGAAACACCAACGCCGTCATCTCGACCTCCGGGTCCGGCGTAGTGGCTTCGACGAAGCGGAAGAGACCTTCGATGCGTACCCCACATCGAAAGGATTCTCTATGCAACAGGCAACGCTTACCGACCTTCAGCTCCGCACGGGATATCCATGCGTCACGATCTTGGTGAACACTGCGCCCGGCCAGATGCTGACCCCTATCGAACGGTCTCGGATCGAGCAGTTCATTCGGTCAGCAGACCGGCGCCTCACCGGCGATGTCAGTGACGCCGAACGCAGCGCCCTCGTTGCGCGCTGTGAGGCACTGCTCGACGAGTGCAGTACGCGTGAGAATTCCACGGCATTGGCACTTTGCGTGTCGTCGACGTTCTCCGCTGGGGTGCGCTTACAGCGTCCAGTGATTGAGCGAGTGGTAATTGACGCGACCTTTGCTACTCGCGACATCCTTGCGGATAGTCACTGGAGGAGCGCGTTTCGAGTCGTCACGGTGAGTGAACGGATGGTTCGGTTGCTCGTCGGCGACGAAGACCACGTGGTTGAGCAGCTCGACAATTCCTGGCCGTTGATGCGCTCGGAAGAAGAGTCATCGAGCTCCTGGATGCGAGCGATCGCCCAAGCGCTGCTTGCTGAATGTCGGGCCAATCCGATCCCGACCGTCGTTGCCGGGGTGGATCGATCCGTGATGCGAACGGTAGCCGCCGCCGGGATTACTCCAGTCGGAGTAATCCCGGGAAATCATGACCGGTCGAGTTGGGACGCGCTGTTTCACGCGGCTTTTCCCCTGGTGCGTAGTTGGCTCGAAGTTCAGCAAATGCGCGCGCTGGATGTGCTCGACACCGCGCGTTCTCATCGTCGGTTCGCGGCGGGATTAGATGAGAGTTGGGTATTGGGTGCCCAAGGACGCATTGCCCATCTTGTTGTCGAAGATGGGTTCCATTGTGCTGGACGGATCGTCGACGAGCGGGTGGTTCGTGCCACCGATATCGAGGCGCCGGACGTTATCGATGACGTCGTTGACGAACTCATCGAGACCGTCGTTCGGTTCGGAGGTTCCGTCACGATCGTTGGCGATGGGGCGCTTGCCGAACACGATCGGATCGCAGCCGCGCTTCGTTTTTAGGCGCAGGCGCGTTCCCGGTGTCCCCTCGTGGCGGGCGGTGCATGCACAGAGTTGGCTGTGCCGCCTGCCATGCTGGGGGACCCGTTCGCAGAGGAGTTCGTCATGCCCGAAGCCGTCATCGTGTCCGCTGTCCGAAGCCCCATCGGGCGTGCGTTCAAAGGATCGCTCATCGACGTGCGTCCGGATGACCTGGCCGCAACGATGGTGCGTGCGGCGCTCGATCGGGTGCCGCAACTCGAAGACCGCGACATCGATGATCTGCTCATGGGCTGCGGGCTTCCGGGCGGCGAGCAGGGCTACAACATTGGTCGCGTCGTTGCGTTACTCGCCGGATTGCACGATGTGCCGGGCGCAACCACCACTCGGTATTGCGCATCCTCGTTGCAAACCATCAACCAAGCGCACCACGCCATCAAAGCGGATGAGGGTGATGTGTTCATTGCCGCCGGCGTTGAATGTGTCAGCCGTTTTGTGCACGGTTCTTCGGACGGCATGCCGGACACCATGAATCCGCAGTTTGCTGGAGCCCAATTGCGTTCGCTGGATCGCGCGGCAGGTGGGAAAGGTCCGTGGACTCCGCCCGAAGGACTGCCCGACATCTACATCGCGATGGGGCAAACCGCCGAGAACGTTGCCGAGATCGAACACGTGGCCCGCGAAGCGCAAGACGAATACGCGTTGCGCAGCCAACAGCGCGCGGCGGATGCCATCAACCGCGGGTTTTTTGAGCGCGAGATCGTCCCGGTCACGACGCCCGACGGAACGGTTGTTACCCGCGACGACTGTCCTCGGCCCGACACGTCGCTCGAAAAACTCGCGACCTTGGCCCCGGTGTTTCGCCCGAACGGCACCATCACGGCCGGGAATGCGTGTCCGCTCAACGACGGTGCGGCCGCCGTGATTGTGATGTCCGACACGAAAGCCAAGGCACTCGGAATCACACCGTTGGCGCGCATTGTTGCCAGCGGTACAACGGGCCTCAACCCCGAAATCATGGGGCTCGGTCCCGTCGAAGCCACGCGGCTCGCGCTGCGACGCGCGCAGCTCAACATCGACGATATTGATCTCGTAGAGCTCAACGAAGCATTCGCCGCGCAGGTGTTGCCGTGCGCACAACAGCTCGAAATTCCGCTCGACAAGCTCAACGTCAACGGTGGTGCAATCGCCTTGGGGCACCCATTCGGGATGACTGGGGCGCGCATCATGACGACACTGCTGAATGGGCTCGAAGATGCCGGCGCAACCTACGGGCTCGAAACGATGTGCGTTGGTGGCGGCCAAGGTATGGCGATGATTGTCGAGCGCTTGAGCTAGTCAGCCGCGAGGCGGTGGTGCAGCGAAGCGCGACGGGTGCGGAAACTCGGCCGCAACTTTGACGCGGTGTTCGCCATAGCTGGCGCGCAGGCGCGCCGCGCGTTCGTCGCCGCCGAATGCCGCCGTAAGGTCAAGCAGCACGCGCGCAAATTCGGGACCGTGCAACGCAATGTCGACACGGCGCCACAGGGCCCAGTGCGCGAGTTCGTGCAGGATCACTCCCGCGGTCCGATAGCGACGCGGCAGGGTAATGGTTGGTTCGCCGTTGTCTTCGAGGCGAAAGAACGCGCTGCGGGCCCCTTGGCCCGGACGCAGGCGTGGTGCGTGTGCGAGATCGAGTTCGGGATCCGCAAACGCGGCCGCCCACCACAACGAGCCGACCACGGTGTCGCGATAATGCGCACACTCGTCGAGCGTGGTGAACCGGCGTCCCGGAAGGGGTGTTTCGGCGCGGTAGAGCCGGGAGCGTTGCGAGTCGCGTTTGCGCCCGGATGCATTGAGTAAATGCGCCAGCGTGGTACCCGCCGGCATCGTCGCGGTCATGGGAGTGGCCACGTTTCGGTGGTGGGGTGCGGTGGTGTGAGGATGACGGCTCCGAGGCCGTTGGCCGACGCGGCCCAGTTGTCGAGCGGTTCGCTGTAGGTCGCCGCGTACTTGCGGAGCATTTCGGTGCGCGCCTCGGTACCGGCCTCCGAGTGCGCGCCCGAATGTTCGATGCGCGCGAGTGCGTCCCAACTCCAGGCGCCCACCCGAACCCGCACTGCAGGGGTGTGTTCGGCGTTGCGGAGCCAATCGGTTGCACCTTCGGTGAAGAACCACAGCGCATCACCGCCGAGCGCGAACCACAGCTCCACCGTGTGCGGTCGGCTACTGACGCGTCCGGTTGTGGTCAGGTACGCGTACTCAGCGTCACGGATTTCGGGATCGGAGATGGTGGGCGAGCCGGCCATGGCTGCATTCTGGCAGCTAGCCACTACCATCCGGCAGATGCGGCTCCCGTTGGGTTGGTTTCCTCGCGTTCTCGGTGACAGCATCGACGCGACTTGGCAGGCCGTGACGCGGTACGGCGCAATCGGTCCTAACCATCGACGCGCGCAGCGCTTCGCGCGCTTTGGCAGCGGCAGCGCAATTTGTTTTCCGCCGAACACCATCTACGGCGAACGCAACATTGCGATTGGTGAGAACGTCCTGATCGGTCCCGGCATCACCCTTTCGGCGGGCGTGATGCCCGAACAAGATCTCGGTCCCGAACCGATCGTGCACATTGGCGACGGCACACTGATTGGCCGGGGGAGTGGCATCGTGGCGCACGCGGGCATACAGATCGGCGCGCATGTGTTCACCGGACATCACATCTACATCACCGACTGCAACCATGGGTACGAGGACGTGACGCGTCCCATTGGCGCGCAGTTCGGTGTTCCCGAGCCCATCACCATCGGCGACGGTGCATGGATTGGTCATGGCGCAATCGTGCTTCCCGGCGCACAGATTGGCGCGCATACGGTCATTGGCGCGGGTTCGGTAGTGCGCACCGCAGTTCCGGATCGGTGCGTGGCGGTTGGCAATCCGGCGCGCGTCGTGCGGCGTTATGTCGACGGTGAAGGCTGGGTTACAGAGCGCTAAGCGGTTTCCCACACCAGGAGTTCGGCGCCGTTTTCGCCCGCACTCCCCGCACAAGCGCCCAGATCAGTGCCCCGCAGCGCATCGCCTTCCTTGAGCTCTTCGTCATCGATGGTGATTGCGCCGCGCGCAACAAAACAGTGCACGTGGGGCGCGGCCGGCAACGAGAATGCGGTGCCAGGAGTGAGATGCCCCGCCCACAACACGGCATTGCGCTGATGTAACGCAACTGCGCCTTCGTGGCCGCGTCCGGACGCGACAGGAACCAATGTGTTCGACGCAAGGAGCGTGCGAACGTCCCGCTGCTCGTACTCGGGGGTGAGCCCGCGCGTATCGGGGAGCACCCACATCTGAATGAAGTGCACTGGCGCATCACTGCTTGCGTTCATTTCGGAATGCACGATGCCAGTGCCCGCGCTCATGCGTTGGATTTCGCCGGGCTGGATCGTGCCGCGCGTCCCCAAACTGTCGCCGTGCGCAAGCGCGCCGTCGAGCACCCACGTCACAATCTCCATGTCGGCGTGCCCGTGCTCGCCGAACCCTCCGCCGGGGGCGACACGATCGTCGTTGGAAACCAACAGCAGTCCATGTCCGTTGTTGTTCGGTGCAATGTGTGGTCCGAAGTTAAACGAATGGCGCGAGTCGAGCCACGAGTACCGCGTGGTGGCGCGCGTATCGGCGCGGTGCACTGCAAAAATTCCCACGGTATTCCTTTCGTCGTTTGTTGCAACGCCGCTTGTGCCGAACGGGTTCATGCGGGTGAAGCGGCTGGTTACGAGAGGCTGTGCCGGGTGGAGGCTAGATTGCCCGACATGTCGACACTCGTACTCGTCCGCCACGGAGAAAGTACCTGGAACCGAGAGAATCTCTTCACGGGCTGGACCGATGTCCCGCTCACCGATGACGGCCGTGCCGAGGCGGTCCGCGCCGGGCAGCTCATTGCCGAGGCGGGTGCATTCCCCGATGTCGTGCACACCTCGGTGTTGCAGCGGGCGATTACGACGGCGCACTTGGCGCTCGAAGCGTGTGCGCGACTTTGGATCCCGGTGGCGCGCAGTTGGCGTCTGAACGAACGGCACTACGGCGCGTTGCAGGGGCTGAACAAGAAACAACTGGCCGATGAATACGGTTCGGATCAAGTGCATTTGTGGCGGCGCAGCTACGACGTGCCGCCGCCCGCGCTCGAACTTGACGATCCGCGCCACCCGTCTCATGACGTGCGCTACGCCAACGTTACGTCCGCCGATCTCCCGGCGACCGAATGTCTGGCCGATGTTGTGGCGCGCATGACACCGTACTGGAACGACGCAATTGTTCCCGATTTGCGCGCTGGTAAGTGCGTGATGGTCGCGGCGCACGGCAATTCGTTGCGCGCGCTCGTCAAAGCACTCGAAGGCATCTCCGATGCCGACATCGCGGCGCTGAACATTCCAACCGGGGTACCGCGGGTATACGAGCTCACGGACGACTTTGCAGTACGACACGCGCAGTACTTGGGCGATGCTGCCACGATCGAAGCGGCGGCTGCTGCGGTGGCAAAGCAGGCGGGGTAACGCGCCACGCCGCGGCGCGCCGTGGTTCAGCTCAGACCCGCGTGTCCCACATCTCCACCGACGGATGGCCCTGCACCGCCGTGGGCCCGGTTTGCGTGGAGCGGGTGATGCGGTTCTCCGGGGCGCGGGCCGTGATAATCGTTCCGATCATCGCAAGCAGAAACCCAACACCAGTGAGCGCGGCTGCCGGGACGTAGAGCCGCCAGCCAATCCCGTTCACTGCAGGGGCGAAGCCTGCGTATGGTGAGCCGAGCCGCGGGAGTCCAAGGCGAGGACCCAAGAGCACCGCTGTGGTGATGACTGCGCCAACGACAAATGTCCACCAACCGATGCGACGCGCGGCACGGCGATGGTTTGGCGAAACGGCGATCGCCACAACAAACAGTGCGATTCCTGCGCCAAGCAATGCATACGGTGCCCAGCGCAGTAGGCGCACGATCGGCTTGAGATTCGGCACCGTGATACCGGTGACTTGCACTTGCAGGGTCGTTTCGCCAGGAAGCAATGCAACGAGCTGCGGGTTACTGGCCGCAAGCGCACTGCGCACCAGTTGGGTGAGCTCGGTCGCATCGAGCGTGACCGCGTTATTGGTCCCGTTGACTGCGTTGTCATACAACTGGCGCACCGCACCCAGCCATAGCGGACGCATGGCCGGGTCTTTCGCCAGGGTGGTTGCTGTTTGGCGGATCGCGGTTTCGGCTGGTTGGGTGCGGCCCGCTGCCGGCATTGCTTTGAGCACGGCAACTGCGATCTCATCGGAGAGGCGTTGTTGTACCGAAGTGCTCTTGAGCGCGGCGGTCGCAACCGTGTCGACGGTTGGGCGATGCAGCACGGTGAGATTGGCGGTTATGCCCAGCACCGCACCGACCAGGCAGGTCAGGCCCACAAACGAGCACACGAACGCAAAAAACCGGCGCACCGCGCAGAGCGTATCGGCCCGAGCATCGGCGGCGGTGGCGCGGCTGCGGAGGGTGCGCAAGATGCGCGTATTGGCACCACGCGCTCCGACATCACGCGGATTTGCGCGTAAATTGCCCGAGAGCCGCAATGCGCGGCAAGGCGGAGGTGGACGTGGCTGCAACCCGGACCAAGTGGATGCGCTCGCTCTTCGGTGCCCTGTGCTTGTTGCTAGCGATCGGCGTGGTGGCGTCAGCAAACACGGGCTTGTTTGTTCGCCGTCAGTTGTATAACACCGAGGCGTTCACGCAGCACGCCACATCGCTGCTCTCGAACACCTATGTGCGCGACGGTCTCGCGCAAAACATCACCGATCAACTCATTGGCCAGATTCCCCAGTTCAAAGTGGCGGCACCACTGGTTGAGACGGCAGTGTCGGCGGTCGTAGGGACTCCTGAGTTTCGGGATGTGTTCGGCAAAGCGGCCGCACAATTGCAATCCCA
>JBMOIW010000070.1:0-10278 GCA_049317145.1 Acidimicrobiia bacterium
ACTCTTGGAGACTTCACCGGCGCACTGCGTTTGATGCGGTGGTTCCGTGATGTTGCAACGACGGCAGGAATCACCGGAGTTGCCGGGCTCGCCGACAATGCTGCCACGACGGTCTGGGAGTGGGAGGGTCAAGAGTTTGCCCGCCGCGAGAAGCTGATTCGTTTACGCGGTGTATTGCTCGACGCCGAACTCACCGGCAATCCACACAATGCGCGCGCGGCACGACTCGCAATCGCCGATCACGAAGAGGTGAGTGGACACTTCACCGAAGCCGCGGCAGCGGTGCAAACCGTCATGTTGCACCTCCCCACAAACGACCCGAGCCTCGAAGTCCTGCGCGATCGCGTCTTTGCACTCGAAGCGACCCACGACATGCAACAGTCGCTACGCCTCGCGCCCGAACGTCGACCGGTTCTCGATGATGCGATATTTCTCGACGCGCAGACACTCGAGCGCAACTTACGTTGAACAATCGGCAACAACGGCGATGGAGCCGGGGAGGGGAATCGAACCCCTGACCTGCTCATTACGAGTGAGCTGCTCTGCCGACTGAGCTACCCCGGCGACGGGGCCGCACATTAGTCGCCGCTTGCGAGGCCCCTCGTCCGAACGCCTAGACCGAGGCCGGAAGGTGTAAGAACAGTCGTTCGAGGAGCAGCGCCTCGTTGGGGCTGCGTCCGGCAACCCGGCGGGCCGCTGTGCAGGATCGCAGGCCTGATGCAGCTCCTCGCGGGTCTACCTGCAGCGGCGTTCGATCGGTATTGCGCAGCACGGACTGCGGAGCCAGGGCATCGCGATAGACCGTTTCGAGCGCGGTGATGCCCTCAACCAGTGCATCGAGGCGCGCGCGACGTGCCTCGCGCTCGTGACGTTTCTTGAGGCGCGTGCGCATCCCCGAGACGGTTCGGTCGGGATACCCCGCGGCCGCAAGTTGCGCTTCGAACTCTGCGACCACTTGTTCATGCTCGGCCTCGAGTGCGCCGGTCGCGTCACGGAGTACTTCTTGCACATCTTGCGCGGCGCGTACTGCGGCCGCAGCCGAACCATCGAGGCGAGCAGTTGCCGTGACGAACGCCGCGCGCAACGGTGCATTGCGCGTCGCCAATGCACGGGCGCGCTCGAGCTGCGCTCCCGAAGCGCGGGCTGCCAATGCCGCACGCTCCTCGGGTATTCCATCGATTCGCAACATTTCCGCGACGGCCACTTCGCTCAACGCCGCCATTTCCACACGCTGGCACCGCGAGCGCACCGTGGGAAGGAGTTCGTCCGGCACCGCGGTGCACAACAACATCACCGTACGTGCCGGTGGCTCTTCGAGTGTCTTCAGCAACGCGTTTGCAGCGTCAGCGCGCAGACGCTCCGCCTCCCAAACAATGATGACCTTGCGCACGCCCTCGATCGGAGCGCGTAGCGCTTCGGCGATGATGCGCTCTCGTACATCTTCTTTGATGCGGTACGAAACTCCCTCAGGCTCACATTCGACGACATCGGGATGTCGGCTCCGCAACGCGCGTTCAACCTCGTCTCCATCTTCGGCGACCAGTGCTGCCGCAAAGGTGCGCGCCACGGTCTCTAACCCAGAGTCCCCAACCAGGAGATACGCGTGGACCGGGCGCGCCGCCGCATCAGCCAACATTGCAGCAACACGTTCTTGCCCGGGAAGTCGTTGCCACGCCTCGGCAATTCGTGCAGCGGTATCCATGGCCATGGACGGCAGCGTAGCGCTCGTCGAAATCAAACAAACTCGGGGATTGCGCGCACCACTGCAGCCCAGACCGCGTCCGCAACACCGTCCGGCGTGCCGCCACCCTCGACGATTGCCCACCCCTGTGCGCCCGCCAACTCGCGATACGACGCACGCACACGCGCATGAAATTCGTCGCCGGCCGCCTCGAGCCGATCGGTCGCGGTTGGAACTCGTGTCGCTGCTACGGCTGCATCCACGTCCAGCACCACTACGCAATCTGGGACCAAGCCATTGGTTGCCCACGCGTTGATTTCGGCAATTGCATCGGCACCAAGTTCGCGACCGATTCCTTGGTACACAATCGACGACGGGACGAACCGATCCGAAATTACAACGGCGCCACGTTCCAACGCCGGTCGTACGAGTTCGGCAAGATGTTGTGCGCGGTCTGCCGCCATCAAGAGCGCCTCCGCGCGCGCGTCGAGCGGGCCATCAAAGTGGTGCGTAAGTTCACGAATGCGTGCGCCAAGCGCGGTTCCGCCGGGTTCGAATGTGGTGACGACTTCCCGACCGGAGGCGGCAATACGTGCGGCCAGGCGGGGAACCTGCGTCCCTTTCCCTGCACCTTCGCCCCCTTCGAGCACGATGAAACGCCCAATCACGCAGCCATTCCTCCCTGATCCGTCGACCCGCTGCTCGGATGTTCTGCGCGCGCAGCTCGGTGCACCTCGTGGCGAGCATAGAGGCCGGCCCCAATTGCGATCAGTCCACCGATCCAGAGCGTCATCCGCACCCCCGGCAAGCTATAGCTGAATCGACCAATGGTGATCGCAGCATCGGGAAACACGAGGCGCATGAGCCACTCGTAGAGATCCGCAAAGAGTGGTGACACGGTGAGCGCAATCAACAGACACAGTCGGACCACGGTGTACAGCGTGGCGAACGTACGACCCAAAAGTTCATTGCGCACACTTTCTTGCAGCACCGTAAACCCGGTGACATATGCCGTTCCCGCGCATGCACCGACAAACACGATTGCGAACGCCGCCGGCGCCAACCCGGAAAACGATGCGGCGAGCAAGATACCAACGCCACTACCGATAACGGCATACACAAACACTGTCCGGCGCGGAAGCCAGCGTTGTATCGCCAGCAACGAGACCACACCAATGGCAGCCCCCGAACCGAGCGCGACCATCAGGAGCGAGAATGTTGCCGGGCCACCTCCCAAGATCTGCGATGCAAAAAGTGGGCCGAGTGGGATCATTGCGCCACCACCGATAAGGCCCGCACCCAGTCCCAGGATGACTCCGCGTACAAGTGGCTCGCGTGCCATGAAGCGAACACCATCGACCAAGTCGCGCCACGTTTGCGTCCAATCCACTCGAGGCCGGGTGTCGCCATCGGCGCGACCCAACGGCAAGCGCGCAATCAGCAATGCCGAGATCACAAAGGTGACGCCGTCTGCCCATAACGCCAGGGATTCTTGGTCGACCTGAAGAAATTGAATACCACCGAATTGGCCGAGGAACGCGGCCAGGCCGGCAAGCGACGCAAAGAGCAGCCCCCCGATCGGGAACGTTGCATACGCAGCGATCAAACCAAGTGAGTTGGCGCTTGCAAGTTGTTTCGGCGGTACGAGCTTCGGCACCGAAGCGTCTTTTGCTGGTCCCCATAACAACGTGAGGATCTCGATCACGAATGACGCAACAACCAGCCACGCCAGGCTATTGGCAAATGGAAGCAACGCGAACACGCCCGCGCGGGCGAGATCGCAACTCACCATGACCTTGCGCCGGTCCCATCGGTCGACCAGCGCACCGCCAAGCGGTGCCAGGAAGAATCCCGGCAGCATGCGCGCCGTCATCACTAACCCGAGGGCAAATGCAGATCCCCCCGAAAGGCGTGCCGCCATCGAAAGGATCGCAATAATCCCGATCCAGTCACCCAGACTCGAAGTGACTTGCGCCAGCCACAACCGCAAGAACGGTCGGATAGCAAAGACGCCCCACGGTGACGGTCCCGCGGCGGACGGTTCCGGAGGGATAAAGGGCGCAGGATTACTTGCCACGATCACCGTCGCCGCGCCGGTCAGGCCGGCTCGCCGTCCTCGTAAAGCTCGTCGCTACGAGATGGCGGAACCGCCCGACCGCGCGTCGTGGTTCCGCCCGATTTCTTGACCGCTTTCTTGCCAGCTTTCTTGGTCGTTGTCGTGGCCGACTTCTTCGCGGACTTCTTCGCAGTCTTCTTGGTCGACTTCTTGGGCTTCGCCCGTCCACCCACTTCACCTGACGCGATCTTCTCAGCGCGAGCGCGCAACAAACTGACCGCTTCATCCATCGTGAGCGCCTCGGGGTCCGTCCCTCGCGGTACGGAAGCATTCACAGTGCCGTCGGTGACGTAGGGGCCAAACCGACCCTCGAGTACGCGCACGGGCGCATTGGTCTCGGGGTGCGCACCGAGATCGGCCAGCGGCGGCTTTGCTTGTCGTCCTCGAGGTTTTGGCTGAGCCAGCAAGACCTGCGCAGCTTCGAGAGTGATCGAAAAGATTTCCTCTTCGGTCCCCAAACTCCGACTGTCGGTTCCCTTCTTGATGTACGGACCGAAGCGACCGTTCTGTGCAGTGATTGCTTCTCCGTCGGTGTCGACGCCGACGACACGCGGGAGCGCAAGAAGCTCGAGCGCTTCCTCAAGGGTGATGCGTTCGATCGTCATCGTCTTAAACAGTGACGCAGTCTTGGGTTTCGCCGCTTTCTTGTCAGCGCTGTCCGGCATCTCGCCCAGTTGTACGTACGGACCAAACCGACCAGCCCGCACAATCACGGACAACCCTGATTCCGGATCACTTCCGAGTTCGCGTCCGTCATCTCCTTGACGCTCCAAAATCTCTAGGGCGACGGGAATCGTTAGCTCGTCAGGAACGATGTCCGGCGGCAGGGACGCACGATCTTCGCCGCGCTGCAGGTACGGGCCATACCGTCCGACGCGCACGACAACTTCGTGACCCGCAGTATCGACTCCTATCGGAACCGTGTTGACGGAGCGGGCATCGATCTCCGCCAAGCGATCCTCGTTGATGAGCTGCGCCAACCCCGGTGCACCGTTCCCGAAATAGAACCCGTGCAACCACTTCTCGGACTCGGCTTCCCCGCGCGCAATGACATCGAGATCTTCTTCCATGCGCGCCGTGAACTCGTAGTCCACCAGTGACGGGAAGTACTCCTCCAGCAATCCGATCGTTGCAAACGCCGTCCAGGACGGCACCAACGCATTGCCTTTCTTCCAGACGTACCCGCGATCTTGAATCGTCTGAATAACGGATGCGTACGTCGAGGGCCGCCCGATACCCCGCGCTTCGAGCTCTTTGACCAAGCTCGCTTCCGTAAAGCGCGACGGTGGCTGCGTGTGATGACCGTTTGGCGTTAAGGATTGGCAGGCGAGCTGATCCCCAACCGACAGTGGCGGGAGAATGGATTCACGGTCCTCGAGCTCGGCGTCGGGATCATCGGCGCCTTCCACGTACGCGCGCAAGTATCCCGGAAACTCAATAGTTCGCCCGGTCGCGGTAAAGCGCGCCTGCTCGCCGCCTTGTGCTCGCGCGTCGATACGCGCCGAGACCCGTTTCCCGCGCGCATCCGCCATCTGACACGCGACGGTACGCATCCAGATGAGTTCGTAGAGTTTGTAACTCTCGGGGTCGAGCTCGCTGCGCAAGCTGTCCGGAGTGCGCATGCGATCGCCCGCAGGACGAATTGCTTCGTGTGCTTCTTGCGCGTTTTTCACTTTGCGCTTGTACGCCCGAGGTTCGGCTGGTAGGTACGCGTCGCCGTACAGCTCACGAATTTGGGTACGCGCCGCAGCGATTGCCTGATCGGACAAGTTGGTGGAGTCGGTACGCATGTACGTGATGTATCCACCCTCGTACAGGCGCTGCGCTACCGCCATCGCTTTGGCCGAACCGAATCGGAGTTTTCGGCCCGCTTCTTGCTGAAGCGTGGACGTGATGAACGGCGGATACGGGGATTGCTTCCAGTCTCCGGTCTCGACCTCTGCGACTTGGAACGTGGCGGACGCCAGACCAGCCGCCAACGCCCGGGCAGCCGTTTCATCAAGCGCTACAGCATCGGCGGTAAGTGCGCCAGTGTCATCGTTGAAGTCCTTACCGCTTGCGAGCCGGGTGCCATTGACAGACGACAATGACGCATGCACGCTCGCACCGTCAGTAGAAAACGCGCCATCGATTCCCCAGTACATCGCACTGTGGAAGCGCATACGGGCGCGTTCCCGATCGACAATGAGGCGCGTCGCAACACTTTGCACCCGCCCGGCCGAGAGTTTCGGCATGACCTTGCGCCACAGCACGGGTGAGATCTCGTAGCCCACCAACCGGTCCAGCACCCGGCGACCTTCTTGCGCTTCGACCAACTTCATGTCGAGCTCGCGCCAGTTTTGGATGGCTTCTTCGATAGCGCGCTTCGTGATCTCGTGGAAGACCATGCGCTTGACGGGCACTTTCGGATTGAGGACTTCGAGGACGTGCCACGCAATTGCTTCACCCTCGCGGTCTTCATCGGTTGCGAGGTACAGCTCGCTTGCGTCTTTGAGCAGTTTCTTGAGCTGCGCTACAACTTTTTTCTTCTCGGCCGGCACGACATAAATCGGCTGAAAGTGAGCGTCGATATCGATGCCAAGGCGACCCGCGCTGGTGCCCCGGTACGCATCAGGGATGTCCTCAGCGTTGCGCGGCAGGTCTCGGATGTGACCGACACTGGAATCCACGACGTAGTCGCGACCCAAAAACCCGGCGATGGTGCGGGCCTTCGAGGGCGACTCAACGATGACGAGCGGCTTGGGCACGATGTTGACCAATCTAGAGAGGCGGGTGCCATTGTGAGACCCGCGGCAAGGAGCTGTGTCAAACGAGTCCCTGGAGGCTAGGTCTCACAAGGGGTGGACCTGGGCTTTCTCGCTACCACCCCGGCGAAACGCCACTCGCGTCCGGGCCGCCCACCCCAAGATTCCAGCGTCCGGTCTAACCTCGTCCCCATGAGCCTGGACCCCAAAGAGCTCATTGCGAGCTTCGGCATGATCGGCATCTTCCTCATTGTCTTCGCCGAGTCGGGCCTGCTGATCGGCTTTTTCCTGCCGGGCGACTCGCTGCTCTTCACCGCCGGCCTTCTCGCGTCACAAGGGAAGTTTGGTCTGAATTTCCCAATTCTGCTGATCGGATGCTTCATTGCTGCATTCGTGGGCGATCAGGTCGGTTACACCATCGGCAAGCGGGTCGGGCCTGCCTTGTTTCGTAAGCCCGACTCAAAGTTGTTCAAGCAGGAATACGTGCACCGCACGGAAGCATTTTTTAAAAAACACGGCCCAAAAACCATTCTTCTCGCCCGCTTCATCCCAGTCGTTCGGACCTTCGCTCCGGTGATTGCGGGGGTTGGGCGTATGCACCGCAAAACATTCGTCACCTACAACGTGGTCGGTGCGTTCTTGTGGGCTGTAGGTGTTACCTCGCTCGGGTACGTCCTGGGGACCACGATCCCGAGCATCGATCGGTATCTCCTGCCGATCATTGCGCTCATCATCTTCTTGAGCGTGCTGCCGCCCCTCATCGAGTTCTTCAAGATGCGCCGCGAGGCAAAACGCAAAGGAACCACGGTGACGCAGGCGAGTGAAACGTTGCGTGCCGCTGAGCCCAACCACGAATCACTCGAGGCGTAGCGGATCTTCCGTTCGCCCCGATCGACATCCGCGGACCAAACACGAGGGCTGAACCACCCACACCGCGTCGCTCGTGCACTGAATTGCCGTCGGTTTCGCGACGTTTCGACGTGCCCCGGGTCATGAAGTTTCTTGCGCCCGATGTGCACGCGTTGAACCACGAGACCCAGTACTGGCCGACGAATAGGTCGATGGACCCAGTGCAGCAACGGATGCGCAACCTCGTCACCGCCACGCAGGCCTTGAGTGACCCAGCGGCGCGCCTATCAACCGGGAATTCACTGAATGCGCTGCTCGGCACGACCAGCGAGGCAACGACCTATCAGCTCAACGGCCGCAAAGAGATCAACCTCAGCGAACTCGAGCTTGCTTCCCTGTGCGCCGAACTCGAGCTGCACAACCCGGCGATGTTCGGCGAATTCGTTGAAGCCGCTTGCGAGCACAATCCCAATCCGGCGTTTTGCGGAGCGGTTGCACGAGTCCTATTTGGGTATCTCCATGAAGCGCTCATGCAAGTACGACTCGGCGTCACCCGAACGCAGCGCAGCACACTCGATGATTTACAGCGCGCCGCCGATGCGAGTCGCCGCCTTGGCGGTCCGGCGCGCAGTGCCGCGGAGCAGCTCCGCGCGCTTGTAGAACACATGCGATCTGGCACGGCCCGGCCGTACGTGTCCGCACTCGACATCGGCCTCCTCACTGATCCCAATTCTCCTCCACCGAACGCGCTCGCGCTTGCGCATCGCACGAAGCAGCATCGCGAGGTACTGCAGGCGTGGGATCGTGCGCTCCGCGCGATTTCCGATTGCCCGGATACTCCTGCAGGGAATCAGCTGCGCGGAAATCTATTTCGCCTGGGGCAAGCGCACCTCGCCGTCGCCCATAGCGATGCGCTATCTGCACTCAATGGCGGTCGTCCCGAACATGCCGCGATCGTCGACTCATATCGCTCGATACACGAGAAGCTGATGCTCCTTGCGCCTCGCTCCAACCCACCGAATTCCGCACGCGCGGCAAATGGCTAACGAACTGAGGCTCGGCGTGCGCCGAGCCTCAGGAACCAAAACGCCAATCGGGCCTTAGTCGCGAGCCGTTGCGGCAGCTTCGAGATCGATCTGATCGATCTCGTTGCCGAACACTTCGGCCGACTCTTCGGCGAAGGCACCACCTTTGCGTTTGCTAAACGCAATGGCGATGACCAGCACCACGATCGAGGTGCCCGCAATCACGAACCGCCAGTTACTGTCGCGCAGGGAAATCACGGCGGGGAGCACCAGGAGTGCGACCAGGTTCATGACCTTGATGAGCGGGTTCAGTGCCGGACCGGCAGTGTCTTTGAACGGGTCGCCGACGGTGTCGCCGATGACCGCTGCTTTGTGCGCCTCGGAACCCTTACCGCCTTCGTGGCCATCTTCGATGTACTTCTTGGCATTGTCCCATGCACCACCCGCATTGCTGAGGTAGTTCGCCATGAGCTGCCCGGTGAGGATCACCGCACCAAGGAATGCACCAAGGGCGAGATAGTTAATACCGAAGCCGATGATGATTGGAGTGAGCACGGCAAGCAGCGCTGGTGTTGCCAGTTCACGCAGCGATGCTTTGGTGCAGATGTCGATGACCGGTCCATAGTCCGGCTTTTCGCTTCCGTCCATGATGCCCGGCTTGGTGCGGAATTGGTTACGCACCTCTTCGACCACTGTGCCGGCAGTGCGACCAACTGCGCGAATCGCGAGTGCCGAGAACAAGAACGCCACCGAACCACCAACGAGCAGGCCGATGAAGACCTTCGGGTCCGCAACGTTGATCTGGGCTTGCGCAAGGCCGAAGATGCCCGCCTTTGTTTCCTGTGCTTTCGCAATCACATCGGCGGGCACGAGTTCCGCGACGGCGCCTTCGATGAAGCTGGCAAACAGCGCCACGGCCGCAATCACTGCGGAACCAATGGCGAAGCCCTTGGTGACGGCCTTTGTGGTGTTGCCCACCGCATCGAGGCTCACCATGATGCGTTGCGGCTCGCCTTCGAATTCGCCCGACATTTCGGCGATACCCGCCGCGTTGTCGGAGACCGGACCGAATGTGTCCTCAGAAACAACGACACCGGTCGTGGCGAGCATGCCCATACCGGCCAGCGCCACGAGATACAGCGTGAACTGAATGTTGCCCTGCCCCAGTGCAATGGCGACACCGATTGCGGCTGCGATTGCAATGATCGCCCACACCGAGCTTTCGAGGCCCGAGCTGGTGCCCGACAGCACCACCGTCGCGGGGCCGGTACGCGCCGACTCGGCAATTTCGTGGACCGGAGAGGTTTCGGTGGACGTGAAGTACTCGGTAATGCGGCTGGCAACCTGCGCCAGCACGATGCCCGCAAGCACCGCGAGGAACATCATCCAGCCTTCGTTGTATTTGGTCTTGTTGCCGACGTACCAGAACGCAACCGCAGCGGTTCCAACAAGGGTCAGCAGGCTTGCGGTGAGGAAGCCGCGGTTAATCGGGGCCATTGCGGACTTGTCTTTGTCGGTTGCCCGCACTGCAAACACGCCGACGATCGATGCAAGCACACCGACCGAACGCGCAATGAGCGGAAAGATCAGGCCGATGACTGCGGCTTCGGGGCGACCGATCGCATTGAACGCCGCTACACCAAGAATGATCGATGCAACCAGCGTGACTTCGTAGCTCTCAAAGAGGTCGGCGGCCATACCTGCGCAGTCACCGACGTTGTCACCGACGTTGTCGGCGATTGTTGCCGGGTTACGCGGGTCGTCCTCGGGGATGCCCTTTTCTACTTTGCCCACGAGGTCGGCACCCACGTCAGCGGCCTTCGTAAAGATTCCGCCACCGACGCGCAAGAACAGTGCGAGGAG
>JBMOIW010000071.1:0-10132 GCA_049317145.1 Acidimicrobiia bacterium
AAGGCCTGGATGGGGAACGGTTCAATAATTCCTCGCTCGCGCAAGCGCGCGACAAGGTCGGAGGGTACGCCGAGTTCGGCGAAAGAGGCAGTCACAATATTCCTATTCAAGTTCGCCTGACTCGCGAACGCATTGGGGCACGCGTCGCTACAGACTGCGATGCCGGGATACTTGGTGGTGTCGATTCGCCCGCATACGGATGGTCGTCAGGACACCAGCAACAAGCGACTACGGATCAGAAGCGATCTCGTGGCCGACAGGCTAGCACAATGCCATTGCGGCCCGGGTTTCGGGATCTACACACGGTGTCACCCGTGATGTTGCGTTGCACCGCGCTAACGCGCCGCGAGCCAGTCCTGCGCCACATCGAGTTGAGCGCGCACCGGTTCGATTCCGGCGCTCCCGAGCGTTTGGCGCGCGCGAACGGATGCACCGGGCGCCAGCAATGCGCGTGCGTCCTCGCCAAAGGCCGGATGCACGACCACCAGCGATTCCAACGATTGCTGCTCATCGTCAGCCCGACGTACCAACTCCGCGACCACCGCATGCGCGTCGCGAAAGGGCATGCCGCACCGGACCAGATAGTCGGCGAGATCGGTTGCGACTGCCGGCCCAGCATCGGCGGCGGCAGCCATGCGCTCGGTTTGGAACGTGCACGTGGCAAGCATCCCGGTCACGGCAACGAGGGCGCGGCCCAGTTGATCGAATGCATCGAACAGCGGCTCTTTGTCCTCTTGCAGATCTCGGTTGTACGCCAACGGCAAGCCCTTGAGTGTGGCGAGAAATCCCGTGAGGTCCCCGATCAGGCGCCCGGCCTTCCCACGCGCCAACTCTGCGATGTCGGGATTCTTCTTGTTGGGCATCATCGACGAGCCCGTTGCATACGCGTCGTCGAGCACTAGGAATCCGAGCTCCTCACTGGACCACAACACCACTTCTTCGCCGATCCGAGAAAGATGAATCTGGGTCAGCGTTGCGGCGAACAACAACTCGGCAACATGGTCCCGGTCCGCAACGGCATCCATGCTGTTGGCGAACACACGCGAGAACCCAAGCACGCCAGCGCTGTACGCAGGGTCCAACGGCAAACTCGATCCGGCAAGCGCGCCGGCCCCCAGGACAGATACGTCGGCGCGGCTGAGCGCGTCTTCGAAACGCTCGACATCACGGGTGAGCGCCCAAAAGTGCGCGAGGAGATGATGCGCCAACAGCACTGGCTGCGCCCGCTGGAAGTGCGTGTACCCCGGGAGGTAGACCTCGCCGACCGCCTCGGCGCGTGCCGCCAGAGTGGCCTGCAATGCGGTGATGGCGTCGATGAGTACCCGTCCCTCGCGACGGATGTACAAGCGAAGATCGGTTGCGCTCTGATCGTTGCGGCTCCGCCCGGTGTGCAGCTTGCCTCCGACCGCGCCGGCCAACTCTCGAACCCGGCGCTCGACGGCGGTATGAATGTCTTCGTCACCGGGCGCAACCACGAACGTGTCATCGCGGAATTCATCTTCGACTTGGTCGAGCGCTTCCATCAACGCTCCCCGTTCAGCTTCGGTCAACAGACCGACCCGAGCCAGCATTTTGACGTGCGCTCGACTGCCGTCAATGTCGTCGAATACCAACCGTTGATCGAATGAGTAGCTCTCAGTAAATGCAAGAAGTGCGTCACTCGGGCCATCGGAGAAACGGCCAGACCACAAGTACTCACCGTGTTGTTCGTTCATGGCTTAGCTCCGCTCGTCCAAGCCGGAAATCTGACGGATCGTTGTTGCCACGCGCACTGCCGGCGTGTGTTCCTCCACTACCAGCAACACCGTGTCGTCCCCGGCTACCGTTCCAATAACCCCGTCCAGACCGTTTCGATCCAGCGCGGAAGCAACGACATGCGCTGATCCCACCGGGGTGTGCAGCACCACAATGTTGTTACTCGTGGCGATCCCGACGACGAACTCCGTCATGACGCGCCGCAAGTGATCGTCGGGCGCGACCCGCTCACGAGCAAGTTCGGGTACGGCGTAGACCATTGCTCCGCCGGGAATCCGTACCTTCAGCGCACCGATTTCTTCGAGGTCGCGACTCACCGTCGCTTGGGTCGCGGTCACACCGTCCGCCGCAAGGAGTTCGACGAGCTGCACTTGGCTCGACACGGGTTGATGTTCGAGCAGCCGCGCAATGCGATGCTGACGTTGTTGTCTACTCAGGCCGGCCATCCGGCTCCTCCCTCCGATTGCCCGCTCAACAACGCAAGGAGCGCTCGAGTCGCATGAAACCGGTTCTCTGCCTGCTGCCAAACGCGCGATTGTGGGCCGTCGATCACTGCGTCAGTGATCTCTTCGCCGCGATGTGCTGGCAAACAATGCATCACTAGGGCATCTGGACCGGCAACAGTGAGGAGCTCAGTATCCACGCAGTACCCGGCGAACGCCGTGCGCCGTAGCGCCGTCTCCTCTTCGTCTCCCATGGAGATCCAGGTATCGGTATAGACGACATCAGCACCGCGCACCGCTTCCTGTGGATCACTCGTGCGCTCGATGTGTCCGCCGAGATTGCGGGCGCGCGCCACTACGTCCTCATCGAGCGCAAAGCTGGATGGCGACGCAACGACGAGCTCGAAACCCGTGAGCCCCGCAGCAAAGGCCAACGACGATGCAACGTTGTTCCCATCGCCGACATATGCGACCCGAACTCCTTCGAGTCCACCGAGCAGCTCGCGAATGGTGAGAACGTCCGCGAGTGCCTGACAAGGATGGGCACGATCGGACAACAGGTTGAGAATCGGGACCGACACCGCATCCGCGAACGTCACCAGGTGCTCGTGGTCATACACTCGTGCGGCGATCGCCGAGCAATACGTCGCGAGTGTGCGAGCAACATCATCAGCCCGCTCACGCGTTCCGATGCCAACTTCGTCTCCACGCAACACAATCGCCTCACCGCCCAGCGAGCGCACCGCGCATTCAGTAGAGATGCGGGTCCGGGCCGACGGCTTCTCAAAGACCAACGCCCACGTTTGCCCGGTCAAAAGCGCGGGAACAGCATCGGGCGAAGCCTTCCATTCGATTGCGGTATCGATGCACCCGGAAACTTGCGCTGCGGTGAGATCTTCGAGTTCGAGAACGTTCACGCGTACTCCCCCAGGACCTGCGCAACCCGTGCCAGCGCGTTATCCACCTCGTCTGCCGAAACCAGCAACGACGGGGCAAACCGTAGTGCAGTCGGGGTCACCGCATTGAGGATCAATCCCGCGTCTAATGCGCGTTGTGCAATCACACCTGCATCGATTCCGGGTGACAGTTCTGCACCACACAACAAGCCGCGACCGCGCACCTCGACAATTCCGGGAACTGCTCGCAGACCAGTGGCGAGTTGTTCGCCTCGCGCGTTCGCTCGCGCGCACACATCTTCACGCGCCATGATTTTGAGCACGGTAAGCGCCGCGCGCGTCGCGAGCGGTTGACCCCCAAACGTCGTGCCGTGTTGCCCCGGAAGCAACGCCGCCGCAGCACGGGAATCGGCCCACATCGCCCCGATCGGCATGCCGTTCCCCAGGGCTTTCGCCATACACACCACATCCGGACGTACATCGTCGTGATGATGTGCAAACCACGCCCCGGTGCGCCCGAGTCCGGTTTGCACTTCGTCGAGCATGAGCAAGGCGCCTACACGATCACAGTGTTCGCGCACGGCGCGCAGGTATGCGTCCGGTGCGGGATACACCCCGCCTTCTCCTTGAATTGGTTCGAGCAATACCGCCGCGACATCGGGCTGGATCGCGTCCGACAGCGCGTCGACATCACCGAACGGAACGAACCGGAACCCCGGGACGAGTGGGGTAAACGGTTCGCGTTTGGATGCTTGCCCAGTGGCACTGAGTGCCCCAAAGGTTCGCCCGTGAAACGAGCGTTCGGCCGCCACGATGACCGACGCGCCACGCGCCGCACCGGCGCGACGCGCCAATTTGAGCGCGGCTTCGTTGGCTTCTGCGCCGGAATTACAAAAGAACACACGCCCGCCGCCACCGATACGCGCGTCGAGCTCGGCCGCGAGGCGCGGCTGGAGTTCGTTCCCGAACAGGTTGCTCACATGCATCAGCGTCGCCGCTTGATCGGCAATAGCTGCAGCGATCTCGGGATGCGCGTGTCCAAGGGAACACACGGCAATTCCGGCGAGAAAATCGAGATACGCGCGCCCAGTGTCGTCGTAAAGCCAACTGCCCGCGCCACGAACGAACGTCACCGGTGCACGGGTGTACGTCTCGAGGATCGCCGACGACGGAACGACGCGTTGTGTCATTGGACCACCGCGGTACCGAAATGCGCCGGCGTGTTCCACGCGTGCCGCAGCGCATTCGGCACTCCCCCATCGAGTAGTCGAACCTGCGAAACGCCGGCGCGCAACGCGCGGACGGCCGCATCGAGCTTGGGAAGCATGCCACCGTGGATTGCTCCCTGAACGATCAGGTCAGCAATCGCATCGATTGTCAGTACGTCGATGACCGACCCGGGATCATCGATGACCCGCAGCACGCCGGGCACATCGGAGACCAGCCACAGCTGATCTGCGCACAATGCGCCCGCCACCGCGCTCGCCGCCAGATCGGCGTTGACGTTCACGGTCGTGCCATCCACGGTCCGCGCCAACGTCGCCACGACCGGTAACGCGCCGTCGGACCAGGTATTACGTATCCACGCCTCGTCGACTGCAGTGACGGCGCCGACGAGGCCCAGTTGGGGATCGGCGATCTCGGCCAGCAAGGTGCGCGTGTCATCGCCCGACCCACCACAGGCGCGACCGCCCGCAGCGACAACTGCGGCCACGAGCGCGGCGTTGATGTCTTCGACGAGCACTGCGCGCGCAATCGCGATGGTTGCTGCGTCCGTCATGCGTTGTCCCGCGACGAAGCGCGGTTCGAGCCCCTGTGCCTGCATTGCTGCACTGATCTGGGGCCCCCCACCGTGCACGAGCACCAACTGCACACCTGCGTTCGCCAACGCGACGCAATCCGCAGCGACTGCATGCCGATGCTCCTCGTCTTCAATAACGCGCCCACCCAGCTTGATCACCATGGTCGTTTGCATCACGGCCACCGACCTTCGAGCGGAATCCCGCAGGTCTCGGGAAACCCGAGCGCAAGGTTCAACGCTTGAATCGCTTGACCAGCGGTCCCTTTCACGAGATTGTCAATGACTCCAATGGCAACGACCTGATTGGTACGCCGGTCAACGTGGTACGACAAGGCCGCCACATTCGTTCCCACAACCGCTTTGGTGGGCTGTGGGACATCCGTAATGCGAATGCACGGCGCATCGGCATAGAGCGCCTGCGCGAACGCCACCGGATCACAATCGGCGAGTAGCGGTGCAACGCACGTCGCCACAATTCCGCGCACCATCGGTACGAGGTGCGGCGTGAATTGCACTTGTACCGACGTGGCGCACAATTCACCGAGCAGCTGCTCGATTTCGGGAGTGTGCCGATGCATACCAACACCATACGCATGCGCGCTCTCCGCAAGTTCGCTAAACCCACTGCTGTCGCTTGCCTCCCGACCGCGGCCGGATACCCCAGACAGCGCCGACACCACAATTCGCTGCGTATCAACGACGCCGGCGTGAACGAGGGGTGCAAGCGCCAGCGTCGTCGCAGTGGGATAACACCCGGGAAGCGCAATGCGCGTCGCACCGACGAACGCGCCTTTCGCGAGTTCGGGAATCCCAACGACAAAGTCGGCCAAGTACTCGGGTGCCCGGTGTGGTTCGCCATACCAGTGTTCGTACGTCGCCGCCGGTAACCGAAAATCGGCCGCGACATCGACGATGTAGCTATTGGTCAACGTCGGCACGATTGCTTGCGACACACCATGCGGCAGCGCAAGAAACACCACATCGGCACGGGCACAGGTTGTCGCATCGAATGTTTCGAAACACGTGTCGCCGTACTCGGACACCAAGGTGGGGGCGAGCTGCGCAATAGGGACACCGGCGTGGCGATCGGCAGTGGCGTGGATCAGCGTCAGCTCGGGATGGCGCGCCACAATGCGCAGAAGTTCGCACCCGGCATACCCGGACGCACCCAAGATGGCGACCTGAAACGGCATTGCATAAGTATACGCTTTTCTGCATAATGCGTATACCCCGGGCGGGAAACCTGGGCTTAGGCCCGCAACACCGCTCCGTGCTCGGCATGCACCGCGGCGATACAGGCGGCCCGCACCTCGGCCATCTCGGCATCATCGAGAGTGCGGTCTGGGGCGCGCAGGGTCAGCGCGTAGGCCACGCTGCGCTTGTTCGGTCCCAGCTGCTCGGCGCGGAACTCGTCGAAGATCACCACCGACTCCGCCAAACCGGCCGCAGCAGAGGTAAGCGTCGTCACCACGTCGGCGGCGCTCACGGTGTCGTCAAGGACGAAGGCCAAGTCGATGCGGTTCGCCGGGAAACGCGAGACCGGTGTGTAGGTCTCGTCGCGCGGATCGGCTCCGTACAGGACTGCAGTGTCGAGTTCGGCGTACACGACTGGGTCGGTGCACTCGAATGCGGCGCACACGGTTCCATCGATCTCGCCGACCACCCCTGCACGCACGCCATTGATCCACACCTCGGCAGCCCGCGTGGGGTGCAAGCCGGGCACGGACGCGGCCACGATCCGCAGATCCGAAATCCGGAGCACGTCGGCCACGGCGCGCACCACATCGGTCGCGTCATACACATCGACGGCACGATTGGATTCGACCGGAGTGCGAGTGACCGACCCGGCCAATACCACCGCAAGGTGATCGTGTTCGTCGGGCAATAAGTCGCCCGCAATCGGCGGCAAGAACACGGTGCCGAGTTCGAACAACGCAATGTCGGCGATGCCAACGCTTTGGTTCAGGGCAACAGAACGCAGTAATCCGGGGCGCAAGGAAGGTCGCAAACATGACGCCTCGGCGCGCAAGGGATTCGCCACCGCGATCGCAGTCGTCGCGTCTCCCCCGGCGCCAACAATGTCGTCGGGCCCGAGGAACGTCGTGGTGTACGCCTCGGAGCACCCGAGGCCCACACACGCGTCGGCGATCCGACGACGTGCCTTTTGCTGGAGACTCAATCCGCCGTTATGTCCAGTGGTGTTGGGCAGGGTGCGCGCAATCGAGTCGATGCCGACATGGCGCGCGACTTCTTCGATGAGATCGATCTCGCGCTCGAGATCCGGTCGCCGCGTCGGGACCGAGAACGTCAGCGCCGCATCTGTTGCCTCGACCGGCGCACCCACCAATGGGGTAAGCGTGGTGCGAATGGTCTCGATGCCGAGAGCGGTCCCGAGAATCGCATTTGTGCGCGTTGTTCGGATGCTGATCTGCGCTGGCGCAATGGGCTTGGGGTACACATCGGCCGCCCCATCGAGCACTGTTGCCCCAGCAACTTCTTGGAGGAGCTGCAACGCTCGCGCTGCTCCGTAGGCAACGCCGTTGGGGTCCATGCCGCGCTCAAAGCGGGCGCTGGATTCACTTCGCAGTCCGAGCCGCTTTGAGGTACGCACCACCGTCGCCGGATCGAAGTAGGCGGCCTCCAGCAGAATCTCGGCTGTGGTTGCGGAGACCTCAGCGGTACTACCGCCCATGATTCCGGCAATCGCCTGGGGAACATTGGCGGCATCACAGATCAATAGGTCGGACGCGTGTAACGCGCGTTCGACGTCGTCGAGGGTCACCATCGTCTCGCCGTCGCGCGCCCGCCGGACCGTGATGCCACTTCCGCCGAGCTTTGCGAGATCGAACGCGTGCAGCGGTTGGTTGCACTCCAGCAATACGTAGTTCGTGACATCAACGACGTTGGAAATAGGACGCATACCCGCCAGCGTGAGTCGACGCGCCATCCACTCTGGAGACGGTCCCATAACAACCTGGGCGACGTGCGCGCGGTAGCGCGGACATCCATCACTGTCCTCCACGTTGACCGTGATGCGCGACGCGGTTGCGCCGCCGGGTTGCGCAAGGGGGAGCTCGGGAACTGTGAACGGCAATCCGTAAAACGCGGCGAGTTCGCGAGCAATACCCATGATGCTCATTACGTCTGGGCGGTTGGGTGTCACTGCGATTTCGAAGACGGCATCGTTGAGGCCAAGCACGTCGCGGACATCGGTCCCGAGTTCGGCTGTTTCGACGAGCGGCAAGATGCCTTCGTGGTCCTCAGAGATGCCAAGCTCGCGCGCGGAACACAACATGCCGTCCGAGATCACACCGCGGATCTTGCGCCGTTCAAGCGTGAAACCTCCCGGGAGTGAGGCCCCAGAAGGCGCGAAGGGCACCACCATGCCGGGCACAATGTTGGGTGCACCGCACACAACTCGCGTGGTTTGCCCACCAAAATCAACGTCGGCGAGGCGCAAACGATCGGCGTCGGGATGCGGAACGACATCCAAGATGCGCGCCACGATGACCCCTTGGATTCCGCGGCCCGGCTCATGGAGCGCCTCGACCTCGAAGCCCAAACGGTTGAGCACGTCCGCGACCTCTGTGGGAGTCGCGGTGAGCGGGGTGAAATCGCTAAGCCAGGAATAGGGTGCGCGCATCAAGAAGCCTTAAAACTGAGCCAAGAAACGAAGGTCGTTGTCGTAAAACGCGCGGATCTGGTCGACGCCGTAGCGCAACATCACCATGCGTTCGAGCCCGAAACCAAAGGCGAAGCCACTGACCACTTCGGGGTCGTAGCCAACCGCCCGCAAGACGTTCGGGTCCACCATGCCGCAGCCCCCGAGCTCGATCCAGCCGCTGGCACTACAAACGCGACATGGTCCGCCCGAGCAGAACGGGCAGCTCAATGCGAACTCGGCGGACGGTTCGGTGAACGGAAAGAACGACGGCGTAAGGCGCGCCGTGACATCGCCACCAAAGTACGCACTCGTGAATGCTTCGATCGTGCCGGCGAGATCGCCGAACGTGAGGCCGCGATCAACAGCCAATCCCTCGAGCTGATGAAAAATCGGTGAATGACGCGCATCGAGCGCTTCGTTGCGGAACACGCGCCCGGGCACGACCGTATAGATCGGCGGCTCGCGCCGCATCATTTCGCGCACCTGGACTGGCGAGGTGTGCGTGCGCATCAAGACTTCTTCAGGCTGCCCGAGCGCGACGTACAGCGTGTCTTGCATCTGGCGCGCCGGGTGTGCTTCGGGGAAGTTCAGCGCTTCGAAGTTGTACCAATCGGTCTCGACCTCAGGGCCTTCGGAGATGTCGTAGCCCAATGCAACAAACACGTCTTCGAGCTCGCGGCGTACTTGGGTGAGGGGGTGCAACACCCCGATGCGACGAGCGTGGCCACCCAGGGATAGATCGAGGCGTTCTCGCTCCGCGCGAGCGAGAGCCTCGACGACAGCAAGTCCGCTTCGGCGTTCGGCAATGAGCTCGGTGACGATGGAACGAAATGCGGCGACCGCTTGGCCGACACCGGGTCGGTCTTCGGCGGAGAGATGCTTGATGGATTCCTGCACTGCACTCAGCACCGACTTTTTACCAAAGGCTTCGCGCTCGGCATCATCGAGTGCATCGAGTGTTGGTGCCGAGGCTACGGCGCGTGCAATTTCGTCCTGCGCTGCGTTGAGTTGTGCAGCTACGGATGCTGCGTCGGTCATTCCTGATCCCATCTCCGTTGGCGGGCCGCCTCGAACAACAGTACTGAGGTTGCCACGGCAGCGTTCAGGGATTCTGAGGCACCGGTCATAGGAATTGTCACGTGCAGGTCGCAGGCGTGCGCAACGTCGGGATCGAGTCCGTGGGCTTCGCTGCCAACGACGAGTGCAATTGGACCTGCCAGATCAACGACATCGGGAGCTTGGCCCCCACGTACCACCGTGCTGACGGTGACGAACCCGTTAGCCCGAAGCGTGTCGAGCGCCGGTTGTGGCTCACGAGCCTCGACGAGGGTAAGCCCGCCGAGCGCCCCGGCAGAGGCGCGCACCACTTTGGGGTTCCAACAATCCACGGTGTCTCCCACGGCAACAATCGTCGAAACCCCTGCGGCCTCGGCAGCACGCAGAATCGTGCCGACGTTCCCGGGATCTTGGACGTCGACCAACACGACTACCGGGGTGATTCCCCAAAACGACACGTCATCGAGCGCCGCAATGTGCGCGGCAACTTCGGCGAACACCGCTTGGGAAGTCACGG
>JBMOIW010000072.1:0-10067 GCA_049317145.1 Acidimicrobiia bacterium
GAAGATGCAGCGAAAGCAGTGTCGTTTGGCGCGCAAGGCATTGGCTTGTGTCGCACCGAGCACATGTTTCTCGGAGACCGCTTGCCCGTCGTGCAGCGCATGATTCTCGCCGAGACCGAAGCCGATGAAACTGCTGCGCTTGCCGAACTCGGTGCAATGCAAAAGCGCGACTTCATCGGGATCTTCGAAGCGATGGGGGACCTGCCCGTCACGATTCGTTTGCTGGACCCGCCGCTGCACGAGTTCCTGCCCGACATCGAAGCACTGCTCATCAAGCAGGCCACCGAAGGGCTGAACGCCGACGAAGAGCGTTTGCTGTTGGCGGCCGAACACTGGCGTGAGGCGAACCCAATGCTGGGAACGCGTGGGTGCCGCTTGGGCATCATTAAGCCGGGGCTATACCGCATGCAGGCACGCGCCATCTTCGAAGCAGCGCTTGAAGTCAATGCTGCGGGTGGCAACGCGCACCCCGAAATCATGATCCCGCTGATCATCACCAAGCCGGAGCTCGATCTGCTCACGGCGTGGGTGCACGAAGAAGCGGAGAAGGTGTTTGCGGAGCGCAATGCGAGTGTTGCGTACCTGGTCGGCACCATGATCGAAACCCCGCGCGCGGCGTTGTTGGCCGGCGAGATTGCCGAGACGGCACAGTTCTTCTCGTTCGGCACCAACGACCTCACCCAGATGACGTTGGGCTTCTCCCGAGACGATGTCGAGGGGCGGTTCATGAGTGAGTACCTTGAGTACAAGCTCTTGAGCGACAACCCGTTCGAGACGTTGGACCAGGCGGGCGTGGGGCAACTCATTCGCATGGCGGTCGCCCAGGGTCGGGCGACGCGTCCGGACATCAAGCTCGGTATCTGTGGCGAACACGGTGGCGATCCGCGCTCGGTGCACTTCTGTGATGCGGTGGGCCTCGACTACGTGTCGTGCTCGCCGTACCGCGTGCCGCTCGCTCGTCTGGCTGCGGCGCACGCGGCGCTCGGCCGCACGGGACCGGGCGCAACCGCCTAGCGAACGGTTAAAACCGATCAATTGATGCCGGGCCCTCGTGGCCCGGCATCGTCGCGTCGGCGCACCTACCCGGTGTCGCAGTCAGTGACCGGTGAACACTGTCACTAGCCACTGGTACGGTCCGGGCATGCAAATCCGTGACCGTGCCCCTGAAACCCCCGAACACAACGGTGTCGCGTACGGCACTGCGCATGATGGTGCCGAGTTCATCGTGGGCGGACTGGTGCGCCGCGACGAGCGCGAAGCGTTGCTCGCCGCATCGCTGGCGCCGGGCGCAACCCGGCCTGTCGGTGCCGGAATGCGCGCGCGGCCCGAAGAGCCCGATCCGTTCCGGTTGTGTTTTGAACGAGACCTTGATCGCGTGAAGCATTCGCGCCCATGGCGTCGGCTCGCCGGCAAATGTCAGGTGTTCATCGCGCCTGAAGACGATCACTTACGCACGCGTCTGACGCATGCGGTCGAGGTTGCACAAGTTGCCGTTGGTATTGCGCGTCCGGCCAACCTTTGTGTGCCGCTCGTCGAAGCTATTGCGCTTGCCCACGACTGCGGGCACGGTCCGGCCGGCCATGCCTCCGAAGATGCGTTCTCGCCATTTCTCCCGGGTACCGGGTACGACCATGCGGTATACGGCGCCGATGTCACCCTCGCCCCGTTGAATTTGTGTGTCGAAACACTCGATGGGGTACGCAATCACTCGTGGCGTCGCCCGACTCCGGCTACCCCTGAAGGCGAAGTGGTTGCGTGGGCGGATCGCATCGCGTACGTGTGCCACGACTTCGAAGATGCAGTGCGCGCTGGCATCTTGCTCCCGAGTGATCTTCCGGCCGAAGTTCGCGAGGTTGTAGGCAGTCGCCGTTCCGAACAAATCGATGCGTTTGTGCTCGCCATGTTGTCGTGCATCGAACAAACCGGCCGGATCGGAATGACGGAACCTGCAGCATCAGCGCTCGCAACATTCCGGGTGTTTAACTTTGATCGCATCTACCTGCGGCCTGCGGCCTTGCGTCAAAATGAGAAAGTCATCACCTTGCTGCGCGGGCTGGTCGAAACCTTCACCGATGCACCCCATCGGCTTCCCGACGTCGCCGACGGCGCAGTGATGTGTCCCGACCCGGGTTCGGAGGCCGCGGCGGCGTTGGCCGTGCGTCATGTCAGTGGCATGACCGACCGGTATGCCCTCGCTCTGGGCGTGGAGCTGCTTGGCTGGCGGCCCGAAGACTTGCCGAGGGGCGTCTAGGCCCGAACTCTCGTAACCTTCGCCGACGTATGGGAATCCTCGACGAAGACGTCGCTCGCGTCCGGGAGACGGCGGACATCGTGGCGCTGGCCAGCGAACACCTGGCGCTCAAGCGCGTCGGTCGACGCTACATCGGGTTGTGCCCATTTCACGGTGAGAAGTCCCCATCCTTTTCGGTGAATCCCGAGCTCGGCCTGTACTACTGCTTTGGCTGTGGTGCGCGCGGCGACGCGATCAGTTTTGTGCGCGAGCTGGAGCACCTCGATTTCGTGGAAGCAGTAGAGCGCCTTGCGAACCGAAGCGGGATCACGCTGCGGTACGACGACGTCAAGGTTGGCAAAACCCGGGAACGTAACGACCGACTGGTTGCGGCAACGGCCGCGGCCGTCGCGCTCTATCACCGCATGCTGCTCGAAACGCCCGAAGCCGGAGCGGCGCGTAAGTACTTGCGAGCACGCGGCTTTGATGGCGATGCGGCTCGCCGCTTTTCGTTGGGGTTCGCGCCCGATACGTTCGACACACTGAGCGTGGCGCTCCAAAAACAAGGTCATGCGCGTGAAGACCTCGTCGAAGCGGGTCTTGCATTCGTCAATCGCGCCAACAAGTTGCAGGACGCGTTCCGGCATCGCTTGATGTTCCCGATCTTCGATCAAAAAGGTGCAGCGGTGGGATTTGGTGGCCGCACTCTGACCGGGGACGGCCCCAAATACAAGAACTCGCCCGAAACGCCGATCTATCGCAAACATCGATTGCTCTACGGCCTCAATTGGGCCAAGGGCGAGATCGTGGCGCGTGGTGCCGTTGTGGTGTGTGAGGGGTATACCGATGTCATGGCGCTCGCATTGGCGGGAGTTCCCAACGCCGTGGCGACGTGTGGCACTGCACTCACCGAGGAACACGTCGGCTTGCTCAAGAACCTCGCGCGCAAAGTCATCCTGGCGTACGACGCGGACTCGGCGGGTCAAGGTGCCGCAGAAAAGTGGTACGAGTGGGAACAGCGCTACGAGATTCAGCTTTCGGTGGCTGCGTTCCCCGGCGGTGGCGATCCGGCGGAGGTGTTTCAACAAGATCCGAACCAATTAGTGCAAGCCGTCGCCGACGCGCGTCCGTTCTTAGATTTCAAACTGCGCCGCGAATTGGCGCGTCACGATCGGTCCACCCCCGAAGGTCGGGCGCGCGCCGCCGAAGCCGTTGTGCCCCTGCTGCGACAACACCCCAACGAGTTGGTGCGTGAGGGCTACATTGCGCCGATCGCGGGTGAGTTAGGAATCGAGCACGCGTGGTTTAAGCAAGCCGTCGCAAAGCGGGGGAGCCCCCGGCGCGTCGAGGCACCTGAACCTGCCAATGCCGTGCCGGAGCCGGTGCGTATCGACCGCCGTGAGCTTGAGGCCCTTCGGGTCGCGTTGCACGAACCCGAACGCATCGCCGATGCGCTCGATACCCCCTTGTTTGGTGATCCGATCGCAATTCGCGCGTTCGATGCGCTTGCAACCGCGCATACGGTGCACGGGGCGCTCGATTCCGTTGACGGTGCAACACGATCGGTACTCGAGCGCATCGCCGTCGAAGAGCCTGACCTTGGGGACGACCCGGAGGCCTATGTCGCCGAGCTGATCGCCAACTTGGGTGAGACGGCCGGTTCGCGGCGCGTGCGGGAGCTTGCCGCCGCCGGCGACGACGATGCGGTGGTCGGAAAGCGCATTGTGGACGCATTAGTCCGGGCTCGGGACGCATCCGATTGGGAGACCGTCGGGGATCTTGTACGTCAATTGCTAGCCTGGCTCTCGAATGAGTCGAGAGAAGCAGTGTGAGTGATATCTCTCCTTCGTCCGAAGCGCCTCGGCCCGACGCGCCCGGTGACTCCGTAGACGCGGCCGCCAGTGCCGACGTTGCCGCGCTGCTCGAACGCGTGAACTCGCGAGGCTTTGTCACAACCGGCGAAATTTTCGCCGCCTTCCCGGACCTCGAACCGGAGACCTTCGAGCTTGCAGCGATCTACACCGCAATTCGGGCACGGGGGATCGAGGTTGTCGACGAGATTGCCGAAGAGCTCCAACGCGAAGATCAACGTCGTAACGCCGATCCAACCAGTTCGGTTGCCGCACGCTGGGCGATGGAAGCCAGCGCAACCACAACCACAACCACAACCTCGCCGCGCCGACGCCCGCACCTGTCGGCCGAAGAGGTGGCGCGCACGACTCGTACCGAATCCGGGGGCAGCTTCGATCCGATCCGGATGTATCTCAAAGAGATCGGCAAGGTCCCGTTGTTGACCGGCGAGCAAGAGGTCACCCTCGCCAAGCGAATCGAAGCCGGCGTCGGAGCATCCGAAGCGATGACCGGGACGGGGCTCAGCTCAGAAGAGGCCGCTGGCCTGGCGGCGGTCGAACGCGACGGTGAGCTCGCCAAGAAACAACTCGTTGAGGCAAACCTTCGCCTCGTGGTTTCGATTGCGAAACGTTATGTCGGACGCGGTATGGGACTGCTCGACCTCGTGCAAGAAGGCAATCTCGGGCTCATCCGTGCGGTCGAAAAGTTTGATTACACCAAGGGTTTCAAGTTCTCGACATACGCCACGTGGTGGATTCGCCAAGCGATTACGCGAGCCATCGCCGATCAAGCGCGCACCATTCGCATTCCGGTGCACATGGTCGAGACAATGAACAAGGTGTTGCGGACGCAACGTCAGATGCTCCAAGAACTTGGCCGCGAGCCAACCGTCGAAGAAATTGCCGCCAAGGTTGAGCTCACGCCGGACCGTGTGCGCGATATCCAACGTATCGCCCAAGAGCCCGTGTCGCTCGAATCGCCTGTTGGTGAAGAAGACGACAGTTCGCTCAGTGATTTTGTTGAAGATCCGCAGGCCATTGCTCCTGCGACCGCGGCGGCGCGCGCGTTGCTTACTGAAGCCATCGAAGAAGCACTCGAGGAACTCAATGACCGAGAGCGGCTGGTCGTGCGGCTGCGCTTTGGTCTCGATGACGGACAGGTCCGCACGCTCGAAGAAGTCGGGAAAGAGTTCGGCGTCACCCGCGAACGGATTCGCCAGATCGAGTCCAAGACGCTCGCGAAACTGCGTCATCCCACTCGTGCGCAACGACTGCGCGATTACCTCGAAGAGGGATAACCGCGCATTCGAGCCGCTAAGGTGCGTAAATGGCTCCCCGAATCGCAGTTCTGCCCAACGATCATTTTCGTCGCCCGCATCTCGTTGCTGCAGTGGAAGCCGGTGGGGGAGAGGTTGTTGATGCTGCGACGGCGCAGTGCATTGTGTGGTGCGATCCAGCAGGCGCGGAGCAATTGCGTGCTGCGCTCGAGAACGCGCCGGAAGCGACGTGGGTGCAATTGCCGTGGGCAGGCGTTGAACGTCTTGTCGCCGCATTCGACACGGAGCACATCTGGACGTGTGGCAAGGGCGTGTATGACGGGCCCGTCGCAGAACTCGCATTGACATTGGCATTGAGCTTGCGACGCGGTGTTGGCGAGTACGCGCGCCTCACGAGGTGGAGTGACGAGCGCGGCGAGAGTTTGGTGGGCGCCAATGTTGCGGTTCTCGGTGGCGGTGCGATTGCCGAGACGTTCGTCCGCCTCATTGCCCCGTTCGACTGTGATGTCACGGTGCTCCGACGCCATCCCGAACCAATGGACGGCGTCGATCATGTGACCACGCTGGCTGATCTCGATGCAGTGTTACCAAGCGCGGATGTCATCGTCTTGGCGCTCGCACTCACGCCCGAGACCGAGCGCGTCATCGGCGCGCCGCAGCTTGCGCGCTGTAAGCCGGACGCACAACTCATCAACGTTGCGCGCGGTCGTCATATCGACACCGACGCGCTCGTCGCCGCCCTGCGCGCCGGACAGATCGGTGGTGCAGGACTCGACGTCACCGACCCGGAACCACTTCCCGACGGACATCCGTTGTGGTCGATCCCGAACTGCATCATTACGCCGCACGTCGGCAACACCGAAGCGATGGCGCGCATCGTGCTGGGCCGGCGGATCACCGAAAACATTCGGCGCTTTGCGCGTGGCGAACCGCTCCTCGGATTGGTGAACGTGGAACTCGGCTACTAGTGGATCAGCCGGGTAAGTCGGTCGAATCCCTTAGTCGAGCGGATCGGTGAGGGGTTCGTCGGTGAGCACGATTTCTTCCCCGATTCCGCGCAGGCGTTCGATGCCGAGCTCGACTCCGGCACGGACTTTGGCGCCGAGCGCACCGTCGGCGAGGCTGCGCAGCCCGGCCTGGATCTGCTCGTAGCGTTCGCGCCCCGCACGGGTGCCGAGGTAATAGCCCACTGCGAGGCCGATGATGACGCCGGTTCGAAAGCGCATTTCGTTGTTATACCCGAATTTCTGGGGATCGGGCACCCTCGGTCCGGCGATGTTGGTAGTCTCCCGGCCGTCCTTCCGGGGTAGCTCAGTTGGCAGAGCGAGCGACTGTTAATCGCTTGGTCGAGAGTTCGAGTCTCTCCCCCGGAGCCCTGCAAAACCCGGCCCTCGGCCGGGTTTTCGCATTTTGCTGGTATTTGTCCGGAGATTTTCCGCCGGAGCGCTCAAGGGAATCCCCGAAGAAGTCGAAAAGACCTCGTAGCGTGAATTCCGACTTGGGGGTTGCACTGTGAGGATCAATGGAAACGACGCGGCGCTGAGCCAGCTGGCAAACCGCCGGGCCGATGCGGCCGGTGATGCCCAAGCCGCCAAGGCGGCAAAGGCAGGCGATGTCGCCGAGACTGCAGCCACCGCCAAAGTCGAATCCACCAACACGCCGGGTGATGCCGAGACCGCTGCGGTCGCTGCGCAAAACGCCCGCGCCGCGGTGTCCGTCGCGTTGCGCACCGGTCGCCAGGTTGCGTCGGTCGTCGCTCGATCGACGTTCGACTTACGCGTCTGATAACGCTTGCGTCGATAGAACGGACGCAACGCATACAGGACTCTGGGTACACACCCCACGCCGTTGCGTGGGGTGTGGCTCATTGTGGGGCCGGAAGGGATCGAACCTTCGACCAAGGGATTATGAGTCCCGCGCTCTCACCACTGAGCTACGGCCCCGCGCGTTGCAATTTAGAGGCTAGACCGTCGCGGTGCTGGGAACACCGCCTGGCTTCGGGAATCACTGCGGGGAAACACTGCCGGGACTATTGATGACGCGCAAGCTCCTCACAGCGATAAGCCGCGCAAATCGTGGCGCGGCGCGTCCTGCGGACCATCCGGTCTCCGTCGTTGCCTGGCCACGCGGTCGTGATTGGGGGCAACGGGTGCCGCGGATGCTCTGTGGGCTCGCCGTGCTGGCGATAGCGGTGGTCCTTGCGCTGCGCGCGGGCCTCGGGCTTGCGCCATGGGACGTGTTGCACCAAGGCCTCGGCGAACTGCTTGGTATCCCGATTGGGACGACGGCCATCCTCGTGGGCTTCGTGGTCTTGTTGGGTTGGATCCCGCTGCGGGAGCGACCCGGGCTTGGCACGGTTGCCAACATGCTCTTTGTGGGTCTGGGCATTGACGTGCTGTACCCACTGGTTCCCAGTCCGTCATTCCTCGCGGTTCGGATCGGATTTCTCGGCGCGAGCTTGTTGTGCTTTGGGATTGCAACGGGGCTCTACATCGGCGCGGGACTGGGTGCAGGACCACGCGATGGTCTGATGACCAGCATTGCTGCGCGCGGGGTTCCGTTGTGGTTGGTGCGTACGGTGATCGAAGTGACGGTGCTCGTTATTGGCGCGCTGCTCGGTGGCACCGTGGGCGTTGGGACTGTCGTGCTCGCTTTGGGGATCGGCCCAGCGGCGCACGTGTGTTTGCACCTGCTGCGCGTGCGCGAGCCTGCGCAAGCGCCAACGGGTATTGGTCTATCCGGGGAGTGACGGGTCGCCAGATTCGTCGACGTCACTCCAGGCGCGCAACAACTCCCAGGAGTAGATCCCGGTGGTGTGTCCATCGTTCCAGGCGAGGCCAAGGCCCCATGCCCCAACGAAGTCCGCGTCGACAATTTCGGGGTTGGCGGCGGTACCAGGAGTGCGACCTTGCTCGCGTGCGCCGCGACATTCGGCACACGGGCAATTGGCACGAACGAGCGCCAGGGGCAATGTGACCGTGCGGCCGTCTGGCCATTCCACCTGGAGGTGGGCGGTCCGATCGATGTCGACCCGGCTGGGAGTGGGGTCCGGCGGAACGTTGGAGTTGGCCATGGCCCGGGAGTGTCGCGCGGTTGGCGCACGGCTGTCGCCTCCGCCGAGAATACCCCGCATGTCACCTCCGGCCCGCTTGTCCTCCCGCGAAATCACTGATGCGCTCGCGGTACTGCCGGAGTGGTCACACGTCGACAACGCGCTTGTACGCAACTTCACCTTCACGACGTTCGCCGATGGACTGCGCTTTGTTGCTTCGGTAGGAACGCTCGCCGAAGCGATGAATCATCATCCCGATATCGATATTCGGTTCCGCCAGGTGCGCGTGCGCTGCACCACGCACGATGTCGGTGGCGTCACGCAGCTCGACTGCGCGCTCGCCCGTGCCTGCGACGAGCAGGCGGGAGAACGCTGACATGGCGGTAGTAATTGCGGTTTCCTTTCTCGGACTGGTAGCCCTTGCGCTCATCGTCTTGGTGGCGCGCGAGAAGACGCCCACACCCGACGATGTCGCCGTCGCATACGAACGTGCCTGGGATCGTCTCGACTTCGCAACACTGTGGGATCTTTCGGGCCCCGAGCTGCGCGATGGTCGTGACCGGGCAGCATTCCTTGCGGCCAAGCGCGCGGCGTACGCGGATCGCGCCGCACTCGGTCATCAGGCGCGCGCCGTGACGGCACAGGTGGTGTCTATCGACCCCGAGTCCGCCATCGTGGCGACCGCGGTGGTCACGGATACCCAGACCGTGGCGCATCAGTGCACGCTGGCGAGGCGCAACGGTCGGTGGTGGGTCGTCGCGCACACTGCGGCCTAATGGTCGATCGGTACTTTCGGTCCGGCACAATCGGCCGGTAGGGTGCTCTCTCATGGTTGCTCGATCGATCCGGGATCGCTGGCGTGCGGCTCGTTCAGGGCGGGCGTCTCGATCGGTCGAAACCGTCATCGCTCGGGTCCACGAGCCCGGCGCTACGACCTGGGCCACCTTCAGCGGAAGTGCGGTTGATCGTGTGATCCGCAGTGCCTGGCCGCACCACGGATCGCGCACTGCTGTGCTGGTCGGTGACGATCTCGACGCGCGCGCGGTGCAGGCACTGCGTGCGTTGCGCTTGCGCTTGGGAGTGAGCGCGATTGATCGGGCCGACGGCACGTGTCACACGGCCGCGGGTGCGGTGATCGAAGCCGCGGTGGGTATGCAGCGACTCACCGGGTCGGATCTGGTGCGCGCGGACGGAATATTGGTTATAGCGAATGCGCCGTTTGCGGATCGTCGTGCATCGGCGGATCTATTGACCGCTCGCGCGCTTGGCATTCCGATCCTGACATTGACCAATCACGCAGGCGATACTGCGGCCGCAGATACCCATGCGGAGGAGGTGCCGTGCGCTCCGTATGGCGTGACCAAGATGGTGCAATCTGTCATACGAGCATTACTCGCGCGCAGCGCAGTGGACCGCCGCTTCATTAACGAACGCACCATAGGATTTGCCGAGTTCCTGACCGATCTCGAGAGCACACCGGACACGAGCGCAGTGCCGAACGCGCTCGTCACGCGCATCTGCAACTTTGTGGAGCGTGCACCAGACCTGGTGATGATGTGGGAGCCAACGACCGCAACCAGCGACGCGCTGCTCGCGCGGATGCTCGTGGGGTTGTTGCTGTCCCGTGGTGCTGTGGGAGAACCGGGCACCGGGCTGTA
>JBMOIW010000073.1:0-10035 GCA_049317145.1 Acidimicrobiia bacterium
CTGGCACGACGCGGAATTTCGCGACGAGTACGCGCGTCTTCTGCGGGACTACGCAGGCCGCCCAACGCCCATGACGGAGTGCCCCACGCTTTCTGCGCAACTCGGGATCCGGGTGGTGCTCAAGCGCGAAGACCTCACGCACACCGGTTCGCACAAGATCAACAACGTGCTCGGACAAGCATTGCTGGCGCGGCGTATGGGCAAGACACGGCTCATCGCCGAAACGGGCGCCGGGCAACACGGTGTTGCCACCGCAACGGCCGCGGCACTCTTTGGCTTGTCGTGCACCGTGTTCATGGGCGCAGTCGACGTGCAACGCCAAGCGCTCAACGTATGGCGTATGCGGCTCTTGGGCGCCAAAGTTGTGCCGGTGACGTCGGGCAGCGCAACGCTCAAAGATGCCATCAACGATGCAATGCGCGAATGGGTTGCCAGTGTGGGCACGACGCATTACTGCATTGGATCGGTCATGGGGCCACACCCATTTCCGTGGATGGTGCGCGAGTTTCAACGCGTCATTGGCGACGAAGCCCGCGCCCAACTCCTCGAACGCGACGGACGGGATCCCGATGCCGTCGTCGCCTGCGTCGGTGGTGGCAGCAACGCAATGGGTACATTCGCCGGGTTTCTCGAATCCTCGGCGCGTTGTATCGGGGTCGAAGCGGGCGGACACGGCATCGAAAGTGGGCAGCACGGCGCCGCGGTGGAGCGCGGAACACCCGGCGTGATTCATGGGATGCGAACACTGTTTTTACAAGACGAAGACGGCCAACTTCGAGAGGCCCATTCGATCAGCGCCGGACTCGATTATCCCGGCGTCGGGCCCGAGCATGCCGCGCTGTACACCGCGCAGCGCACCGAGTATTTCGCGGCAACTGACGAAGATGCACTCACCGGATTTCGTGTGCTGGCCCAAACCGAAGGCATTGTTCCCGCGCTCGAACCGGCACACGCAATCGGATGGCTCGTGCGTGCTGCGGGTCACGAAATTCCGCTCGGGCACACCGTGTTGGTCACCATGTCCGGGCGCGGCGACAAAGACGCAGCGCAAGTGGCCGAGATGCTGGGCGAGTTGTGATCGCCCTCGAACCGCATCTGCGCGCGCGACGAGCTGCGGGCGCCAAACTCTTGACGTTGTACGTCACGGCAGGCCTTACGGGTTGGACCGACATTGTGCGCGCCGCATGTGCGGCCGGAGCCGACGCGATCGAGGTCGGCATCCCGTTTTCGGACCCGATCATGGATGGCCCGGTGATCCAAGCTGCATCGGCTCAAGCGCTGCAGAACGGCGCGACGATCGCGAGCATCCTGCGCGAGGTGCGCACCTTGGATGTTGATGTTCCGCTGGTAGGCATGACGTATTACAACCTCCTTGCCCACATGGGCGATGAACGCGCCGCCAATACGCTCGTGGAGTCGGGCATCTCCGGAATGATCGTTCCGGACCTGCCCGTCGATGAGAGTGCACCTTGGACTGCCGCCGCAGACGCCGTCGGATTAGCCACAGTGATGCTCGCTGCACCCACCACGACCGATGCGCGCCTCACCACCATCGCGGCGCGGACCCGGGGGTTTTTGTACGCCGTGTCGCTGCTTGGGGTCACCGGCGAGCGCAGTGTGCTGGCCGACGAAGCCGCCGAAATGGGACGGCGCGCCCAAGCCGTTACTGACGTTCCCGTGTTGCTCGGGGTCGGAATCTCGACCGGCGATCAAGCGGTGCAAGCATGTCAACACGCCGATGGGGTCGTGATCGGGAGTGCGTTGATGCGCCGGGTGCTGGAGGGCGTGGGGCCCGACGGGGTCCACGGCTTTGTCACGGAACTGCGCTCCGCCCTCGACGCATAGCTGCGCTCGGGCGACATGTGGCCTTCTTGAGCCGCTGAAGGTTCACGTCCGGTCCAAAGACGCCGAATAAGACATCGTGGCGCGCAACCTCCAATCTGGTGCCCGGGGGGCAACTGACCAGCCGGTCGTAGACCGGCGCGGGGTGCAGCGGCGGTCGAAAACTCGCGCCCCTAGTCAGGCGGCGCGCAGCCGCCGCGGATTTGGTGAAGCCCGCGGGCCGGGGTACTTGCGCGCGGACATCGCGGGTCGTTTCGCGGCCGGTCTCTATCTCCTCATTGGCATTCGCGCCGTCGTTACGTTGCCGGGACAACGGTGGACGTCACAAGCATTTCTCGAGACGGCTGCAATAGGCGTAGTTGCGTGCTGTTGCGCGCTGGTGTTTTGGTTCTTGCGGTGGGAAGGCAAACTGCCCCGCCACGCGCGAACGTTGGAGCTGGGAGCATTCGTGTTGCTCGCAGTGAGCAATTGGGTAGATCCCAATCCGTGGGCGTACGGCGCGCTGTTTAGCGCGGTGTTTGTCTGGGTGGGTCTGGTGCGAACGGTCCGCCAGACGGCACTCGCAATCATTCCTGCGTTGATCGCGTACCTCGTACCCCTTGCGCTCCAGCCGACTGCTGCTCATGCGTGGATTGGAATGGTGAATTTCGAATCCGGGATCGGAGCAGTCGCAACCGTTGTAATCAGCGGGATTCTTGGCGTCGCGTTGGCGTGGTCCGGTGAGCAATTGCGACAAGTGGAAACGTTGGGACGTCGTCGTCTCTCAGGATTGGAATCCGTGCTGGCCTCTACGGTTGAGTTGGCGGAACCGCTCGAACCCGCGTTGGTTACGGACATGGTGACACAAATCAGTATGCAGGCTTTTGGTGCAGACGCCGCAATTCTTTTTGGAGCGGCCAACACGCCCGACGCGCTCATGGTGCTGCAACATCGGCATTGGAACAGCGCACAGCTCCACATGCGGGTACCGTTCCCGTCCACGCTGGCGACGGAGCTCGCGCAGGGCAAGGCCATCAGTGCACCCGATGGATGGCTGCCCGAACTGAGCGAACAAAGTGGCGAAACCCGGTTGGTTCCACTCTTTAGCGCCGACGGACTCGTCGGAGTCATTGGCCTGTGGTGGCGCTGGTCGGCTCTTGGGTACGGAACGCGTCTTGATGAAGATCTGGCGTCGACGTTTGGCCGTCAAGCGGGTGCTGCATTGCAACGCGCGTACGCATTCGGTGCGCTGCAACACGCAACGATGTTGGATGCGCTCACGGGTTTGGGAAACCGTCGCGCCGCAGAGGCGTATCTCGATGCGTTGGCCCCGGGTGACGCGATCGTGATGATTGACCTCGATCATTTCAAGCGGGTCAATGATGAACGGGGACATGCTGCGGGAGACCGTGCGCTTCGCGAGCTCGGCGCATTTCTCGCCGGCGCTCTGCGCGAAGGCGATCGCGTCGCGCGTTACGGCGGCGAAGAGTTCATCATGATGGTGCGCAACATTCACCCTGCGGCAGTCGAGTCGCTCTTGGAACGACTGCGGTTGTTGTGGAACGATCGATCGCCGATTACGACTTTTAGTATCGGAGCCGCAGTGCACCAACGCGGCGTCGACCCACGCGCCACGCTGCAGGCGGCGGATATTGCGCTGTATCAAGCGAAGGAGCGCGGTCGCGACCAGGTGGTGGTGGCCGCGTGACGTACGGTGAAACTCCCCTCAATCCCCGGCTTCGCGTGTCGGTTTGGGCGCGCCGCTCGCTTCGCTGGGTAGGGTGGCGCTGATGTGGTCCGTTTCTGACGATGCGCTGCTTGCCGGTTTGGCATCGGGAGACACCGATGCGGCGAGCGCATTTGTCGAGCGATTTCAACGGCGTGTCTTTGGGTTGGCGATCACCATGGTGGGTGATACACGCGCTGCGACCGAAGTCGCCGAGCGGGCATTCGCCGAAGCGGCCCGCCTTGCCGGCTCGCAAGATCCGCGCGCAACCTCGGTGGCGTTGTGGTTGCTTGGGCTCACGCGCCGGATTGCGCTGGATCACATCCACCCGGGATCACATCGTGATCCCGATACGCTCGTCGATCTGGAATGGGGCGCAAATTATGACCCGAACGAACCGCTGAGTGATCTGCGACGATTCCAGGTAACGCTGGGGGTCATGGCGCCCGAGACGCGTCGGGCATTGTTACTCGCAGCCTTTGAGGGCTGCACGGTGCGCGAAATCGCCGAGCTCGAAACCATTTCGCCAGGTACCGTCACGAGTCGGCTCCGCAGTGCGTTGTTGACATTGCATCGTGCCATGGTGAGCGAGGAGCCATGACGACACTTGAGTGCGCCGAAACGCAAGAACGCGCGCCAGAATTCGCGTTGGGCGTATTGCACGGTTCTGCGCGCGCAGAAGTTGTCGCGCATCTCGAGCATTGCCACGCGTGCAGTGCCGCGGTTGCAGATTTTGCCCAAGTCGTTGACGGGCTCACCCTGATTGTCCCAGAAGCCGAACCACCGCCCGGGTTTGAAGAGCATGTGTTACGCGAAATGCGTGAGCAACGTCGACCCGGGAGTAATCGCAAGCGCACGGCCATGATTTTGGGTGCGCTGATTGTCGTGGTGGCGTCGATGAGCGTGGGAACCTTGCGGGTTGTCGACGCATTTCGCACCGCTCCCGAGTCTGCACGCGCCGCTGACGTTCGGGCGAACGACAATGTGGTGGGCAAGGCGGTGGTAACTGGCGGATCCGATGCCTGGGTGATGCTCACCATTGATGGGCTTGCCGATGGGCAGTATCGCGCCAACGTGGTCGATCTCAACGGGGACAATGTCCTCGTCGGTGAGTTCTCCGTACAGTCCGGTCGCGGTTCATGGCTTGTGAAGACTCCGGTGAAAAACGCGGTGGGTTTTCGGGTGTTAAACAGCGACGGAACCGAAGTTGCCCGTGCTGCCTTTCCGTTGAACTAAATCGTCTTAGTCAATAACCGGGCGCCCGGGCCCAAACTCCGAGGGGCTGACCTCGTCGAGTGCGGCATAGGCGGATTCGGGGAGTCGTGGTAGCAACAGCAATGCGGCGGCGATGGGTGCGATGGTCAAGATTGCAATCGCGTTCCCGAGACCACCCAACGGATCGGCTAGCGAACCCGCCAACACCAAGCCGAGCGCCGAGCCCAACACGCTGATGACCACCACGAGTGCGTTGGCGGTGGAGCGCATTTCGGTCGCGAACAACTCAGTATCCAACGTGCCGATCGCGACCCCGGCGAGTGCGGCGGTGAAGATGGAGGCAGTGCCGGCGATCCACAACGTCCACGACGAACCCAAGAAGAATGCGGCTTGGAGCGCACCACCAAGCGCCAGGCCGATGATGCCCAACGGTTTGCGGCCGCGGCGATCGGCGAGGCGTCCCGCAACGAGCACCGCAACAATGCCGGGAATTCCGGCCGTCACTGCGCGATACAGAGAGATCTCTGATGCGCTGAAGTGCTGCACCTGATCGAGATATCGGTTGGTGAGTTGTGATGAGGGTGCTGCGAGCACGTTGGTCAGAAACGCAATGCCGCCCAGGAGCGCAAGGCGCGGCCCATAGCGGCGATTGACCAGTTCGCGCCAGCGCACGCGCGGGCGAGTTTCGCGTTCGAGGATGGCCTGAAAGCGTCGTGTTTCGCGCAAGCGACGCGCGAGCCCCGGTACGAGCACCAGTGTCAGTGCGCTGACGCCGAACAGCGCACGCCACACCCATGGTCCTAAGTCATTCAGTGCAAGGAATATGACGCTGATGGCAAATCCGAACCCGGCTGCGAGCGAGAACATCGAGATGGCAAACGCGCGCGCCCCCTCGGGAGCTTCTTCGACCGCCACGATCGCCCCGACGACCAACAGCGCGTTGATGAATCCGCGGGTCAGCACTTGCGCTCCCGCGACCACCGTGAACGTCGGTGCGAGCGCAGAGACAAGGTTTGCGCCCGCTATGGCTGCGAGCGAGAACAACACGAGGCGGCGACGGCCGAATCGATCGGAGAGCATGCCGGCGACCAGGCTTACCAATACGCCGACGCGCGTGACTGCCAACAGGAACCCGAGCGCTTGATCGTTGGCGCCGAAGGCGTCCGCGATGTACGACGCGTTTTGCCCGAGGAGCGACGCGCCAAAGTTTCCGATTGCGATCGCGGCACACACCACCGCCAAACTGCGCGCCTGATCGGGGGTGAACGGTGCGTCCGGCAACAGTCGCGAACGGCGCACCGCCGGTGTTGGCATCCCCGCAACGCCCGCCTGCACGCGTGCTTCGGCGATGCGGAGTGATCGGCGCAAGCCGTGGCCGATGAGGGGTGCAGCAATCCAGCCCCAGTAGGGAATGGGGGTCGGCGACAGCGCCGTGAGTGTCACCGTCGTCGCATGTTCGCGAGTGGTCGTTGTGAGCTCGAGGGTGGCGTCCGTCAGCGGGGGATGGGGAAGCGCAGCGACGAACGTGTCGGGCGTGGGTCCGGGTAGCGCGTCCAATGCGTCGCGCAGCACTGCAGTGGTTTCGGGCCCGGTGCTCGCAAGGGTGGTCGTGAGCTGCCGGCGCATCCCGTGATGCTCGCGCATTTTCCGGCACACCGTGCGCAGGTTCGGGCAAACTGTGCACCTCGGTTACAAGGAGGACACGTGGCTCAGCTCAACGTGGGAGACAAAGCACCAACATTCACGCTCAGCGATCAAAAGGGCAAGAAGGTCAAGCTGTCCGACTTCAAGGGCAAGCGCGTCGTGTTGTACTTCTACCCGAAGGCGCTCACGCCCGGATGTACGACCCAGTCCTGCGCGGTGAGCGAAGCGTTGCCGCAACTGAAAAAGCTCGACACGGTTGCGATCGGCGTGAGCCCGGATACACCCGAGCTACAAGCAAAATTCGACGCCAAGCACAAGCTGGGATTCCCGCTGTTGGCCGACGAAGATCACGCGGTTGCTGATGCCTACGGCGTCTGGGGCGAAAAGTCGATGTACGGCAAGAAGTACATGGGCATTATTCGCTCCGCGTTCATCATCGACGAAAAAGGCAAGATCGCTGGCGCGCTCTACAAGGTCAGCCCGAAAGACACTGTCCCGAACGTGCTCAGCGTGTTACGCGAGATCTAGGCGAGGACGGCTAGGGGCGGACGGCTACGCGCCGACGGCGTGGAAGCCGCCGTCGACGTGAATGATTTCGCCGGTGGTAGCGCGCATCAGGTCGCTGAAGAGCGCAAGGCATGTGTCGGCGACCGGACCGGTGTCGCGTAAGTCCCAACCCAGCGGTGCGCGTTCGGTCCAGGTTTGTTCGAACTGCTCGAAGCCCGGGATGCTTTTCGCGGCCAAGGTGCGCAACGGGCCCGCAGCAACGAGGTTGACGCGAATCCCCATTGGGCCGAGGTCACGCGCAAGGTAGCGGTTCGCGGATTCGAGTGCCGCTTTGCACACGCCCATCCAGTCGTAGACCGGCCAGGCAACCGTTGCATCGAAGTCGAGGCCCACAATGGAACCGCCGTGCTCCTGCATCATCGGTAGGCACGCCCGGGCCAGCGCCGCGTACGAGTACGCGCTCACCTGCATTGCGGTGGCGACATCGGTCCACGGCGCGTCGACGAAACCGCCGCCCAAACAGCTCTCGGGTGCGAACGCAATTGCGTGCAGCACGCCGTCGAGGGATCCGCCGACCAGATCGGGGAGTGCGGCGAGGTGCTCGGGGTTTGTGACATCGAGTTCGATGACTTCGGCTTCGGTGGGGAGGCGCTTGGCGATCCGCTGCGTGAGGCTCATGACCCGACCGAACGACGACAAGATGATCTCGGCGCCTTCTTGCTGGGCCCGCTCGGCGACGCCGTATGCGATCGATGCGTCGTTGAGTACGCCGGTAATGAGAATGCGCTTCTTTTCGAGTAACACGGAAGCTCCTTGGTGGATTAGAGCGGGCCGTTGCCGTGACGACGACGCGGTTGGTGATCGCGCTTGGTCGCCAATCGTTGCAACGCCGCGATGACTTGGGTGCGCGTCTCGTCGGGGCCGATGACCGCATCGACGTAGCCGCGTTCAGCCGCTTGGTACGGGTTGGAGAACCGACCTTCGTACTCTTCGAGGAGTGCGGCATGCTCAGCGGCGCGTGCGGCATCGTCTTCGATCGTCGCGAGCTTCTTGCCGTAGAGGATCTGCACTGCGCCCTGCGCGCCCATGACCGCAATTTCGGCGTTGGGCCAGGCGCAGCACCAATCGTTGCCGAGGCCACGCGAGTCCATAACGATGTACGCGCCGCCGTAGGCCTTGCGCAACACGATGCAGATGCGCGGTACGGTGGCATCGCCGTACGCAAAAACCAGTTCGGCGCCATGGCGGATCATGCCGCGCCATTCGAGATCGCGACCGGGTTCGAAGCCCGGGGTGTCGACGAACGTCACGATCGGAATGTTGAACGCGTCACACCACTGCACAAAGCGTGCTGCTTTGCGCGATGCTTCGATGTCGAGCGTGCCGGCGCGTTGCTGGGGCTGGTTGGCGACAATGCCCACGGTGCGTCCATCGAGACGGCCGAGGCCAATCACCAAGTTCGGGGCGTAGCCCGCGCGCAGTTCGAGGAACGAGTCCACATCGAGTACATCGCGTACGACCGTGCGCACGTCGTACGAAGCAGTGGCGCGCTGGGGCACTGCGGCTGCAGCGACGGAGCACGCGCGATCCGCAGGATCATCGGACGCAAACACCGGAGGATCCTGGAGATGATTGGTTGGGAGGTAATCGAGGAGGTGTTCGGCGAGTTCGTATGCGGTGTCGGTATCGGGTGCGAGCAGCGATGCAACCCCGGTGCGGGTGTCATGCACCGTAGGAGATCCCAGATCGGTTCGAGAGATCTCGACACCGGTGAATTCGCGTACCGATTCGGGACCACTTACGTACGCAAACGCAGCGTTCGTCATGATGACCACATCGGCCATGCCGAGAATGAGTGCGGGACCAGAGATGCACGCACCGTCGACAATCAAAATGGTGGGCACAACGCCCGAGGCGTCGGCGAGCGCTTTGGCCATCGTGCCCCACGCGTGCAATCCCGTCGGGCCTTCGCCGATATCGGCGCCCGACGTGTCGAGCTCACCGACCACCGGGATACCAAGTTCGATTGCCATGCGTATTGCCCGAGTGATGACCTCGCCACCTGCTTCGCCAATAGCGCCGTGGTGCTTGCCGCCCTCAATGGCGAACCACGCCACTTGGTGATCGCCGAGCGCGCGCAGCTCGGCGCGTGCGGCATCGGATTGGCGACCGTTGACCGGAGCTGCGTAGGAGTCCGACATGGTCACGATGCGCTGCTATTCCATGGAGCGAGGACGATGGACGCATTGTGACCGCCGAACCCAAAGGAGTTCGAGAGCACGGGCAGCGGACCGATTGGGCGCGGGCTTCCGTGCACGATGTCGATCGTGACGCCGTCATCGCAGCGAGTGAAGTTTGCGGTCGGCGGAATCACGCCGTCGCGCATTGCGAGCAACGAGATCGTTGCTTCGACGGCGCCGGCGGCTGCGATGAGGTGACCGGTAACGCCTTTGGTCGAGGTGACCGGCGGCGCAGCTTCGCCGAAGACCTTCATGATCGCTTCGGCTTCGCAGGCGTCGTTGAGCGGGGTAGAAGTTCCGTGCGCGTTGATGTGTCCGATGGCGTTCGGTGCAAGCCCGGCGTCATCGAGCGCGAGTTGCATACACGCCGCTGCGCCCACACCACCCGGTGACGGGGCAGTGATGTGGTGTGCGTCGGCGTTACGGCCGTATCCGACAAGCTCGCCGTAGATCTTGGCGCCTCGAGCAATGGCGCGATCCATGCGCTCCATGATCACGAATGCCGCGCCCTCGCCCATGACGAATCCGTCGCGGTCGATATCGAAAGGACGCGACGCGTGTTCGATATCGTCGGCGCGGCCCGAGAGTGCACCCATGCGCGCGAATGCCGACACGGTCATTGGGGTCATGCCCGCTTCGGTGCCACCGGCGCACACGACGTCGGAGGTGCCGTCTCGAACGAGGCGGAGTGCCTCGCCCATCGCATGGGTCCCAGCAGCACATGCCGTGGTGATGTTGATGTTGGGGCCCGTGTAGCCAAAGTTCATGCTGATGGTTCCCGCGCAGGCGTTGGCCATCATCATCGGCACAAAGAACGGGCTCACGCGATCGTGACCCTTTTCGCGCGTGATCGAGAACTGTTCTTCGTAGGTCCAGATACCG
>JBMOIW010000074.1:0-10018 GCA_049317145.1 Acidimicrobiia bacterium
GGCAAACTGCCAGCATGACCGGATACCTTCTCCTTGCGATAGCAGCCGTTGTGGTGCTGGTCCTCGGTCTCATTGCCCTCTATGACCTCACCCAACGCAAGCATGCGGTGCTTCGGGTGTTTCCGATCATCGGTCATCTGCGGTATCTGCTCGAAGGCATTGGGCCCGAGCTTCGTCAATACATCGTCACCGATAACGATTCGGAGCGACCGTTTTCGCGTGATGAACGGCGGTGGGTGTATACCAGCGCAAAAGCAAGAGATACCTATTTTGGCTTCGGTACCGACAACGACATCGAGCGCAGTCCCGGCTATGTCATCATCAAACAAGCGGCGTTCCCTGCGACCGATGCGCCGCAGTTCGGTGCGGGCGCGCAACATTGGCTACCAATGGCCAAAGTGTTGGGCCGGGCGCGTGGCCGTGTGCACCAGCGGCGCTTGAACTCTGTGGTGAATATTTCGTCGATGAGTTACGGATCGTTGTCGTCGGCAGCAGTGACTGCGCTCAATCGTGGCGCGGCACTGGCGGAATGCGTGCAGGGCAGTGGAGAAGGCGGGGTAACGTCGTACCATCGCCATGGGGGCGAACTCATCTGGCAGATCGGTACTGGATACTTCGGTTGTCGTGACGCGCAGGGTCGGTTCGATCACGATGCGTTCCATCGCACCTTGGCCGAGAACCCGCAGATCGTTGGCGTCGAGATCAAACTCAGCCAAGGAGCCAAACCGGGACTTGGGGGCGTGTTGCCCGCACCAAAAGTCACTCGGGAAATTGCCGCGATTCGTGGCGTTGCCGTAGGGGTCGATTGTGTGAGCCCGGCTGGGCATAGCGCATTCCACGATGCGGACAGCTTGCTCGACTTTGTCGAACACGTGGCGGAGGACACCGGATTGCCGGTCGGAATCAAGAGTGCAGTGGGGGACCTTGCGTTCTTCGAGCAACTGGCACACCACATGCAACCGCGCACGCGTGGGGTTGACTGGATCACCATTGATGGTGGCGAAGGCGGAACGGGTGCAGCACCACTGGCGTTTGCGGATTATGTCGCGTTGCCCTTCATGTTGGGTTTTGCGCGCGTGTACGCCACCTTTGCGCGCGCTGGGCTTACCGACGATGTGGTGTTTCTCGGTGCCGGTCGGCTCGGGCTTCCCCAGCGCGCACTCCAAGCGATGGCATTGGGGTGCGATGGTGTGAATGTCGGTCGAGAAGCGATGTTGGCGATCGGTTGTATCCAAGCGCAGCGCTGTCATACCGGTCGGTGTCCCACGGGTGTGACGACCAACCAACCGTGGCGGATGCGCGGGTTAGATCCGGCCGACAAGAGCGTGCGCTGTGCGACCTACATTGGGCAGCTTCGCAAAGAACTCACGCAGCTCGCCCGGGCCTGCGGGGTTGCGCATCCCGCCCTGGTCACGGCTGAGCAGTTCGAGCAACTCGACGATGGGCTACGCGCCCGGACGTTGCGAGAAATCGTCGGATATGAACCCGGATGGGGCCGCCCAAGCGCGGTCGATGTTGCGGCACTGTTCTCGCTGGCGGCGCCGACCCCGGGAGGTGAGTAGCGGCGCCCGCGGGGCGGCACCCGCTGATCGAGACGCGACCGAGGGGCCGTTTGCTGTGGACAAGCACCGGAGGCGTCCCGCACCATTACCGGATGTCATCTTCCGAGCCAACTGCGCCGTTTGATCCCGCGCAGTATTGCGCACAGATCATGGATGCCGTCCGGGCAAAGCTGATCCGGCCTTCCGGTGTGGCCAGCAATTACCAAGCGGAACGCAAACAGGCGTGGAATGCAGTGGCAACGCTGCACGCTCGTGAGGCAGTGCGTGCCATTGGGACAGCGGCAACGACATTGTTGGGAGGAGTTCCGGAACGTGCGCACGTGCGACCGGTCATCGTCGAAAAGTGGACCGAACATTTCGGCCGGTGCATCGGCCAGTTCTCGCTCATGACCGAACGCGCAAACGCGAAGGGCGTGGTGGCGCGCACGCTGGACACCCTTGATCCCGAACACCGTGGTGCGGTGTATCAGTACCTTGCCGATCAGTATGTCGGCATCCTTGCTCGCCTCGGCGCGCAACCGTCGATGCTGGAGCGACTCACTGTTCCGATGATCACCGTTGAAACCGTGGATGCGCTGTTCGCTCATCCGGCGTACCGAGCGTTGGGATCAGCCGAGATTGTGCATGCGGTGATGCATTTCCCGGGAGCACCCGCAAAGCATCTCGACGGTATGCGCGACGCGATTGCCCGGTTACAGGTAGATCCTCGCTACTCCGATATGGACCCGAGCGTATGGAAACATGCAGCGAGTAAATGGCCCTCCAATCCTGAAGCTGCGCTCGATCACATGCGGGAAACGTTTGTCGACTTGCAGCGTTGCGATGTCTACCGGGATCTCAGTGCGCGGAACCTTTGGTTCGCCGCAATGAATTACCCGCGAACGCACCGTGCGTTTTTGGACCGGGTCGTTGCGCAGATGGCCGAGCTGCGGGGTCAGGATGCGTTCGAGGATCTTCCAAACTGGATTGTGGAACACGCGTGCGTGCGGTACTCAAAAAATCCGCAGCGACAGCTCGAGCGGATCTGTGCGGTGCGCGCTGAGCTTGTTGCCGAAGGGTATGACTATCTTGGTGCGACGGCGTTACACGCTGCCGCCGTGCATCATTCGCGTGATCCGCGTCGATATCTTGCCGCGGTGCAGAAGCGGTTGGAGGCACTTCATGAGTCGGAGTACGTCGCGCTCCTCCCGGAGGGAGAGTTGTGTCGCATTGCCGCCTCCTACAGCGAACCCGTCGCGTTTCTTCGGGAGGCACATAGCGTCGCAGCGCAGCTCGAGCCAGCGATGCCGACGACGTCACTTGCGCAGCGCTTGCGCTACTGCGCGTATTACCCCGAGCGCATGCGCGCGCTTGGAGCCGGTGCTGCCGTGACTGCCGAAGACGCCAAACGCGTCTTCGACCGGCGAGACCGGTCAGGAAGTCGGGCCGCCGAACTCGCAGCAGCGACGGACTTGTCCGCCAGCCGCTAACCCGCAGCGAACACCTTTGCCTCGGGGCATACCCATGCCTATGTAAGGCTGCGCGGCATGGTGTCCTGGAGCACGTTTCATGAACTTGTCCCCGAGTTCGGGACGACCGTTGCCGCGCGTTGTGCCGCGCGACGGCACTGCACTTTGGCGACGTTACGCCCGGATGGTTCGCCGCGGCTTTCTGGTACCGAACTCACGCTCCATGACGGCGAGCTTTGTATTGGCATACAAGCAGGCGCTGCCCGCATCGGCGACATCACACACGATGCGCGTACCGCCGTGCATGTGGTTGGGACGGACCCGGATCCCGCGGCCGCGAATTTATGGCCCGGCGATGTACGGATCGAAGGTCGCGCGGTACAAGTTCCAGACGCGTTTCGAGATGCCTGGTGTGCTGCGCAGTCCGGACTGATACCGAGCGAGCCGTTTCCGATGTATCGCATCGACATCGAAGGTGTCGTCTGGGTGCACCTCAGTGAGGACGGCACCGAGTTACTCGTGGATTCGTGGCGGGCTGGCCGTTCTGGGATTGTGCGCACCACCCGGACCTAGCGGCGAGGTACACCGGGGGAGTAGAGCGGAAGTGCGCCGCAAGGCACCGCAGAGGAGCACCCCGCAAAATAAACGGGCCCGGACGTTCGTCCGGGCCCGATACAACCGTTGGCGGAAAAGATCAGCCGTTGAGGGTCGGCGGCTTCGTTTCGCCGTTGGCAACAGCCTTGAGCGATGTGCCGGGCGACACCTTGATGGTGTTCTTCGCCGGGATCTTGATGTCTTCGCCGGTCTGCGGGTTACGCGCAGTGCGGGCAGCCCGCTTGGCGGGAGCGAAGGTCAGGAAGCCGGGCCACGTGATCTTCTCTTTGCCCTCTGAGGCAACGTTGTGCACGACGTCGGAGAAGCCCTTCATGCACTTCTCTACGTCCTTGACTGCCATGCCCGTGTGGGCGGAAATCTTTTCAATGAGTTCGGTCTTGTTCACCAGTCCCCCTTGGAATGGCCGGGTAATTGCGGGCAACCTAGGCGCGATTTCCGCGGGAGTCAGGCTTTGTCGGGCCGAATTCGCCATTTTTTCGGGGTCCCTGCGAATCCGATCCCGCCAAGCTGCGCGAAAAGGGTATTTCGCCCCACTTATTGAAAGTTATTGCTTCTCAACACTTATTGTTGTTAAGATCTCGGCCAATGAAGACCGTTGCTGAACTCACCGATCGCTTCCGGGCCGCAGGCCTGCGGGTCACCCCCCAGCGCCAGGCGATCTTTGCGCTGCTTCAAGGCGACGTCACGCATCCCACGGTCGAATCGCTCTTTGAAGCGTCTCGTCAGACCATGCCCACCATTTCGCAGCGCACCGTGTATCAAACCGTCCACGATCTCGCCGAACTCGGGGAAGTGCGCCTGCTCGATTTGGGTACCGGCACGTTTCGCGTCGATCCCAACGTTGAGCATTCGCATCACCACTTGGTGTGTGAACACTGCGGGGCGGTGCGGGATCTCAACGCGACGGTCCGACACATTGATTTGCCCGACCAAGAAATTGCGGGCTTTTCCGTTGACGCCGTGGATCTCATCGTTCGGGGGCGATGCTCTGCGTGCGCGCCGCCCAGCGCCTAGCGTTTCCCCGTTTCCCGATTCTGATTGGGATCCATGCTCGTAGTTGCCGATCCATCCGACCTATCCGATTCATCCGATCCACCTCGAAACCACAAAAGGAGCACCAATGCCCGAACTTAAAGGGACCAAGACCGAGGAAAACCTCAAAGAAGCCTTCGCCGGCGAGAGCCAAGCGAACCGCCGTTACCTGTACTTCGCTCAGAAGGCCGACGTTGAGGGCTACCCCGACGTGGCCGCGCTGTTCCGCTCGGTTGCAGAGGGCGAAACCGGTCACGCGTTTGGTCACTTCGACTTCCTGGCCGAAGTGGGCGACCCCGTGACGGGCGAGCCGGTTGGCCCAACCGCCGACAACCTGCGTTCTGCGATTGCCGGCGAGACCTACGAGTACACCGAGATGTACCCGGGCTTTGCCAAGACTGCCCGCGACGAAGGCTTTGACGAAATCGCCGAGTGGCTCGAGACCCTGGCACGCGCCGAAAAGAGCCACGCCGGTCGTTTCACCTCCGGCCTCGAATCCCTCGCCACCAACGCCTAGACCCGATCGTGTTGTGCCGGGTCGAGCCGAAACGGCTCGGCCCGGTCAAGCACGCCGGACGCGCACTGTCGCTCCGCTCCGAAAGCTCTCGCAAGCCCAACCCTTTCATTGATCGCAAGCGCTGTCGAAAGGCTTCCTCGTGCAGTTCCTGTATGACCCGCTGTCATCTGAGTACATGGATCCCGCCGACGCGCGTGCAGAGCGTGACCGCACGTTTCACCAGTGCGCAGATTGCCGCCTGTGCATCAAGTACTGCTATTCGTTTAAGACGCTGTTCAAGGCAATCGACGACGGCGAATACGCCGAGCACATCCACGATCTCCCGAGCGCAGTACACGAACAGGTCGTGGACGAGTGCTTCCAATGCAAGCTCTGTTACATCAACTGCCCGTATACGCCCGACAAAGATCAGGACTGGAAGATCGACTTTCCGGGACTGATGTTGCGTTCGCTCGCAATCCAGGCGCGCGACGGCCGAGTCGAGAAAGGCGCGCGGTTACTGGCGCGCACCGACTTACAAGGCAAGGTCGCAACGACGTTCGCGCCGATCGTGAACTCCAGCAACAAGGTGCGGCCCGTGCGCAATCTGTTGGAGAAAGTCACGGGTATCTCCAAAGATCGCATGTTGCCGGTGTTCACCAAAGAACGTTTCTCCAAGTGGTTCGGGAAGCGCACCCGGAGCCGCGTGACCGGTGCGTCGCATGAGCGGGGCACGGTGGCATTGTTCCCGACGTGTCTCGTCGAATACCAAAACCCGGCGATCGGACAGGCGCTCGTTGGTGTCTATGAGCGCAACGGCATTGCCTGCGATCTCCCCGATGGCGAAGTGTGCTGCGGGATGCCGTGGCTGGACGCCGGTGATACTGACAAGTTCCGCGAGCACGCCAAGAAAAACATTGCTGCGCTCTTGCCGCATGTGCGCGCCGGCAAAGATGTCGTGGTCCCGCAGCCCACATGTGCATTCACGTTGCGCAGTGAGTACCCCTCGTTCCTCGGCACTCCCGAGGCCCGCGAAGTTGCGGAGCGCACCTTTGATGCGGCTGAGTATCTGGTAAAGCAACACGGAGTTGCGCCGCTCGACACCAACTACGACGGAACGACCTACTCGAGCATCTTGTGGCAGCAGGCCTGTCACTACCAAGCCCAACACGTTGGTCCCAAGAGCGCAGAGATGATGCGCCTCACCGGTGCCAAGGTCGAGATTCTCAACCGTTGTTCTGCCATCGACGGCACGTGGGGACTACGCAAGGAAAACGTAGCGATGGCCAAGAAGATCGCAACGCCGCTCATGGAAAAGGTCGCCAAGAGCGAAGCAGACCTCATCGTGGGGGACTGCAATCTTTCGAATACCGCAATTAACGAAGCAACGGGCAAGCAGCCCCTGCACCCCCTGCAGGTCATGGCGCGCGCCTACGGAATAGAGGAAGGTGCATGATGCAAAAACTCACCGTCGCCGACATCAAAGACCATCGGGCGTACGAAGCCGAACGCGACGCGTTCCGGGCGGAGGTCATCGCGCTCAAGAAGCGTCGCCGTATCGCGGTTGGCGAATTCATCACCTTCGTGTTCGAAAACGCAACCACGATGCGGTTCCAGATCCAAGAGATGGCGCGGGCGGAGCGCATGCTCACCGACGTCCAGATCGCGCATGAGGTCGAGACGTACAACGAGCTCATCCCCGATGCGGGCGAGCTTTGTGCCTCGATGTTTCTTGAGCTGACGACAGAGGCGCAGCTGCGTGAGTGGCTCCCCAAGTTGCGCGGGGTGCACGAGGCTGTGAGCTTCTGGCTGCCCAACGGCGAGCGCGTCGTTGGCGTCGAGCCCGACGCTGAGCGGCTCACACGCGAAGAAGAAACCACGACGACGGTGCATTACATGAAGTTCCACTTCACGCCCGCGCAAGCGGCACAGCTGCGCGAACCCGGTACGCGCTTGGTAATCGACCACCCGGACTATCAGGCGATCGCTGAGCTGAACGACGAACAACGCGCCGAGCTCGCCGCTGATCTCGCGAGCGTCTAGTCGCTCAGCGGGCAGCGCAGTGAATCTGCTCGGCTTTGTTGTTGCCGGCGTCGTTGCGCTGCTCATCCCGGGTCCGGATTTCGCGCTCGTCGTGCATTCCACGCTGACGCGCGGGCGCCGTCACGGCATTGCGGCAACATTCGGTATTGCCGGCGGGTTGCTCGTGCATGCAACGCTCGCGCTCGTTGGGCTTTCGGCAATCATCTATGCGTCGTCAGTCGCGTACACGACGGTGCGCATTGCGGGCGCCGCGTACTTGACGTTCCTTGGGGTCTTGGCATTGCGGGACGCGTTCGTGCGTCGGGATCCGGCCCACACCAGCGACGACACTCCCGTCGAGCCACACGCCGCGTTTGGCCCCGGCCGGTCCTTACGCAAAGGACTGCTCACCAACTTGCTCAATGCCAAAGCGATTTTGTTTTTCGTGGCGTTCTTGCCGCAGTTTGCGGGCAGCGGGCCCGGCACCCCGCAGCGCATCTTCGTGCTCGGCGTGCTGCAAGCTGCGATGGCGATCGTGTACTTCTCGAGTATCACCCTCGGGGTCCACGCGGCGCAGACATGGATGCAACGGCGGCGAACCCGCCAGATCCTGGACGTCATTACGGGACTGGTGTTTTGCGCCTTCGGCATCGAGGTGATCTGGGCACTGCTGGCCTAGCGGCGTCTGCGCCCCCGGCCTAGTGGCGTCTACGCTCCCGACCCGTGAAATTCACCCCGATTGCCATCCGCCAACTCGATCCCGAGCTTCCGCTCCCCACCGCGCAACATCCGGGTGATGCCGGACTCGATTTGCGTGCCCGCGAAGACGTCACGTTGCTGCCCGGCGGTGGACGGGCGCTTGTGCCGACCGGCGTTGCCGTTGCGATCCCGCCGGGGTGCGCGGGGTTCGTGCAGCCTCGATCGGGACTGGCACTCAAGCACGGGGTGACGTTGCTCAACACCCCGGGGCTGATCGACGCGGGGTATCGCGATGAGCTCAAGGTCATTTTGGTGAACACCGATCCGGCAACGCCCTACGAAGTCCGCCGCGGTGATCGCATCGCGCAGCTCGTGATTCAACAGTTCGTGCCGGTCGAATGGGTCGTGGTCGAGTCACTCGATGAGAGTGCCCGCGCCACCGGCGGCTTTGGTTCGACCGGCTACCGCTAAGCAGCGCGGATCAACTCCACGTCAACCCCGGCAGCATCGGCGTAGCGCGCCCAGACGTGATCAAACGTAATAGCTCGGGCACCGAAGATCCGAGCGATTGCAAAGCAGGTGCGGTCAGCAAGGCTCAGCGCGGGTGCCACCTCGTATAGCGCTGCGGTGAGTCGCGCTAGAGATTCCGTGAGCTCAACGTAGATGACGCCGATCGCATCGAGGAGCCGCTCGGCGATTTCGGGATCCTGCTCAAAGAACGCAACCTTTTGTAGGACCTCGGACAGGTTGGCAGTGCTCATCACGGCGGCGTGCTTATGCAGGGCGCGGATCACGGATTCGGCCCCAGACTCGTTTCGAAGAATGGCAAGGACTGCCGATGCATCCAGCGCGATCATCACGCGCTGGTCTCATCAAGAAGATCACGCAGCGCTTCAGCTCGGCGCTCCTTGATGAGCTCGTTGGACCACACGATCTCGGGATTGACCCCGGCGAGGGCGGCCTGTGCCGTAGCAATAGCGGCGTCTATGCGGGCAGCGCGCTCTTCGGGGGTTTCGTTGAACAGTTCGGCGTTTGACATGGGTCAATTATCGCAGGCACCGGCGCCGTGTTGAACCACGAAATTTGCGTTGGGAGGAAACGTCAAAGGAGCGGGTATCGGCGACTACGGTGACCATATGACCGTTACTCCGCGCACCCGTCCGTTTCGCTTTGGTGTCCAGACCGGCTCGTCGCGCCCGGAACAATCCTGGGGAGACTTTGCTCGCGAAGTCGAAGCGCTTGGGTACGCGACGCTGACCTGTCCGGATCATTTCGTCGACCAAGAACTTGCGCCCGTTGTCGCACTGTCGATTGCTGCTGCCGCTACGACCAACTTGCGTGTCGGTGCGCTTGTGTTCGACAACGACTACAAACATCCGGCGATCCTGGCCAAAGAGATGGCGACGCTCGACCAACTCTCAAATGGGCGCGTTGAGCTTGGTATTGGTGCGGGGTGGATGCGCTCTGACTACGACGCATTGGGGTTGCCGTACGACGCGGCGGGGGCGCGCATCGATCGCATGATCGAGGGTCTCGATGTCATGGAGCAATGTTTTGCGCCCGGCGCGTTCTCGTACACCGGTGAGCACTACACCATCACCGAGTACGACGCGTTGCCCAAGCCGGCACAGGCGCATATTCCGATCAACATCGGCGGTGGGGGAAAACGTGTGTTGACGATTGCCGCCCAGCGAGCGGACATCATCGGGATCAATCCGAACTTGCGCAAAGGCGAGATCACGGCGGACGCCGCCCAGGATTCGCTCGAGCACATGTGGCAACAAAAACTCGAGTGGATTCGTGAAGCGGCCGGGGCGCGGTTCAATGATCTCGAGCTGCAGATCCGCTCGTTCATGGTCGCCGTCACCGACGATCGCATGGGCCTCGCCGAAGTTATGGCTCCGGCATTCGGCGTAAGCCCCGAAGATGCGCTCGCCAGTCACGCGGTGCTCGCTGGCACAATCGAGGAGCTGATCGACCAGTGCATCGAAGGGCGGGAGCGCTACGGCGTCAGCTACTGGATCGTCGGCGAAGATGTGTTTCGGGAGTTCGCACCGGTCGTAGCACGCCTCGCCGGTACCTGATCGACGGCCGCTGACCTGGCGGATTGCCGGACCTCAGGCGGTATCGGGGCGCACTTGCTA
>JBMOIW010000075.1:0-9928 GCA_049317145.1 Acidimicrobiia bacterium
GGGTGTGCAGCGACGCACACCCGCGCTACGCGGCGGGCGTTTGGTTTCCAGTCTTGCGTGTGAGCCCAATCGCGGTGCCCGCTGCAACCGCGACACTCACAGCGCTCAATGCCAGCGCGACCCAGGTCCACGGACTCGTGGAATCGTGTGTGTCGGTTGTATCGGATGTCATGCTCGACCCGTGCTGATCACTGCTAGCCGCAGCGGAGAGCGTCAACATCGGAGCGGGATGGTCGGGCTCGGGTTGTCCGCTTTTGGCAATATCGGTCCAGCTCGTTGTCCCTTGGACGCAGGTTTGAATGACTGGGAAGGCGAGTTCCGTGCCAGCCTTGCTGTCCGGGAGTTTCATGCTCACGCCAAAGCGTTGGAACTGGTCATTCGATAGCGGGCCACCAGTCCAGCTCACTTCATTCACGCGGGTGGTGACTTCTCTTCCTTCAGCCGTGACTGGGGTCGCGAGGGGTGTCGTGGATGTCGTCGCAACCCAGCTGGCGATCGCCTCCGGTTTGACGGACGTCACCCCGTCGGGAATCTGCATCGCAATTTTCGTGGTTGCTGAGCCGTTGCAGCCATGCGGCACTTGGAAAAACACCGTTGCGTAACTGTTTGCAGGTGCCGTGTCCGGATCGGCGGTGACGTGGGCTCCCGCGGGTGCAGCAAAACTCACGGCTATTGCTGCGACGGTGCCGAACCCGACGATGAGGCGTTTCTTGACCACAGGTGCTCCTTGGTTTCCACAGTTGATGGGATTTGCCTTGGAGTAGTCGTTTGCCGCGGGGTCGAAGTTCCCTCCGGGCGGAGAAATTGCGCGGCCGCTGCGGCCAGCCCAATGCCGAGACCGATTGCGAGCGCGATTGCACAACGCGCTAGCGGTGTGGGCAACGTCGTGGGAAGTTGGGATGCGGTGAGTTCGCCGAACCCCGGAAGTCCGGTGCCGAGCGCAAGGACGAGTCCCGCAATGAGCACAAGCGGCGCAACTGCTCGCTTATCGCGACGCAATGTTGCGAATAGTGCAACCGCCGCAACAAGAACGCCCGCAATGTTGTAGATATTGGCAAACAGGCGCGACATGAGCGGGGCAACCGAAAATGTGTATGCACCGAACGTCACGACAAGTTCCGTCGCAATACTCATCGCCAACGCACCGATCCAGGTGAGCCGCCCGATGACAAGACGGGCGCAACCGGCAAGCGCGAGTGCCAGCACGATAGCCAGCAGAATCCACGGCCACGGCGAGCTCGGAGGGACCCACGAAATTGTTCCGCGAATCATGCCGAGGTCTTGGGTGCCGTCGCGAATTGGTATCTCCCATGTGGTGAGCTGATGCGCGGTGTTCGGATCCGCAGTCACCACCTTGGGTGTAGAACCCATCCAGTGGGCTCGATGATCGTGCCAGCGGAGTACTGGGGCGTCCGAAAGTTTTCGCCACTCCGGCGTTGCGCTCGCATCAGCGTTCGACGGCGGCGGTCCGCTGGGCGTAATGGTCCGATTGAGGTAGGTAGTCGGCGATCGCCGGTTTTCGAACGCGCCATCTGGGCCGACTCGCAAGTACGGCTCGTTCTCGTATCCGATCACGACGAGCGTGGTCGTGCCGCGATTGACGAGTTCCAATCGCGTGCCGAGGTCAATCGTTTTGACCGTCACCTCCGAAATCCCGGGCGAACCCACGTCGACAACGGAGGTGTAGTTCGTCGGTGGAACGCCGCCGACGCCGTGGGCGTGCGCGATGCTCGGATGGGACAGGATCCCGAGGACAGCAACGACTGCGGCAACGAGGCAGCTGCGAGTGGGCGCGAACCTCATGAGCCCGTTTCCTCCCACGCGGTGACCAGATCGCTGCGAGCGCGAGCGACGCGCGATCGAATTGTGCCAATCGGTACACCGCAGATTTCGGCGGCTTCTTGATACGAACAGCCGATCCACTGGGTCAGCACAAACGCTTCGCGCCGATCGGGTTCGAGATTCGCGATGAGTTCGCGGAGTGCAGTCGGTTGCGCGCTATCCGGTGAAGATGTCTCGCTGATGGTGTCCTGAATCCGCGCGTCGCGCTTACGTCGACGCGCACGCGAGCGGAGCGCATCGATACACGTGCGGCGAACAATTGCGAGCAGCCAAGTCCGGGCTGAAGATTCGGCGCGGTAGTTCGGAAGCGCCTGGTACGCGCGCACGAACGCCTCTTGGGTGAGGTCATCAGCTTCGGTGCGGTCGACCAGATGGGCGGCCAGGCGCCATACCGACGGCTGCGCCGCTCGGACGAGTTCGGTGAGCGCGAGTCGATCGCCCCGTTGGGCGGCGAGCAGCAGCGGTGTCCAGGAGTCTGCTCCGATATTGGATTTCGTCACAAGGAGAGACGGTAATCGGGAACTTACGCTGGGGTCGGATCGACTACCGAGAAGAATGACAATCTCCTGTGAGCAAATCCAGCAAGCATGTTCCGCGCAGATGGACGGCGAATTGCTCGGCGTCCCGTCGGACGCGCTGCGGGTGCACCTCGCCCGGTGTGTGACGTGTCGCCAATGGGCCGCTGACATTTCGGCAACGGCGCCGATGCTTCGACTGCACCTAGCAGAGGAGATACCCGATCAAGCGGCGATGATTCTGGACCGGATCCGAGCTATCGACAGTTTGCCCGTGCGTCGTTGGCGATGGCCCCTCGTCGTAATTGGGCTCGTGCAAATGCTGGCAGCGTTACCGGAACTGTTTGCCCCGGGTGGAGGCATCCCGGCACACGATGCGCGACATCTTGCCGCGGTCGGGTTGGCATGCGCGTTTTGCTGCTGTTTCATCGCAGCCCAGCCCCACCGCGCCCAAGCGATTGCCCCGGTATTCGTAGTACTCACGGTGCTCCTGCTTGGCCTTTCCGCGATCGATGTTGCCGCAGGTCGAGCATTAGCTACCGACGAGGTGCGCCACGGGATTGCGGTGATTGGAGCCGGGCTCGTTTGGTATGTCGGTCGAATCAGCGCTGGCACGCGCTCCCAACTTGGGCGTCTTGACCCGCTACCGTCAAGGGCGTGAACCGCCGATTCGTTGCTCGATGCGCCGCGGGGCTCGCCGGGATCTGGGTTGTGATCGCTGGAGTGCTCGGTGCAAGCGTTCCGGCCTACGCGCACTCGCAACTCGTCGGTGCGGCCCCAGGGCCTGGGCAAATTGTTCCGAGTGCACCGGCCGCGATCGAACTGCGGTTCAACGAACCGGTAACGCTCGGTCCCGGCCCGGTGCGTGTGCTCGACACCGAGGGGCAGCGCGTCGACACTGGACGCGCACAACCAGCGGGAGATGGATTGTTGGTGCGCGCACCGTTGCGTACGAGTACCAGTGGCGGCGTTGCGTTGGCCAATGGCACGTATGTGGTGGTGTGGCGAGCAACGTCGCTCGACGGCCATCCCATCCAGGGCGCGTACACGTTCAGCGTGGGTGCGCCGAGTATCTCGGGAACCGCAGGCCAAGCGTTGGTCGATCGGTACCTCGCACAAAGCGGTGCGAGCACCACGGTGGGGGTGCTCGCAGCGATCGGCCGCATGCTGGCGTTTCTCGGAATGGCACTGCTGATCGGTGCGCTCGTCGCGGCAACCACCTGGGCGCGCCGCGGTGTGCCACCGCGGGCCGCGTCGAGCGTCATCATCGGGGGAGGCGCGATTGCAGCTGTGGGCACGGTTCTGGTGTTTCTTGCGCAAGGGAGCTATTCGGCCGGCCTCGGTTTCACAGAAATGTTTCGCGGGGACTTGCTCGTCGACACCATGCAAACGCGCGTTGGCACTGCGCTGATTGTGCGGATCGCGCTTATTGCCGGGGTCGTCGCATGGTGGCGTTGGGGCCGACGTGCGGTGCCGCAGCGCATGGCAGTCGCAGTCATGGCGGTGTTCGTGCTCGCGTTGGCGTTAAGCGTTTCGTTCGCCGGGCATGCCGCAACGGGTCCGCTGCCTGGCATCGGAGTCGCACTCGACGTGATGCACTTCATGTTGGTGTCGCTCTGGTTCGGGGGACTCGTGATGTTGGCGTGGGGGGTATTGCGCACCGAACCGATCGAATGGTCTGCCGCGCAACGATTTTCGGCACTTGCGTTGTGGTGCGTGATCGGGATTGTCCTGACCGGGAGTGCGCAAGGCTGGCGGCAGCTCGGATCGTTCTCGGCGCTCACCGAAACCGCCTACGGGCAAGCACTCATCGTCAAGGTGATGATCTTCGCGTGCGTGTTGCCGTTGGCGGCATACGCACGCGACTACCTCCGGCGCCGCGACAATTCAGCGGAGCCAAGCGACGTTGTTGCGAACGGTGTCGATACCGATGACGGCGAAACCAATACAGAAACCGCAGACACTGGTGGCATCGCTCCGAGCGTGGTAGCCCGCAAGTTGCGTCGTTCCATTGCGATCGAAGTCGTGTTCTTGGTTGGGGTGTTTGGGGCGAGTGCGGTCCTGGTAAATACGGTCCCGGGTCGTGAAGCATTGGCAAAACCCGTGTTTGTACAGATGGTTGACGCCAAGGTTCGCATCGATGGCGCAATCGCACCTGCAACCCTCGGCCCGAATGATGTGCACTTGTTGGCGTTCACCCCGGACGGAATCCCCTACGACGTCAACGCGATGACGGCACGCTTGGAGCGTTCCGATCTCGGATCGCTCGACATTCCGCTACGCCGATTGACACCAGGGCATTACTACGCCCCGCAGTTTGTCATCCCGCGCCAAGGAACGTGGAACCTCATTGTCACGGTGGACGTGGACGCCTTTACGCGTAACACCCAACAAACCAAGGTTTTGATCCGATGACCGGCGGTGTCAACGCGATGACCATGATGTTCGTGGCACTTGCCGTAACCGCAAATCTCCTGGCGCTTGGTATCGGCGTCTTGCTGGTGGGCAATGCCACCGGTTCAGCACGAGCGCGTGCCGTCTTGTTCGAAACCATTGCGCCGTGGGCGCGTGGACTGGCCGTGACGATCGGCGCAACGGCAACGTTCGGCAGCTTGTTCTACTCTGAGGCTGCGGGCTTTGCGCCGTGCCAGCTGTGTTGGTACCAACGGTTTTGCATGTATCCCATTGCCGCGGTGCTCGCGATCGGTTGGTGGCGTCCGGCTCGGATTTCGACCCGCTGGGTAGCATTTGGACTTGCGGTAATCGGATCGGCGATTGCGCTCTATCACTGGCTTGTGGAACGCGTGCCGACACTCGCCGAAACCACGGCATGTTCCGTCAAGACGCCGTGCTCGGTCCCATGGTTCACCCGACTGGGGTTTGTCACCATCGCCTGGATGGCGTTCAGCGGTTTTGTTGCGATTGCGCTCTTGCTGATTTGTGAATGGCGCAATGACCGAGCCGCTGAGCCCACTTCGGCGACGGCACCTGCGAGAATGTCCGAACCGCGCTTGTAGGAGTTGTATGCCGAAGTCCGCTCGCCCGCCCAAACCGCGTTATTCGCCGACGGCTTCCGGGGGAACAAAATCCTCCTGGACCTTTCCGGTGATCTTGGGTGCGGCAATTGTTGGTGTGCTCGCGGTCATTCTCATCATCAGCGTTGCCGCACCATCGGTGTTTGGTGGCAAAAAGTCATCGCCGAAAAATCGGGTTGAGGTCGCCGATGTTGTGGACGTGTCCGGGACTCCGCTCCCGGCCGATACCGGTAAGACACCCGACCCCGCAGTGGGAATGGCGGCACCAACGTTGCGCGGTGTCGATACCCGCGGGCAATCCGTGACTGCGCCAGGCACGGGCCCGACCGTGATGGCATTTCTGGCGCACTGGTGTCCGCACTGCCAGCGTGAGGTCCCGCGCATCACGCGCTTGCGCCAAGCCGGCAGTTGGCCGAGCAATGTTGCGTTAGTAGGGGTTTCCACTTCGGTTGCCCAAGAGCGCGGCAACTACCCGCCCTCGGCCTGGTTCGACAGTGCGCGTTGGGACGCGCCGGTGTTAGTCGACACGAAAGAGGGAACAGCGGCCCGGGTCTACGGGCAACAAGCGTTCCCGTACCTGGTGTGGATCGACGGTTCAGGCAACGTAGTTCTGCGCACGGCCGGCGAGATCGAGGAGTCCCAACTTGCACGAATGCTGCAGCAGCTCAGTGCCGGACAAGCACCGAGCGCGCCACCACAATAAGTATCAGCATTGCGGGCCTACGCTTGTCGTTGACAGGTCGCACACCAACCGATGAGGTCGACCCGATGGGCGTGCGTTACAAATCCATGCTCGACCCGAGCGCTCGTTAACGCGTCGTGCACTGCGCGTTCGAGTTCGGGCAGGGGGACATCGGTCACGCTTCCGCAGCGATCACATATGAGGTGGTGGTGATGCCCGGTGAAGTCCTCCGCGAGTTCCCAACGGGGAGCATCATCGGTGATGACGCGATGCACCAAGCCCGCATCTTCGAGCACCTGCAGATTGCGGTATGCGGAGCTGAGCGGGATCGACGGATCGCTGGCGCGCAGTTCCACAATTGTTGCGGGTCGTCCGATATGGGCGATTGCCCGCACCAATCGCAGCCGACCGGTCGTGACGCGCTGGGATGTTTCGGCGAGTCGTTGCCGGGTCCGCGCCTCAAGATCCATGGCCAGAGTGTAGGGCCGATGTTTGTGCGTGAGCGGAGACAACCGTGAGCTACGTCCTCCCGATGTTTCCTTTGGAGCAGGTGTATTTGCCGGGGGAACCATTGACCCTGCATGTGTTTGAACCGCGGTACTGCCAAATGATCGAAGGGCTTTTGTCGACGCAACCGAGCTTTGGCACCGTGCTCATTGAACGCGGCAGTGAAGTCGGCGGCGGTGATCGTCGCAGTTCGGTCGGCACGGTGATGGCGGTCCAGGCGGGTTCGAAGGTTGGCGACACTCGCTACCTCCTGGCCTGCGTCGCAACAACGCGGCTTCGAGTCCAAGAGTGGCTTCCGGATGATCCGTTTCCTCGGGCGCGCGTTGAGAAGTGGCAGGACGAATGTGATGGCGATTGCACGACGCTGATCGCGGCAATAGAAGCACTGTGCGCCAGGAGCGCAGATGAACTTCCGGTGCTGCTCCCCACTGATCCGAGTGCCGCGTCCTTCACCGCGGTGCGCGTTGCCGGGTTGGGCTCGTACGACGCGTATCGGGCGCTGTGTGCCCCGGGCCCCCAGGCCCGCCTCGCAATGGTCCGGGATGCCCTCGAGGAGTTGCGAAATTTCCCGCCGTCGAACGGGTCGTGAGTGCCGTGGGATCCGGGTAGGGTGGATTCATGGCAGACACTGATCACATCGACGCTCGTCAGCGGTTGGCGGATGAACAAGCGAGAGTCGAAGGGCTCATTGCATCCATCCGTAATGAGATGGGAGATGGCTCCGAGCAGGAAGCCAGCAGCGAGCTCTCAGGCTACGACCAACATCCGGCCGACAGTGGCAGCGACACGTTCGAACGCGAGAAAGACTTTTCCATTCTCGAGAGTCTCGAATCCGAACTCGCCGAAATCGAAGCGGCGTTGCGGCGCATTGATGACGGTACGTACGGCGTTGACGAGGTAACGGGCGAGCCCATCAGCCCGGAGCGGCTCGAAGCAGTTCCCACTGCCCGGACCAACGTTGGTTTGCAGGCCCATCCGGCCGATCCCACGCGCGGATCTGGCGCGTCGCCGATCTGATATGCCGTTTCACGTTGAGGCCCTTGGCCGTGCGTCAAAAGAGCATGTTGTCGCAATAAGCCCAGCCGCGACGCGCGCGTATGCCACAGCAACAAATGATCCCGTTGCTGCGCACACGCGCGGTGATTGCGCGCCGCCGGTCTTTGTGGTGGTTCCCGTGTGGAACGCTCTGGTCGAGGCGATGGCGTCGGTCACACCGGAGGAGCATCTCTTCAAGGTTGTACACGGCGAACAAGACATGCGGTTTTTCGCCCCGCTTACCCCCGGCATGCAGTTGCATTCGATAGCGACGCCCGTAGGAATTCAGGTCAAGCCTTCGGGGACCACGGTCATCGTCCACGTTGCGTCACGCGATGATGCGGGCACGCTCGTTTGTGAGCAATTCATGACCTCGTTTTTTCGCGGGGTCGTTGATGGTGAAGGCGGCGGGAGCCGGCGCCCGCGCACATGCTCGACGATGCCGCCAAGGCCGCCGACCCAGTCGCCGAGATCACGCAGCGCATTGATGACGATCAGACGTTTCGATACGCCGACGCGTCGGGCGACCGCATGCCTATTCACCTCGATGAGGAGTTCGCGCGTGCCGTGGGGCTTCCCGGCATCATCGTTCACGGGTTATGCACGATGGCCTTTGTGAGCTGGGCGGTCACCACCACCGTCGGCGGCGGCGATCCCACGCGCTTGCGACGTTTGGCCGTACGGTTCTCGCGGCCGGTGTTGCCAGGTCAGGACATCACGACGCAATTCTGGGAGTTGCGCTCCGAGGGCGGCGTCACCACCTACGGCTTTGAGACCACCAACCCCCAAGGTGATGTCGTTATCAAGGATGGCCTCGCCGAGGTGGCTGCGGAGTAGCGTGTCGGGCATATGAGCACTCCAATCACGCTCGATGAGATCCTCGCACCGGCGTACGTTGCTGACCTTGCCGCGCAGAGTGATACTCGCCTGAGCGAAATGGCGGAGCACGCGCGAGCCCTCGAGACCGAAGTTTCGTATCTGCGCCGACTGGCCCAAGGTCGCATCGACATTCTCGTGGCGGAACAGGAGCGACGCGCCGCCGGCGGTTCGATCGGTGATCTCATCGCAGCACTCCCCAAAATTTTGGCGGGGAACGAAACGCGTCCGCCGGCAACGACGGCTCGAGTGCCGATTCAGTTGGCACCAGAAGGTGATCTTCGTTGGCACGATGGGCTCGAGACACTGGTGGCTGACGACACACTCGCCAACCTTCCGGTGCTTACCGACACGGACCTTGCGTCAGCACTCGTGCGACTGCGGGAGTTCGAAGGCGAGTTGTCCGGGACCCGACGCAAGCTTCATGGCGTTATCGACAACATCGAGCTTGAACTTGCAAACCGCCAGCAGCACGCGACCGAGTAATGGTTACCGAGCGAATCGAAACCCATGTGCGCGACGTCGGCGAGTTCATTCGTGAGCAGCGTCGCTCAGCGCAACTCTCAGTGCGGCGGTTAGCCGAACTTGCGGGAGTCTCGAACCCGTACCTCAGTCAGATCGAACGCGGTTTACGTAAGCCAAGCGCCGAGATCTTGCACTCGATTGCCGGAGCGTTACGCATCTCGGCGGAAACATTGTATGAACGAGCAGGGTTTCTCGACCCGGCACCGCGTCGACGCGACGTCGAAGCAGCGGTGCTGACTGCCGGCGAGCTCACCGAACGCCAAAAACAAGTGCTGCTCGAGGTCTATCGGTCGTTCCTGCGTCGCGATGCAGGCGGTGCCGACGACGGCGCTGGCGACACCATTGCCGACGCGACTGCGGACGAGCCCGGCCAAGCAGCCGGCACCCGATAACCGACACGCCGATGACGGCCGAAATTGACGAAGTTCGGCGCCGAATCGATGCGCACCTCTTTACCGATGTGGTGCACGAACGCTGGGTGCAACACGTCGAGTACGACCCGGAAATCGATCGTTGGTATGTGCGCTTCACAACAGATGACCGAGATGCCGCGACGATCTATCTGACGCTGCGCGAGCGAACACTTCAGTACGAGCTGTTCTTTCTTCCGGCTCCTCCCGTGTCGAATGCTGCGTTCCTGGCGTGGCTGTTGCGCCGCAATCGCGAGATTTATGGAGCGCGTTTTTCTGTTGGCGACGATGGTGATGTGTATCTCGATGGTCGGATCGCCCTTGAGCACTGTTCGATCACCGAACTCGACCGCATTTTGGGCGTGCTCTACGAATGCACTGATCTTTGGTTTGCTGCGGCAGCTCGCCTCGCATTCGGGCACTGACACCAGCGGGCGTCGTCGGACGCGGGCGTCGTCGGACGCGGGCGTCGTCGGACGCGGGCGTCGTCGGACGCGGGCG
>JBMOIW010000076.1:0-9592 GCA_049317145.1 Acidimicrobiia bacterium
GCCCTTCAACGAGGGTCGCGAGAAGAAGCTCGCGATGCGCATCGGGATCAACACGATCGCACCCGCAACCGGCAGCGCAACGAGCCACGCCAGAAGCCGCCCCCACCACGGCAACGGATTCGCCATGACGGCACGACGTTGCGAGCGCGTAAGGCGCACCCGTGCTCCAATGCCCGGGTCGGTCGTATCGGGCTCGTCTAAGAAGTCTTCGTCGTCTTCGAATGCGTACAGGTTGCGTGCGTCGGCATCGAGTCGACGACCCGTTTCGGCCTGCGCCATGTTTTGCCCAATGATCGGTCGAGCGGGCGCGGCGGGCGCTGCCGTCGTCCCGAGATTCGATCCGATGATTGCGCCGCTAGCCGCACCGGCCGCAATCGCCCCGCCCGAAGCGCCCGAAGCGTTTCCTGCACTCGATGACCCATTCGCTCGTAACGAGGCCGGGACTTTGAGGAGCTGGCCACAATCCTCACAGGGGAACGACGATTGGCTCTGCGGACCGTCGATGCGATGTTTGCGCCCGCACTGCGGGCATTGCAATGCCGCTGCCATCAAGCACGCTCCGCCGCAGCTCGACTGGTCGCAACGAGCGCATCAAGCGCGCCCTGGGCCCGACCGTCATCAATTGCCGCCGCCGCCTGCTGCATGCCCTCACTGATATCACGCGCGAGGCCCGCCACGAGAAGTGCAGCCGCGGCGTTGTAGACCGCGATGTCACGAACCGGGCCCGTTTTGCCCGCCAAAACGGCACGTACGATCGCAGCGTTGTGGGCCGCGTCGCCCCCAGCAAGATCGTCGATCGAAGCCGGGGCAATCCCAAACGCTTGAGGATCCCATTCGGAACGCGTCACCCCATCGGGGCGCACTTCATGCACCGTGGCCGCCGCGGTGGTGGAAAGTTCATCGAGGCCGTCGTGGCTCCACACCACCAATGCGTATTCCGTGCCCAGCGCACGCAACGCTTCGGCCAAACGGGGAGCCAACGCCGGATCGGCAACCCCAAGGACTTGTCGGCGCGCGCCCGCCGGGTTCGCCAGTGGCCCCAAGACGTTAAAGGTGGTGGGCACGCCCAACGCACGGCGCGCCGCAGCGGCGTGACGCCAGGCCGGATGAAAGCGCGGCGCGAAACAGAATCCGATACCCGCACGCGCAATGCATTGCGCGACGTCATCAGGACCGAGATCGATCACGACGCCCAACGCTTCGAGAACATCGGCGCTCCCGCACTGCGACGACGCGGCCCGGTTGCCATGCTTGGCGACACGCGCGCCGGCACCCGCAGCAATGAGCGCGGCCATCGTGCTGACGTTCACCGATCCCAACTGATCGCCGCCGGTTCCGCAGGTGTCGATACATGCCAGGCCATCGGGAAGTTGCACGCGCTCGGCGTACGAGAGCATCGTGCGCACCAGTGCTGCCAACTCAGAAGGCGCTTCGCCCTTGGCGCGCATCGCAACGCCGAATGCAGCAATCTGCACATCGTTCGCGTTGCCTTCGAGAATCTCGGCGAACGCATTTGCCACAAATTCGTCGGGCAAGGTCTCGGCCCGCATGGCGCGCGCAATCGCATCCTGTAACGGCTGCATCAGTCCCACCACAGATCGTGGTGCAACACGCCTGCCGCAATGAGTCCGAGTTGCACTTGGCTTGTGCCCTCGACGATCGTGAGCTGTTTAGCGTCGCGGTAGTACTGCTCGAGCGGATGGTCTTCCATGTATCCGGCGGCACCCATCATCTGGAGCGCCTCGCCCGAAACTTTCACTGCCAATTCGGTGGCGTAGTACTTACTCATCGAGAGGTAGGGCACCCACTCTTTGGTAAAGCGGCCTTGGTCGGCGAGCACTGCTGCGCGAAGGGTCAACAGGCGCGCCGCTTCGATTTCGGCGGCCAGCTCGCCAATCTTCCAACGCATGCCCTGCATGTCTGCGATCGTGGCGCCGAACGCTTCGCGGGACTTGATGTATTCGACGGCGTACATCAACGCGCCCTCCGCCAACCCGATTCCGCGCGCCGCCACGATGGGACGCATTGCGTTGAGGGCCAGCATCGCCAGGCGGAATCCGCCAATTTCGCCGATCACATTGGCAGCCGGAACGCGCGCGCCATCGAGAATAAGTTCGCCGGTATCGACCCCTTTGACGCCCATCTTGTTGTCGGTACGCCCAACGCTGACACCCGGAGTTGCGCGATCGACAATGAACGCGCTGATTGCATCATGCGCGCGCGACTCCACGGGACCCGTTTTTGCGAACACCACATACCAGTCGGCCTGCACCACACCCGAGATCCAACACTTCGTCCCGGTGAGCACCCAGTCGTCACCGTCGTGCACTGCACGGGTGCGCATCCCCATGACGTCACTGCCCGCTTGCGGTTCGGACAACCCGAAGGCCGCCCGCATTGACCCGTCTGCGATTGGACGTACGTAACGTTCGCATTGCTCGGGCGTGCCGGCAATCATCACCGGACCGGTAGGAAGTCGGGTCAGCAACAACATCAATGCCGCAGCATTCGAATACTTGGCGACCTCTTCGATGGCGAGGGACAGCCCGAGAATGCCGGCATCACTCCCGCCGTACTGCTCAGGGATGCACAATCCGGTGAGCCCGGCCGCGACGAATCGGCGGTACAAATCGTCGGGGTAGGTCTGGGTTTGATCGATCTCTCGGGCAACGGGAGCAACGTGGTCGCGCGCGAGTTTGCGGACCGCCGCCTGCAACTCGGCGTATTCCGGGGAAAGATCGAAGTCCATGGGAACCGGGATCCTACCGGCCATCTCAGGCCAGGCCTTGGGCCGGTTGGGCGCGATTACGCCGAACGGCGGCGGCGGCGGATAAGCCGGCGACGCTCCCGTTCGGTCAGGCCGCCCCAGACTCCTTCTTTTTCCCGAGTGGTGATGGCATATTCGAGACAGGCCTCCCGCACCGGACATACGGCGCAGATTGCCTTGGGTTCTTCCGCTTCTTCATCAGTAAGCGGATAGAACACCTCCGCGGGCACACCATGGCAACGAGCCAAGGCTTGCCATGCGAGGTTCGGACGCTCTTGGAGCTTACGCACGCTCGCCTCCTGTCTCCGGACCGTCCGGAGGTACTGGTGTCATCGGCCGAATCGACGCCGAAGATGAGTCAAACATTCCCTCCCCGGGGCATACCGGGCGTACCGCCCACGAGCAATACCGGGCGTACCGCCCACGAGCAATACCGGGCGTACCGCCCACGAGCAATACCGGGCGTACCGCCTACACCAGGCGGGGCTCAGTGTCGCCCCTAGGATCCCGAGAATGTCCGACACCACCGCGCCCCTCACCCACGCCGATGTTGCCGAGCCGGCTCGTCCCGGCAGCGGAGCCCGCCAGCTCCTGGCCATTGTTGCCGCCGGAGCCCTGTGTGTACCGGGCATTGCGCTGAAACTCTCCGGGGCACATCCCGCAACGCTGGTTGCCGCGTTTGTGTACGGATTCGCAATCGTGGGTGCAGCCTTTTTGCTCGCGTGGGCCGGCGAAGTCGTACAACTCGACGTTTCGCAGGGCTTGGCCCTCGCGCTCATTGCGCTCATCGCAGTGCTGCCGGAATACGCCGTGGACTTTGTGTTCGCATGGAAAGCAGGCAAGAACCCGGCCGAATACGCACCGCTCGCACTCGCCAACATGACGGGGTCGAACCGATTGTTGATTGGTGTGGGCTGGTCCATGGTCGTGTTCCTGGCTGCGTGGCGCATGCATCGCATTGCGCGCCGCAAAAAATACACCGGCCCGCTCGACACCGACATTGCGCTCGAGCGTTCGCACGCCATCGAGATCGCATTCCTCGCCGCGGCAACGCTGTATTCACTCTCGCTGCCGTTCAAGCACACGCTCACCCTGATCGACGCAGGCATCTTGGTGTTGCTGTACGGGTTGTACGTCGCGCGTCTCGCCAAAGCGCCGGCCGAAGAACCTGACTTTGTCGGTCCGCCGCAACTCTTGGCCCGCCTCGCACCGCTGCGCCGCCGCCTCGTTGTTGCCGCACTGCTCCTCTATGCCGCTGGCGCGATTGTGTTGTGCGCCGAGCGTTTCGCGGAATCGTTGGTGCAAACCGGCGAGTCGTTTGGTGTCAGCACGTTCTTATTGGTCCAGTGGGTTGCACCGCTCGCGTCCGAGGCGCCCGAATTGTTGGTCGCTGGCCTCTTCGCGTGGCGCCTCAACACGAATGCTGGACTCGGCACCCTCATATCCTCCAAGGTCAACCAGTGGACGCTCCTCGTGGGCACGCTCCCGATTGTGTTCGCCATCTCCTCGGGAGCACTCCACGGGTTACCGCTGGACGCGCTGCAGCGCGAAGAGTTGTTCTTGACCGCAGCCCAATCGGCGTTTGCCGTGGCAGTGCTCTCGAATCGCAAATTCAGCGTGCGCGAAGGCGCGATGTTGCTCGGATTGTTCTTGTCGCAATTCGCTATCGGTGCCGTCGTACCCGAGAGCTGGCGTGCCGCAGAGCGCTACGGCGTAGGCGTGGTGTACCTCGTCCTAGCTGCGATCGTGATCATTTCGAAGTACAAGGCAGTGGGCCGCGTCCTCAACGACGGATTCCGAGTGCCGGTACGCGAGCTGGTTCACGATGACGAAGCACCGGCGTTCACTGGCGAGCGCCCGTGAACCGCACGACGCGCGCTGCTGCACTCGCGCGTCTGGAGCACGAGGCCTTTGACGTCCTCGTCATCGGAGGCGGTATCAGTGGCGTCGGGGTCGCGCTTGATGCCGCGACGCGCGGGTTGCGCTGCGCCCTCATCGAACGCCACGACTTTGCGTCCGGGACATCGTCGCGCTCTTCGAAGCTGATCCACGGCGGCTTGCGGTACTTGCGTCAGTACGAGTTCGGACTCGTCGCGGAAGGCTTGCGGGAACGGCAGCGTTTGTTGCGCAATGCACCGCATCTCGTGCACACCGTTCCGTTCACTTTTCCGGTCATTGTCGGCGCCAAGCGGCGCACTGCGCGCGCCACTGCCACCCTCGCCACCGCGGGTCTCTGGTTATATGACGCGCTCGGGGGGTGGCGCGTCGGCAAGCTGCATCGGCGGATATCCGTTACCGAAGCGGAGCGCCGCATCCCGGATCTCAACACCGATCGCGTCACGCGTGCGTTTTCGTATCTCGATGGTCAGGCCGACGATGCTCGCCTCACGCTTTCGATTGCGACCACCGCCGCGCTCGAGTTTCAGGTCCCGCTTGCGAACTACGTCGAAGCGACCTCGCTCATCGAACACGACGGACGTGTGCATGGGGTCCACGCGCGCGACTGTCTCACCGGCGACACGTTTGCCATTCGCGCACGCGTGGTCATCAACGCAACCGGAGTATGGGCCGATACCGTCCGTGGCCAACACGCCGACGCTCCCCTGCACGTGCGCCCGGCCAAAGGGGTGCACATCACGATTCCCCGTGGCCGGCTTCCCATTGATGGTGCGGCCATCCTTGAAGTTGCTGGCGAGGGACGCGTGGTGTTCATCATTCCGTGGGGTGAGTACGTCTACCTCGGTACCACAGATACGGCGTACGACGGCGACCGTGACACACCAACGTGCACGTCCGAGGATGTTGCGAACGTGCTCATGACCGTGAACGAAGTGCTGCGCACCCCAATTCGCGCCGACGAGATCATCGGAACCTGGGCGGGACTCCGTCCCCTCATTGCAACGTCATCCGATTCCGGCGCAGCCACGGCCGACGTGTCGCGTCGCCACGTCATCGTCGATGATCACAACGGGCTCATTACCGTGACCGGCGGCAAGCTCACGGCGTATCGCGAGATGGCCGAGGACACCATCGACGTCGCACGCCACGCGTTTCCCGATCGACGGGTGGGGCGCTCCCGCACCCGTCGACTCAAACTGCATGGCGCCACCGGCGCAAGCGCGCTCCACCGCGATGGGGCCGCCGAGCGTTTGGGAATCTCGCGTTCGTTGTGCGCACATCTCGCCGGACGGCACGGCGGGCTCACTGCCGCGATTGTGCAACTGCTTCGCGACGATCCGTCCCTCGCAGCACCCTTGGTACCCGGACTGCCGTATGTGCGCGCCGAAGCGATCTATGCCGCGCGCTACGAGATGGCATTGACGCTCAGTGATGTGTTGGAGCGACGCACGCGTGCCCTCATGCTGGATCACGCCGCCACCATCGCAGCCGCCCCAACAGTTGCCGCGCTCCTGGCCCCCGAACTCGGGTGGGATGCCTCCGAACAACAACGCCAAGTCGATGCGTTCATGGCCCAAGCGCAGGGCGTTACACCACCGACGCGCTAGCAATCCCTCCGCGTGCACCATTCAGTTCGTAGATTGTCGGCATGACCGACACAACACCTTCCGCTGCCAGCCCGCGTCCCTCGGCGATCGTCATGGGCCTCACCTACGCCGTGGGTGCTGCCGGACTGTTCATCGGGTTCATCACGATCGGCCATAAACCGGCGTCGCTCACGTGGGCAACCCTGCTGGCAGTCGGCGCCGGAGGGATCTTGTCCTTCGTTCGCCATTCGCTCCTCCACCGCTCGGATGCCGCGCGCATGGGTTGGGATCTCGGGGTACGCAACAACTTTCAGATCGAAGTTGGGATCGCCAACCTCGCTTGGGGTGTTGTTGCGGTGCTCGCCGTCATCCTCGATTGGGGTCTCGCGGTCGAAGCTGGAACGTTCTTGACCTTCGGGATCTACCTCGCAGCATGCGGCGTGATGGTGCTCTTTGCTCCGAAAGGCGAACACCGACGCGATCTCGCATCACTGATCGGCATTCTGAGTTTCGGCATCATGCTCATCGTGCTCGGCGCGATGGGCATGCACGCCGTCGGATAACGAACGGCGATTACTCGACCGTAGACAGTTCGAGTTTGCGGAAGATCGGTTCGGCTGTTCCGACGCGATCGCCATCACCGAGTTGGGCGCGCATCATGGCCGCACCCTTGGGGGTAAACGGCTCCAACAGCTGCGCAATCGCCCGACACGAGACCACGAGCTCGGCCAGAACCGCATCCAGCACGGCGGGATCAGCGCCGGTCTTTTCGGCTTTCGCCAATGCCCACGGCGCTTGATCTTCGACGTAGCGGTTCGCAATGTCGCCGAGATCGGTGACGACCTGGGCAGCCCGACGAAAGTCGTACGCGTCCATTGCAACGGTCATTGCGGCAAGGGCGTTGTCACGCGCCGCGCGCAGCTCGCCCGCCGCGGCGTTCTCCGACGCCAGCGCCGGCACGGCGCCGTCGCGGTAGCGGTTCACCATCGACACCGTTCGGTTGACCAAGTTGCCGAGGTTGTTCGCCAAGTCTTCGTTCGCACGTGCGACCAATCGCGCCTCGGTGAAGTCGGTGTCGCCGGCGAGCCCCACCTCAGCGGTCATCCACCAGCGCAATGCGTCCGAGCCGTACTGCTCGACGAGGCGGACTGGATCGACGGAGTTGCCGGTCGACTTCCCGATCTTGGCGCCGTTGGCAGTGAGGTACTCGTGAATGAACACCTGCGTCGGCAGCTTCACTCCAGCGGACAGCAACATGGCGGGCCAATACATCGTGTGGAACCGCAGGATGCCCTTGCCAATCACATGCACGCGCGCATCGGCGTTGTCCCACCAATAATCAAAGGTGGTGTCGTCGGTCCCGTAGCCGGGGCCGGTGATGTAGTTGGTGAGCGCATCGAACCAGACGTAAATCACTTGCTCGGGATCGCCCGGCACTGGGATTCCCCAGCCGCGGGCCCGCTCCATTGAGCGCGACGTCGAGAAGTCTTCGAGTCCACGCTCGATGAACGCGAGCACCTCGCGTTTGCGCGACTCAGGACTGACTTTGAGCACATCGCGCGAGATCAGGTCGTGCAGTTGGTCTTGGTACTTGCTCAACCGGAAGAAGTAGTTGTTCTCGTGCACGAGCTCTGGCGCCACCCCGTGTTCGGGGCATTTGCCGTCGGTGAGCTCCTCTTCACCGTAGAACGCCTCGCATCCCTGGCAGTACAGCCCTTCGTAGGACTTACGGTAAAAGTCGCCGGACGCGGCGCACGCGTTCCAGATCTTCTCTACCGCCGGCGCATGGCGCGGGTCGGAGCCGGTCTTGACGAAATCATCGAACGTGATGTCGAGCGTGGCGGCAAGCTGCTGAAAGTTTTCGGCCACCATCGCCACATACTCGCCCGGAGCCATCCCTTGAGCTTCAGCGCTCTGGACGTTTTTGAGTGCATTGTCATCAGTTCCGGATTGCGAGCGCGTCTCGTCGCCGAGCATCCGGTGAAACCGCGCCAGGACATCGACCTCGATGAGCCCAAGCGCGTGCCCAACGTGGGGCGCACCGTTGACGTAGGGAATTGCGGTGGTGACGTAATACCGCACGGGGGCCTCTCTGCGACTTGGACGAACCGCCGGAGTGTAGTCCTGGCACTCTGCGTTTCCCTTCTATGCAACCTGGTTGCCCGTCCCAACACCCCAGACACAGTGCGGGATTTGATCCAAGGATGCATGAACCCTGCGTTTTTTGGCACGATGCATGCGTGGTGAGTCGGCCAGGCGGCCGCGTATCAGCAACCGCTGATCCGAGGAACGTCCGGACTCCACCGAGCAAGGATGCTGGCTAACGGCCAGTCGGGGCGACCCGCAGGAAAGTGCCACAGAAAGCAAACCGCCGATGGTCGGATCATCCGACACAGGTAAGGGTGAAACGGTGCGGTAAGAGCGCACCAGCGGGCGGGGCAACTCGTCCGGCTAGGCAAACCCCATCCGGAGCAAGGCCAGATAGGGACCAGGGTGCTCGGCCCGTTATGAGTCCCGGGTAGGCCGCAACGCGCGTCCGGCAACGGGCGCGAAGGAGCGAACGAGCAATCGTCCGCCGAGAGGGATGGCCGCCCCCGGTCGCACCTGCGACCGGCGACAGAATCCGGCGTATCGGCCGACTCACCACATTCACGCGACCCGTGTCGGTTTTTTGCTGCGTCACGGCATGACGGTCTTTCGGTGGCCGACTCCTCCCCCGAGGAACATCCCCGAGGTGTTCCAACGAACCGCGCATTTCGATGCCATGCAGATGAGGGGGAGGGTAACCATGCCGCCGGGGTCACGACCAACAGGTTCTCTTGCACCGTATTACACGGCGATCCACAATCTCGAAAAAGAGATCGCCCATGTCGCACAGCGCATCGAAAAACTCAAGATCGCCGACATGAAGATCGCCGAGCTCATTGCAAACTGCGATCTGAAAACCCTGGCTGCGCAAGCGTATTACTGCCTCAGCGATGAGCTCCCCTCGCATCTCAACATCTCGCTTCAACCCCAAGACTGGGGCGGCAGTTCTGCGACCCAATTTGTCGAGGAGTACAACGCGCGCGTTGTCACGTTTGAAACACAATCGTCAGCAGCGATGCAAATCACTGAAGCATTCACCCTAAAGGTCCGCCAATACAAGGAAGGCGGGCTCACGTCCCGCAGCAGAATCGCGCAGCGCATTGCGGACCTGGAAGGGCGCGTTATTCGACTCAACAATCGCCTCGATGACGCACGAGGTGATCTCCGAAGGGCGCAACGCGAAGCAGCGACTGCAAATGCCTCCGGATCATCCGCAGCCGGATCAGCGAGTAATCGCGGGCCGCGCTGATAT
>JBMOIW010000077.1:0-9247 GCA_049317145.1 Acidimicrobiia bacterium
GCTCAACAACACTCGCGCCTGCCCGAAGTAACCCGGAATTGGGGGTCGGTGTGGCACCCCGGTAGCCTGGCCGGTTATGGCCACCCCATCGGGAACCGCATCCGCCCGGCCTGCATCCTCACAATCTGCGCCCTCATCCGCCTTGCGCAATACCCGCACATTTCCGCCATTGCGTCTCATCGCAATAATCGCTATTGCTTCGGTCCTCGTCGCCGCAATAGTCCTGCGGTTCTTAGCCCGCTCGCCGCTGTGGCTCGACGAAGCCATCACGACCAACATTGCAGCGCTCCCGTTGCGCGACATACCCGGCGCATTGCGCGTGGACGGCGCACCCCCGCTGACCTATGTGTTGTTGCACGTTTGGATCTCCGTATTCGGATCGAGCACTGCGTCAGTGCGCGCCCTTCCTGCGCTCCTCAGCCTGATCGCCCTGCCGCTCGCCTACATTGCCGGCGGGCGCATTGCTCGCGACCGAGGCCCGGCCGCAACCCGTGTGGGCGCGTGGGGTGCAGTCCTTCTCGTTGCGTCCTCGCCGTTTGCTGCACGCTATGCCACCGAAGCGCGTATGTACTCGTTGCAGATCGTGCTTGTGTTTGCCGGTATCGTCGCACTGCAATCCCTCATCGAGCGACCGACCTGGCCCCGCACCTTCGCCGTGGCCGCGTGCACCGCTGCGCTGTTGTATAACCACTACTGGTCGCTATATCTCATCGCGGTCGTTGGGCTGGGATGCATTGCGGCCTGGCGCTTCAGTGATCCCGATGCGCGGCTCGCCCCGCGACGCGCCGTCCTTGCATTGATACTGGGATCGTTGGCGTTTGTGCCGTGGTTGCCGACCTTGGCGTACCAGATGACCCACACCGGAACACCCTGGGGTGCGCCACCCGCCCCGCCGCTCGCGATGGCCTGGATGCTTATCGATTTTCACGGCGGTGATTGGTGGGCGGCGTGGCCCCTGGTCCTTGCGAGCATCTTGTTGTGTGCGCTTGCGCTCTTCGGTCGACCCGAAAGCCCCACCCTCATCCAGATCGACCTGCGCACGGTACGCGGTGTACGCATGATGACGCTCGCCGCTGGTGCAACCGCACTGCTTGCACTCAGTATTGCGTGGGTCCTCGGCGCTGCGGTGCAAGTGCGCTACGGCGCAGTGGTGTTCCCACTCGTGGTGCTCGCCGTTGCCTTTGGCCTGACCGCCTTTCGTGACCGACGGATCGTGGTGGGCCTGCTCATTGTGTTCACCGGCTTTGGCCTCGTCACGTCTTGGCATGTCGTGCGCGCCCCGCGCACCCAAGCCGGAGCGGTCGCAGCCGTGATGCGCGCGGACGCCAAGCCCGGCGATCTGGTCTTGTATTGCCCCGACCAGCTCGGTCCGGACGCATCACGCCTTATGCCGACAGGTCTGGTGCAACGCGCGTTCCCCGATAGCAGTGATCCGTCTCGAATCGATTGGACCGACTACGCGACTCGCATGCGCAGCGTTGCCCCGACGACTTTCGCCAATGATGCATTGGCACTTGCTGGCCCCGGCACCACCATTTGGGTGGTATGGCAAGAGGGGTATCGCCATGTCACCGGAACGTGTGATGCGATCCTCGATCGCCTCTCTGAAGTGCGACGCCGCAAGGATCGATTCTTTCCGGATTCCCGCTACGGCGAAGCGCAAGGCCTCGCCGAATTCGCGGGTTCGTCGCGCTGAGCAATACGGGCGCGCCCGCCAGGTGCGGTGTAGGGGACGCGCCAATGACGCGATCTGCCCGTCCTGACCTGGGGGCCTGCGGCTCGGCGAACCCATTCCGTAGACTCCCGCCGCCCCCCATTGTGAGTCAGGTAGGACATGACGCATTCCGAACAGTTCACGCCCGATGACGCGCTCGACGCGACCGGAGCAATGAGTAACGACGATGATCTTGAGATCATGCGCAGCTTCGAGCGCTCCCGTAATGACCACACCACTGAGCCGCACGAGGTCGTCATCATCGGTGCCGGCCCAGCCGGGCTGACCGCCGCGTACAAACTCGTGCAGCGGGGTGTGTTGCCAACCGTCCTCGAAGCCGACACCGTGGTGGGCGGCATCTCGCGCACCGCAGAGCGTGACGGCTGGCGTTTCGACATCGGTGGCCACCGGTTCTTTACCAAGGTCAAAGCCGTCGATGATCTCTGGTTCGAGATCCTTGGGGCCGACGAATTCTTGCGCCGACCCCGCATGAGCCGCATTTTCTATAACGGCAAGCTCTACGACTATCCGCTCAAACCTATGAATGCGCTCCGCAATTTGGGAATTTTCGAAGCATTGCGGTGTGTGGCGTCCTATCTGTGGGTGCGCATCCGTCCCCCCAAGGACCAAAGCACCTTCGAAGGCTTTACCGCGGCGCGCTTTGGCTGGCGCTTGTATCGCACCTTCTTTAAGACCTACACCGAGAAGGTATGGGGCGTGCCCGCCACTGCGTTGCAAGCCGACTGGGGTGCGCAACGCATCAAAGATCTCTCGTTGATCAAAGCGGTCGTTGACGCCCTTACGCCGAAAGCCATCAAGAAAGGGCGCGCCAAGGGCAAACAAGTCACCAGCCTGATCGAAGAGTTCAACTACCCCAAGTACGGTCCCGGACAGATGTGGGAGCGCTGCACCGAACTCGTTACGGCTGCGGGCGCAAAAGTGCACTTCGAGAGCCCGGTCACCGGGATTCGCCACGCGCAGGGTCGCGCGTACGAGGTTGCAGTAACCAATGATGGTGCCACGACGACCTACCGGGCCGACCAAGTGCTGTCCTCGATGCCGATCAACGAATTGGTGTTGGCACTCGAACCAGCACCGCCGGCACCGGTTCTCGACGCAGCACGCGGACTCAAGCACCGTGACTTTTTGACCGTTGCGCTCGTTGTCCCTCACGCCAATGGTTTTCCCGACAATTGGATCTATATCCATGATCCGGGCGTCAAAGTGGGCCGCATCCAAAACTTTGGTTCCTGGTCGCCGTACTTGGTCAAAGAGGGGCGAACCTGTCTGGGTCTTGAGTATTTCGTCAATGTTGGTGACGATGTCTGGAACCTTGATGATGACGCGCTCGTAGTCCTCGGTACCAAAGAACTCGAGCGCCTTGGCCTCGTCACCCCAGGCTCGGTCGAAGCAGGCTATGTCGTGCGTATGCCAAAGGCCTATCCCGTCTACGACGCCGACTATCACACCAACGTCGCGACGATTCGCGCCTGGTTGACCGAGCACGTCACCAACGTGCACCCCGTGGGCCGCAACGGCATGCACAAATACAACAACCAGGATCATTCGATGTATACCGCAATGCTCGCGGTCGAGAACATCTGCGGTGCGGACCATGACGTGTGGTCCGTCAACGTCGAAGCCGAGTACCACGAGGCGGATGCGACCGACGATGACGGTGAAGTGTCCCCCTCCGCTCTCGAGCGCGGAACCGGTCGCATGGCACCGGTGGTGGCGAGGCGCTAACGATCTGGTCCAAAGCTGGGCTGGTCCGGCCCTGCGTCGGGGAACCGATTCTCACTGAGCTCGCATTCCAGCTCACCGACCAGATCGTCCGCTTCTCGGAACGAGCGCCGGGCGCTGGCATACGTCGATTGCATTTCGAGGTGCAGGCCCAATGCAGACAGCACCTCTGCTCGAAAGAGGAGGGCGCGACCTCCCAGCGCAGCTAACTCCGATCTCGTCGCGGGTCCCTCCTGGTCGGCGCTGGCCAGTTCCAGTGACGGCGCGCGCCACTCAGAACGCTGCGTTTGTGCGAGTTGCGCAAGGGCGCCCGCACTGGATGCGTTGACGAGTCGTTCAAACAGGTTCCTGCCATCAATCCAGGATCCGTTCTGTACTCGGGTACGCCATACTTCGACTGCGTCGAAGGCGAAACGGATGGATTGCTGGGGCCATGCGTCAAGCATCCAGGTGCGGGCGGCATTAGTAATCCGGCGACCAAGCTCCCCTTCCCGGTAAAGCTGAAGGGCCCGCTCGGCGTGCGTGCGAGCATCGTCAAAATCTCCACGCGCCGCAAGGACATCTGCTTGTTGCGCGGCACACAATGCCGCCCATTCCGGGTTACCGGAATTCCGGAGATCAAAGCTGGTTCGCTCGAGTGTCTCGACCGGGAATGCACGCGCGTCGACCAGCATGGTAAATCGTGTGAGGTGTTCCCATGCCTCAACAATTGCATGAAACGCGTTGTCGGGACGGTCGGATCGTGTCAACACCGCAGTGCAGCGCAATGCAACTTGATGGGCCTCGATCAGGTTGGCGGCATGGAGTTGGAGCTCGCGTTGAGCAGAAATGTGGCGAAGGCTGTCACGCAGCACAAACTCGGCGCATGCCCGCGTGGTTGCTTCGGTGAGTGCGTACTGCAGCGGCGCCGCAACGGCGAGAATGGTTTCGGCATCGTTGGTGGCGTCGACCATGCGGTACGCCTCGCGCAGGGGCGCAAGTGCGCCGAAGATGCGGCCGTTGCGGATGCGAAGCGTGCCGTGCTCCACCAGCGTGTTCACCGTATCTGCCAATCGAGTTTCGTTGGACGGACTGTGCATCAGCGCGTCGACACTGGCAAGGGGACTCAAAGTGCCCAGGTGCAGCTCGGCATTTCGATGCGCGATGAATAGCTGCGCTTCAGGATCGTCGACCATGGTGAGCAAGTCATGCCCGGTACTCAGCGCCTCAATAGCGTGTTGTACTCCTCGGTTATTTGCCAGCGTGACGAGGGTGAATGCCGCGTACGCTGCAGTACAGATTTCTGCTGGCGTAGATGCTGATGCTGCGCTCCGCAACGCTTTCATGGCGCGATTCTGATACCGATTCGACGCGGTCATGAACAAGCGCTGATCTTCACCGGGGGCGAGCAGATCGAGCTGGGTGCGTACCTGGGCTGCAGCGTCGAGATTGGCGAGTCCCGCAAACAGGTGGTCGGCGGGGAGCTCTTGGAGAATTTCGTCGTAGAGGCAATGGCCGTCGACAATCTCCCGGAGCGTTGCAGTGTGCGCAGCTATGCCGCGAGAAACTTCCGAAAAGAAATCCTTCGTGATGGTGCGAAGTCGCTGGGCCAACGCAAGCGGCCGATCGGATTCGCGGACGTAGCGATATTCGGGAAGCTCGCACGCGTGAGCAACATGGAGCCAAGCCGACGCAAACGTTTCTCGGATCTGGGTTGGCTCGAGGCGGTCATCCTCAGCTCCGGTGAGGCCACAGGCCAGGCCGAGCACTGCGATTTCGCACTCGATGGTGTAGAACCAGGCCTCGGCGAGAAGGTCTTCCGTGCGTGCTAAATAGCGGTGGAGAATTTCGAGCTCATCCTCAATCTCGGTGACCTCTTCGAAATACAGATCGGTCCACGTTGCGTCCTCGTCTCCAAACAGTTCGCGCGGATCCTCGACGCCGAGGAATTCGACGCGCGCGCTGGTGGCAAGATTTCGAGCACTTCGGATTGCGGCGTAGGCAGCGTCGGTGTCGATGTGCGCTGACGATTCGACCGACTCGAACCTGTGGTGGTCGTCTTCGGAATCAAAATTCGGCGCGTTCTCGCTGGACATTGGGTGCGGCCTGGCGAATCAGCGATGACGCCGTAAATCGATGAGCGTGGGTGCATCACTTCGCTGTACAACTAGTTCGGCACGCACCGCCGCTGCGTTGGCACTCAAACTATCGCCCAGCGCGCGAAACAATGTTTCAGCCTCGCGATAGCGGCGAATCGCCCCACCGGGTTGGTCGGCTGCATCAAGACAATCGCCGAGGGTGAGCAAGGTTTCGGCGACGCGGAGCTCGTTGCCCAAGGCCCGCCAACGTTCGAGTGCACGCTCGATACTCATGACGGCACTTGCGGTGTCGCCCGACGCAAACTCGAGCACTGCTTGGTCGGTCTCGAGTTGGGCCAACACTGCCGTGTCGCCGTCAACCATTAGCATCACGCTCGCACGATCGAAGTGCGCGAGCGCATCCTCGACGGAGACATTTTCGCCACGTTGCCAGGCTTCGCTCAGCAACACTGCCAGGTCGTACTCCACGACACCGCGCGCCCCCGGCAGATCTTCAAACGTGTCGATGAGCGTGCCGTAGACCTGGCGGGTTGCGCTCGTGCTGCGATCCGCCCGACAGGTCGCCGCAAGCTCCAGCCGAGCCTGACGCACCAGCGCCTCGTCACCGGAGTGCTCGGCCCGCGCCCAGGCCTGTGCGCACGCCTCGGCTGGTGTTCGATGGCGACTCCCCGCGCGGCGCTCCGAACGGGCCAAGACGGCGGCCGCAAACGGGATTGCGGCGGCGAAGGTGGCGTTCGGGCTCACAGGCAAGGTTCCTTTCGGGCGATTCGTCGGAAGCTAGTCCATACGTCCCATGCGTGACATCAGAGAACTTTCCCCATTTCGCCTAGGCTCTCGCACCCCTGGAGTCTTCGCACCAGGCAGATACCCCGTCCGACCTGCACAACGGCGCACCCACTCATGGATCTCAATGTCAACGAGAAGCTCGGAGATATTGCCGCCGATGCCGGGTTAACCCGCGTGAACATCCTGGCGTGGCGAGATCTGGATGACCCCGAAGCCGGTGGCTCGGAGCGCCACGCCGCCGAAGTGGCGCGCCGTTTCGCCGAGGCGGGCATCGAAGTGACGATGCGGACCTCGAGCGTGGCGAACCGTCGACGGGAAGCGCGCCGCGATGGATATCGCATTGTTCGCAAAGCCGGGCGCTACATGGTCTTTCCCCGGGCCGCATTCTCCGAGCGCATGGGATGGCATGGACGCAACGCCGCCATCGTCGAAATCTGGAACGGCATGCCGTTCTTCAGTCCGCTCTGGGCAACCGGTCCACGCGCCGCCATCGTCCATCACGTGCACAAAGAAATGTGGGAACTCACGCTCTCGCCTCGCCTCGCCAAACTTGGACGGGTCATCGAAGAGCGCATTGCACCGCGCGTGTATCGCAACACCGAAATTGTCACGGTTTCCGAATCCACCAAACGGGAACTCGTCGATGACCTTGGCTTGCTCGAAGAACGCATCCAGGTCGTGCGCAACGGCATCGATGAGTGTTTTGGTCTCGGTCTACCGGAGGCCGACGTACCCTTGATCGCCGCCGTGGGACGGCTAGTTCCGGTAAAGCGATTCGATCTCTTGCTCGATGCACTTGCGATCGCGCGACGAACAATTCCAAATCTGCGGGCGGTGCTCGCCGGCGACGGCTATGAGCGTGACGCGTTGCTCGAACAGCGCCGCGCCCTCGGTGCCGAGGAGTGGATCGATATGCCGGGCCGCCTGCGTCGCTCCGAGCTCATTGCGCTGTATCAACGCGCGTGGGTGCATGCGAGCACGTCGCTACGCGAGGGTTGGGGGATGACCATCGTTGAAGCCGCAGCGTGTGGTACTCCGGCGGTAGCAACGCGGGTTCCCGGGCATGTGGATTCGGTCGTTGACGACGTCACCGGATTACTCGCCGACGCGACGCCGGAGGCCATCGCTGCGACACTAGTGGCGCTGTGTAACGATCACGAACGGCGCGCCCGCCTCGCGGCCAACGCCCACGCACGAGCGACGCAGTTCTCCTGGGATGCCACTGCCCGCGGAGTTATGGAAGCACTCGCGCGCGACGCCCAACGACGAGCGCACGCGTAACGCAATGGCCGCAGTGCGAGCCGATTCCGACGCTTCGTTGCGCGCGGCACAACCCGTCGTTGCTCCGCGTCAACGGACCCGCCGATCGGCGATCGGATACGCGTTGCTCGCGGTGCTCGCGTACATCCCGTTGCTTGCCACCAACCCGGGCACCGTCGCCGCCGACACCAAGACGTACCTGTACCTGAACCCGGGACGCCTCCTGGCCCGAGCGGCCTATATGTGGGACGAACACATCGGAATGGGAACGGTGACGCACCAAAACATCGGATACCTGTTTCCCATGGGTCCGTACTACTGGATCTGTGATCGTCTTGGTATTCCGGACTGGATTGCGCAACGCTTGTGGCTCGGCACGATTCTTTTTGCTGCGGCGTGCGGCATCTTGTACCTCGCGCGCACCATCGACCTGAACGGTGCTGGCGCGCCCGTTGCGGCACTTGCGTATGCATTCAGCCCCTATGTGCTCGACTACGCGGCGCGCATCTCGGTGATGCTGCTCCCGTTCGCAGGCCTGCCGTGGTTGGTCGCCTTTACGATCCGCGCGGTGCGCCGGGGCGGTTGGCGGTACCCAGCCCTGTTTGCGATCACCGTGCAGCTCATCGGCGGATCTAACGCCACGTCGTTGTTACTCGTTGGGCTCGGTCCGTTGTGTTGGCTGCTGTATTCCACGTTTGTGGCGCGCGAAGCGACGTGGCGCGCGGCGGTAGCAGCCAGTGTGCGCATTGGTGTACTGACCCTTGCCGCGTCGTTGTGGTGGATGTCGGGACTGTGGGTCCAAGGCAACTACGGAATCAACGTGTTGCGATTCACCGAAACCGTACGGGCAGTCGCGAAGACCGCGGCAGTGCCGGAGCTGTTGCGCGGGCTCGGATACTGGTTCTTTTACGGGCAAGACAAGCTTGGGCCGTGGGTGGAGTCCTCGTCGGATTACACGCAGCGTCTTTGGCTCATCGGCTTGAGTTTTCTGATCCCTGCGCTTGCCATCACCGCAATCGCGTTGGTGCGCTGGAAGTACGCCGGCCTGTGTGTGGTGTTCGTGGTCGCCGGGGTGATTGTCAGAGTGGGGGCACACCCGTATGACGCACCGGCCCCCTTAGGCGCGCTCTTCAAAGCATTTGCGGACTCGTCGAGTGCCGGTCTTGCGTTGCGCAGCACTGCACGTGCCGTGCCCTTGATTGTGTTGGGGATGTCGCTATTGCTCGGTGCGTTGGTTACTGCGGTCGGCGCATGGTTGGTGGCGCGTCGACCGAGTCGTCCATGGCTTGCGGTGGCAACGGGAGTGTTCGTCGGCGTGCTCGTGTTGGGGAACTTCCCGGCACTGTGGAACGGCAACTACTACGCCGACAATCTCACGCGCCCGGAACAGATTCCCCAGTATTGGAAGGACGCGACGAAGGCGCTCGACACTCCGAACGCAACGACGCGCGTGCTTGAGCTTCCCGGAGCGGACTTTGCGTCCTATCGATGGGGGAGCACCGTTGATCCCATCACTCCCGGGCTCATGGAGCGCCCGTACGTTGCGCGCGAATTGATTCCGTACGGATCGGATGCATCCGCGGATGTGCTCAACGCGTTAGATCGTCGCTTGCAAGAGGGCACGTTCGTTCCCGCCAGCCTCGCACCGATGGCGCGATTTATGGGC
>JBMOIW010000078.1:0-9154 GCA_049317145.1 Acidimicrobiia bacterium
CGATGTAGCCGCATTCGGACTCCGGCCTAGCTGCTGGCCCGTGGCGAGGGGTTCTGTAAAGACGTCACCCGCCCCGCTGATCCGCGATGAACTGATTGATCGACTTGCTCGCCTCGTCGCAGCTCGACAGCGCCGTGTTCGTGAACCCCGACTCCTTGCTCACCGCGTCGATCTTCGCAGTGCCTACCCATTCGGTGCCCGTAAGGTCCTGGAGGTGCTTACGCAGCCCGGTGCGGGATCGCCTCGAAGTGCTTGTTCGTCACTGGGGTGAGCCCCTCGAGGGCCGCCGTGTCCACATCGACGTATTCAACGACCTTCGGCGCCGGCGACGTGATGGGCTGGTTGTCCAACGCGACGCTGATGGGCTGGCCACCCAACGACTCCGCGATGTTCGACGTCGACACCCGAACCGCGTCAGCCCTGGCCGGCATGTCCTTGTGCATCGTGTACCCAAACTCGCTCGCCAACCGGCCTGCTTCGGTTTTGAACTGCACCGAGTTCGGCCCGGAGCAGTGCGCCTCGACACACGCGTTCACAAGACTATGCAACTGTGCCGAAATATTGAGGAAAATTGATCTCGCCGAGTTGCCGTAACTCTTCACACTCGCTGGATTCACGCTGATCTTGGTCGTATTGCTGCTGCAATTCTTAGCGATCGATCGCCCAACCCAGGCAGGTTAACGGCCTGCTGGGCCGATACCCTGATCGCCCAGACCATGATTCCGACTTCGGCTCACTGCCTCCCATCGGTGCAGATCGTCGAGCGCCAGCTGCGCAACCGAATGCTCCGTTAAGGCCTCGGGGGTAGCGACGAGCATCTCATCCATCAGCACCTTCAGTTCGCCGGGCGAGATCATCTTCGCAAACGTACGGTCCGGTCTGCGGGCGCAAGCATGCGCAAGGAGCCCCGTGATCCGGAAAAAATGCTCGGGGTCTCTCTCGGTAATGCATTCCCGTAGCGCGCACTTCAAGCCCATCGACGCAACAGTGACCTTACCTTCGACCTCAGCCCATGACTCCAAACGATAGAAATCCGTGAGGACACCCTCGCCGAAGCGGGCGGTCATCGGTGACGAGTAGCCATCGGTTTCTCGAAACACCGCAACAAACTTGCCTTCGCGGAACATCTGATCGACCGGCGACCTCAGTACCAATCGGGAATAGATGTCTCGAAAACGACTCATCGTTGATCCCATGAAGAAGGCGATCCGGGATTCGCTTGTTGACTTCTGTCGTCCGTTTGACCTTGCGTCGCTCTCGCCCGACTAGTTGAGTTGACGGCGTTCGTTGCATCGTGGGTATAAGACCACTTGACATTCACGTCCTCGGTTGACATACGGCTCACGTGAACTGGGTTAATGACGGCCTCGTGGAAACCGCCGGTCGTCGCAGCCTTGTTCGGCACGAAGAAATCTTTGTTTGCACCTGTGATGCTGCTATCAGCTAGTCGAATATTGCTCTTGGAAACTACGTCCGGCGAGATGCGAGTCACCTCCAAGTCCACCCCACCGCCCCGTAGGCCCGCCTTCACTTGGTATTCACCCGGATCAAATCCCAATTTTCGGGTTAAGTCCTGCGGCGTGTAGCGGCCACGCTCCAAGTTCTTGACAAGGGTGTCGACCTCCCCTTTCGGCATGACAAACAGGCCGTCGTCATATCCATGCATCTGCCCGAACCTGCCAGTAATGCCGTCCTTTGTGATGAATGCCGCGCCGTCGTTGAAGCTCGAATCAATCGGTCGAACAGCTTCGGAGTACCAGGCGCGTTGCGCCTTGACGTTCGCTTTCAGCGTCGCCTTACTCGCCGTCCATAGTTCACCACCTGCGGCGCCCGCGGCGCCGAAAGTCACCGACGTACCGAAGCGGCCCCAATCCCACTCATGGCCGCCACGCCAAATCTCGATCCCCTGTTGCACCGCATCAGCTGCGCCACTCGCAAGCGCACCAACAGCAATGCGACTTATGGCATTTGACCCAATTCCAAGTGCGCCGGCGCCAATACCGAACAGCACTCCGGCTCCGGCACCGACTCCTCCTAGTACGCCCCCAAGTGCGACGCCTCTCGGGCTGAACGTTCCTGTCGCCAAGCCGATGCCGGCGGACATTCCGACGCCGATCAAGATCCCCGCACCGATCACCTGCCCGCCAGGTACGAACATCAAGCCAACACCAACGGCGATGACGCCGACTGCCATCAGCGTTCCCCACGGATCGTTCTTGATGGCGTCCCAGGCACGGTCGAACCGGCTCTTTTCTGATTCATCGAGCCACTGGACGTATTCCTCCTGCGTGAGTGGGCGAAGTCCGGTGGGGTCGACGAAGTTCACGGGATCGAGGCTGCAGTATGTGTAGGCCGACGCGGCACCCAACGTTGCCGGAACCGTTGGGACCAGGTCAGGCGAAAGCCACTGGCGCGATACCGCGTCGTAGACGCGCGCAGGGAAGATCGCAAGATTCTCCGCCCAGTACCCGCCGTTCCACCATCCGTCCCGCGTGTTGCCGGCCGGGAGCCCCCAGACGTCGCGGTCCTGGATCCCGGCGGGTGTCGCCGGCGCGTAGATCAGGCCAAACGGATCACGAGCAACTGTAAGCGTCGCTACCTCGCCATCGGGGTAGGAACGATGCGCCGCCTCGAGTTCTCCGGATCGATTCCAGGTGTACTCGACGATCAATCCGTCCGAGTAGTCCTCCCGGATGCGTCGCCCGGCAGCATCGTACGCATACCGGATGCTTCGGTCACCGAGCGTGAGCTCCTGAAGACGGCCTACGGCGTCGTAGCGATAGGCACGCGTCCCCTCAGGCCCTTCCTCGCTGGCCAGCAAACCGAATTCGTCGTAGGCAAATGTCGATGCGCCCGCAGCATCAATCACGCTTGCGAGCCGCCCAGCCGTGTCGTACTCGAGAATCCGGCCGAACTGATCTCGCGTCACGCGTCCCGCAGAGTCCAGGGTGGGACCTTCCTGATCTGCCTCCCCGCCTTCGATCGACGCGCGTCCGTCGAGCAGACCATCGGGAACGACTTCGCTGTCCAACAACACGCGGCGCGTCACTCCACTCGCATCGCGCTCGAGCGCAAAGGGCATGGCGCCGCCAAAGCGAGCAACGAGCACGTCATCATCGTCCCAAACAAGATCAACTCGATCGCCGTTCCGGCCTATCGCGGCAACGATACGTCCAGCCGTGTCATATGCGAACTGCTCGAGTACCACTCCGTCGGCATCGGTGCGCCGCACAATTCTTCCGGCCGCGTCCCGTGCGATGTCCCATCCCGACCCATCGGCGTAGCGCACTCCGGTGATTCGGCCGTTCAGATCACGCTGGTACGTGGTTGGCACACCACCATCGACAATGCGAACTACTTGACCAACAACGTCATGTTCATACGTGACGTGTCGATCGTTCACGTACGACTCGTCCGTGACCCAGCCATGCGGGTCGCGAGTGAACATCGTTTCGAGGCCTTGTCCATCGCGCACCTGCGCGAGCAACCCGCGTTGGTCCCAGCCCATCGATGTGTATCCGCCCGCTTCCAGGGGCGCATTTGCTTGCGGAGCCGCACGGTCGAGCATGGGATTGGCTGCCATCTGTGCAAGCGAGGCTGTACCGATGTATTCCACGCCACTCGAACTCCACGACACCATCGGTGTCGCATCCACGGGTGCTGACAGTGCGCTGCGCTCTTCGGCGCTGAGCTCTCGTCGGTCGCCGTCAAACGTCATCGCAATGCACTGACCGACCGAGTTGTACTCGTACGCCTCGGCGTGCCCGTCCGGGCGAGTGCGGCGCATCAGGCGTCCCGCCGCGCTGTACTCAAACGTGGTGGTGCGACCAGCCGGATCGGTTTCAGCAGTGACGCGACCCATTGCGTCGGTGGAGCGAACGATGCTCCGACCGTCGGGTGCAATCAGGGATTCCACGACGCCAGAAGTGTGATACGTCACGAGCGTCGTGCGTTGCGTCGGATCCGTGATCGCAGTCGTACGACCAAGTACATCGACCTCCCGCACGATGGTTGCGCCGTCGGGTCCGACGATTGCAACGCTTTGCCCGTTTGCATTGAATTGCTGTTGTGTTCGTCGACCGTCGGGCAGCTCGATAGTTGTCAGATTGCCCGTTGCGTCAAAGTATTGGCGGTAGAGCGCTCCCGTGGGATCAATAATGCCCACCTGGTTGCCGTGCGTGTCATAAGCGAAGCGAACTGTGGCGCCATACGCATCGGTCAGCGCGACCAGCGCGCCATGGGGACCGTACTCATTACGCCACACACAGTCGCCAGGTTCCACCCCGGCAATCGGTCTTCCGCCGGGACTGTAGGCATAGGTCGCGATTCGACCACCGGTGATGCTCGTCGTAACCCTGCCGGCCGCATCCACTTCGAATTCGGTACGCGCACCCTGCTCGTTGGTCACGGCAATGAGCACGCCGGCAGTGTTGTACTCGAATGCACCAAGACGCGTGGTTGCATTGGATACTGCGACAAGCTGGCCGTCGGTGTTGTAGGTAAAGGTCAAACGAACACCATCGGCGTCGGTCGTTGCCACGATGCGTCCATCATCATCGAGCGCAAGGGTTTGCTCCGCGCCGCAGCGATCCGTAATGCGAATCGGGATCAGGTGGGTGTCGTCGTACTCGAACACCATGACGTTTCCGTCGTTGTCCCACTCGTGGGTAAGGCGGCCTCGGTTGTCCCACGTGAAGCGACGAACCGAGCCGCTGGGATCCGTGATTTTCGTGACCTTATTGGACTCGGGATCGTGTTCGAAGAAGGTCATAAACCCCATGCGATCGCACGTCGAGATGGTGCGACCCTCCGCGTCGTAGTTCATGTGTGCGGTCGCACCCAAGCCGTCCGTCATGGAAAGCAGGCGGCCGTGGTCGTCATGGACATAGGTATTGACGATTCCGTCATCGCCGGTGACGGTGGTAGTGAAATCGTCGCTATATGCGTAGGTCGTCACCCGGCCGAACACCGATCGCTGTTGCAGCACGCGCCCGTCGGTGTCGTAGGCGTTCACGACCGCCACCACATCATCCGCATCCACGATTTCGTCGATGAGGCCGTCGTGGACCCGGTATCGAAACGTTCCACTCGGTCCGGACACAGCGACGAGTGTGCCGTTCGGTTCATACGAATAGTCGACGATACGTCCGTCGGAGCTGGTGAGGTGCATGACGCGATCGTTGTGCCACGTCACTGCGATTGATCGCCCCGAGCGTTCTTCGCGGAGCGCAACTACTCGCGAGTCGAACCGTTCCACACTGACGTGCGCGATGCCATGCTCAAACCCAAGGAGTGTTCCAGCGTCGTCAAAGTTCCAGACCGTTCCCGTTGTGCGTTCTTCGAGTGCATACCCGAACTCAGCGACGCGAACCTGGTAATCGTTGCGGCCCAACAGCACTTGCGGCACGTCGACGCTCGGAGGCAACGCGTGCGCAATTGCGCCATCCGCAAGATGAATTACGAGAATGCCCGCTGACGGCTCGATGCGCATATCTAACAGGCAGGACCAACCCCAACCAAAGGCGCCGTCATGCGTTGCGCGCCGCGAGTTGTACGTGCGGGCAAACCCCAACGGCGCGGCAATACCGGGCAAGACAAGATCGGTTTCGGCGTGCACAAAGTTGCCGTTGAACGCCGATACCGGGTCGTCAGAAAATCCGGATGTCGGGGGGATTCCGAGGTACGTCGATTCCGGTATCGCCGTGCAACCGCTCAGGCCTGCAGCCAACAATGCTTGAAACGCTGTGTTCGTCGAAAGATTCTCCTCCACGCTCGCCGCCGACAACGCGACGATCCCGTTCGGGTCGAGCTGATCTGCAGCGAGCAATGTGCTGCGAATTTGACTGAGGAACTGCTCGTTTTGTTGTCCGGTGCCACCAACTTTCGCCCAATTGTGAACGACGTCGAGTGCGGGCACCTCGGCGTAGTAATCAAAACAGACGCGCCGAGCGATGCTTTGTAGTGACTTGGCCTTCTCGACCAGCTCGAGCGCTTCCGAGCGTGATTGCCAACTATTGATGTAGGCGAGCATGTCCTGTGGGTTTGCCTGTAGCGGATCCACAGCGCGGCCTAGAAATTCTCGAGGGAGCCGGTTGGCGCAAAATTGGGCGGTTGTGGGGTTGCATACGTCGACGCTCGCCGGGTGCGCTTCTCGGCAACCTTGTCGGAGTCGTCGCCGCCAAACCAATCGTCCACCTGTTCCCAACCGCTGCGCTCGTTGCGGAGTTTTTTCGTCAGTGCGGTGACCGCTCGGGCTCGGCGTCGGCGGTTCTCTTCATCCATTGCGTTCTTCCACGCCTGGGCCCAAGTCATCGCCCCGTTGCGAATTTCTTGGGATGCGCCCGAAGCAGTGGAAAGCTCGTCGGTGACCTTCGTGGCGAACTGATCGCGAAACGCGCCGGTCCACGATCGCAACGCCGATTCTGCGGCCGCAACGCGGCGCGTCGCCGCTGCGTCGATGGAATCCGCCAACGCCCACAGCGCGCGAGCGGCGGCGAGAGAATCATTGAACCCAAACTGGACGGGTTTGAGGCCACCCTTTGCCATGCATACCTCCTTGCCTCGCCTGAGTTCATCGGCCCAGGAGACCGGAGGATGAGCGGAGGGTGCACTCGCGGGTGCATCCATCGGCCCCGGATGCGGAGAAGCCGCTGTACCGCGGGGCGGCGGCTAGGCCACCGGCGTGATGACACTGGCTTCGGTGCGGCGGCGCTTGAGGATCCGGCGGCGCTCCCGCTCGGAGGCCCCGCCCCAGACCCCGTGATCGATGCGATTACGCAGGGCATATTCAAGGCATTCGGTCTTGACCGGACAAGTCGCACAAATTACTCGCGCTTTATCCACACCGACGCCATCAGAGGGAAAGAACTCGCCCGGGTCGAGAGTACGGCACAGGGCGTTCAACATCCATTGGTGGTCGGCGTCGTACTCGAAGGTGGACTCATCGTTCATTGGGACCTCCCCGTCGCCGATGAAACGTTTGGAACTGCATCCTGGTTCCCGTTTCGGCAAGCTTTACGATGCTCTTGCCAAATTCCTACGTTCCCCGCGGAACTATGGGCGAGGCAACATCGTTCCCATCTCCGAGCCGCGGACATGGGCGATCGGAGGACATGGTGAACGACGAGCAGCAATCCAATGGTGAATGGTCAAACTCCCCGAGCGCGCCGCCATACTTCGGAGCAACGATGTTGCCGCCGCCGCCAAACGCGCCGTCACCGCCGATGACACCGCCGGCGGCAGCAGGCGCCGCGCAACCCGCACCCACGCCACAACCGGGCGCGTCCAAGCGGGCGAACAATGGTGGCTGGGGAGTGGTTGTTGTCACTGGGTTGATTAGCGCCCTCATTGCCGCGTTGGTAGCCGGCGGGTTGGTGTTCGCGCTCAAAGACCAAAACACACAAAACACAACGGGCTCCGCATCGTCGGCCTCTTCGTCATCAGGTGGTAGCAGCACGATCATTCGTTCCGGTGATATTCAGGCGATCTTGGCCAAAGAAGAACCATCGGTCGTTGCCATTCGCACTGGCGGCGCAGCTGGAGGCACGATGTCACAGAGTGGCGGTGCCGGGACCGGCTTTGTGGTTTCTTCCGATGGCTACATCGTGACGAATAACCATGTGATCGCCGATGCGGGGGGAAAGATTTCTGTTGCATTTGCCGACGGCAAGACGCGTTCAGCCACCGTCATTGGTGCGGATCCCACCAATGACCTTGCAGTCATCAAGGTGGATGCGACGGGCCTGCCGGTGTCGACGCTGGGCAATTCTAAAGATCTCAAAGTTGGTGACGATGTCGTAGCAATCGGTAACGCGCTCGCGCTCGATGGTGGCCCGAGCGTGACGCGCGGCATCGTCTCGGCGTTGGGCCGTTCGATCTCGACGAATACCGGCTCGACGTTAAGTGATCTCATCCAAACCGACGCTGCGATTAACCCCGGCAACTCGGGCGGCCCGTTGGTGAACGCCGAGGGAAACGTGATTGGCATCAACACTGCTGCAATTGATCCGGCAGCCGGCCAAAACATCGGCTTTGCGATTCCAATCGACGCGGCCAAGCCCATCATTGAAGAACTCAAGCAAGGGAAAGATCGTCGTCCCGGATTCCTTGGTGTGCGCGCGCAAACGCTCACGCCGGCAATTGCGAACCAGCTTGGTTCGTCGTTGACGACGGGTGCAGTAGTGCAGTCCGTGACCGTTGATTCCCCGGCGGAGAAGGCTGGTTTGCAACGCAGCGACATCATCACGGAAGTCGACGGCAAGGCGATCAAGACCCGTGAAGAGCTGACCACAATGATCTCCAGCAAGCGGCCGGGTGACAAAGTGACGATTGCCTTCGAGCGCTCCGGGAAGAAGCAGACCGCCTCCGCCACCTTGACTGTCCGGCCGGGCTGAGCCCGCGTCATCGTTGACGAGCCGCTAACCTCCCCGGCGACCCGGAACTCTGGGATCGTCCGAGGAGGAGCAATGGAAATCGACGCGACGGAACAGCTTCCGCCAACTGGTCACGTCAAGGTTGTGTACCTCGGGCCAGCCGCGCCGCACTGGGATGTACAGGGTGTCTTTGGGGACCGGAACGTCATTGACGAGTTCCGTCAGCGTGCATTGGCTCGGCTTCAGCTGGTTCCTCCGCACGACCCACAGTTCCGACGCAACCGCGAACGCGTTTCCAAAGACGCTGAGCGTGAGCGCTTGGTGTGCGATTGGGATCTGGGTTACGACGAAGAAGCTTGACCTGCATAGCGCGTACGGCGCTGGGGATGCTTACCGGTGAGGGCGAATTGCACGCGCTCTCCGATCGTGACGGCGTTGTCGCCAATACGTTCATAGCAATGACCGATAAGCGCAACTGCAGCAACGACTCCCGGCTCAGTGTCGGGTTCTGCAATCGCACACTCCCGTGCGAGTGATGACGCTAACCGGTCAAGTTGGCTGTCGAGATCAAATACGACCGCGGCCTCGGCCAAATCTGAGTTGGTATAAGACTCCACTGCAGCACGCGTATTTGCTTCGGCGGTTCGGCTCATGAGTTCGAGCAGTCGGCGAAATCGTTGCTCGATTGGTGTCGGGTAGAGCGTCTTGCCGATTTCGCACGATTCGGTGACCAAATCGCCAGTGCGTTCGATGGAGTCGGCGATTCGCAGCGTCGCCAGTAC
>JBMOIW010000079.1:0-8568 GCA_049317145.1 Acidimicrobiia bacterium
ACTTCCGGGTTGCGGCAGTGAACGCGGCGGGTACGGGTGCGTCGAGTGGGGTGTCGAGCGCGGGAACGACGTTGCCGGGCGCGCCGACAAGTTTGTCGCAGTCGGGAGCGACGACCTCGTCGGTGACGGTGACGTTCACTGCGGGCGCATCGAATGGTGCAGCGATTACGAATTATCAATACTCCACTGACGACGGTTCGAGTTGGTGTGCGTTCTCGCCGGTGCAGACTGGATCGCCGGTAACGGTGTCGTTGCAGTCAAATGCGTCGTGCACGTCGCAGGCAGTCCTCGTTTCCAATACGCGGTATTCCGTTCGTCTACGCGCAGTGAACGCGGGTGGCGCGGGAACGCAAAGTGCTGCAGTGTCTGCCTATACGCAAGCTGCAGCTCCGTATGGCTTGAGTCAAATCACGGCGACGCCATCGACGGTTCAGGAGAGCTTCTCGCTGATTGGAAATGCGAGTGTGACGTACCAGTTCTCAACCGATGGCGGTACCTCGTTCTGTTCGTTCTCGCCCAGTGAGTCCAACTCGCCCGTCACGTTTACTCGAGTCTGTGCGAGCGGATCGCTCGGCGCAGTGCTCAGTGCAAATACGAATTACAGCGTGCAGTTGCGGGCCCAAAACGCGGTGGGAGCTGGTGTAGCAAGTTCTTCGTTCACCATCACCACCTTGTCAACTGCTCCGACCAGTGTCGTCCAGGTTGGTGCGACGGCATCGTCGGTTTCGCTGAGCTTTACGGCGCCGAGCGGGACCGCGACGTTGTCGAACTACCGCTATTCGACCGATGGGGGTTCGAATTACTGCGCGTTCTCGCCGGCCCAGTCCAGTGCGGCGGGTGCAACGGTGTCGGTGACGATTGCGACACAATCCAACGCAGGGTGTAACGGCAGTGCGCTCACAATCAATACTGCGTACACGCTTCAACTCAAAGCGGTCAGTATTGCTGGAGTGAGCGCCCAAAGCAGCGCCATTACGGTGGCAACGCTGCCGGGCGCGCCGACGTCACTGGCGCAAAACGATGGTGCATCGTCGCCGACACCGGCAGTGAACGTGACGTTTAGCGCGCCAACAGGTACTGCGACGATGTACAACTACCAGTACTCAACGGACGGCGGCACGACCTTCTGTGCACTCGCGTCGGTCGATGCCGCATCGCCGATCACCATTGATGCGCAGTCCGATGCTGGATGTAGCGGTGCAGCGCTCGCGGCAAACACGACGTATTCGGTCAAGCTCAAGGCCGTCAACACCAACGCCGAAGGTGCGCCGAATACTTGGTACGGCGTTGGGGATGCGAGCGCAGGTATTACCGTTACGACGCCGGCAGCATCACCAGCGATTACCACGCTGACTCCGGGAGACACCCAAGTAAGCGTCGTTTGGTCGGCACCGGGTGGGTTGGCGGGTATCACGAGCTATGTGGTGACGGCCTACAGCAATAGTGCCGGTTCTGCGGTGGCGAGTGTCACGGCCCCGGCAACGAACCCGCAGACGTCAGCGGGGTCCGGGTTGACGTACACGTTTACCGGACTCAGTAATGGAACGGCGTATTACTTTAGAGTCGCAGCGATCAACGCTGGAGGCACTGGTGCATCGAGCGCCGTTGCGGGACCGGTGGTGCCCCGCACGGTGCCGGACGCACCGACCGGTGTGTTTGGACTTCCCGGTAGTGGACAGGTGTCGATTGGTTGGCTTGCGCCATCGTGGAATGGTGGTGACGCCATCTCGGATTACGTCATTCAGTACAAAGCAAATGGCGCAGTGACGTGGACAACGTTTACCGACGCAGTGTCCACCACGCTCACGTCCACCATTACGGGGCTTTACAACGGCACTGTGTACGACGTACGCGTCGCGGCCGTCAACGCGGCCGGCACCGGTGCATACGGTGCGCTCAGTGCCCAGATCACGCCTACGGGCTCGTCACCATTGGTAACAGTGAGCGGTAACGCCGCAGCTGTGGCCTGGTCGGGCGGTGTCAATGTCTCCAACTACCTCGGCCGGTACCGTTCCCCGGCCACGACCGGTACTTGGACGTCGGCATCATCGGTGACGAGTCCGTGGGCGGTCACCTCGCTCACCCTCAATGCAACGTATGACTACACCGTGTTTGCCTCTAATGGCACGTGTGTGGCGGGCACGAATTGTCCGTCGGTCACGGTCAGTGCCGTGCAGACATTGAACGCACCGACTGGTGTGGCGGGAACATTGAATGCGGGCAACGTTGGACTGACGTGGACGAGTGTGGCGAATGCTACGGGCTACACCGTGTGGCGCAGCGCGTCGAATGACGCGACGACCGCTACGCAAATCGCAACATCGGTAACTGCGAGCTACACCGACGTCGGACCGAGCGGCTCCATCATGTTCTACTACTGGGTGCGCGCAACTGTTTCGGGCACGCAGTGGTCAACTGCGTCTGATCTTTCGACACCTGCTGCGGGTGTGCTCATGGCGACTGCGCCGTCCATTAGCGGTCTGAACTTCTCGGCGGGCGCAACGCTGCAGCCGACCGTGACCTATTCGATCTCCGGATCCGTTGGTGCAATCGGCGGTATGGGGAATGGCAACGTGGTGTTCTGTCTTGCCCAAGCGGCCACTTCGGCGGCAGCCGAATCTTCGTGTGGTACGAGTGCCGATGCGGTGTTTCGTGCACGGTGGACATTGAGCGCGACTGGCTGGTCCTCGGATAGCAACAACGCCAACGGCACATCGTCGTGGTTCCAAACGGCCGTAGCGACGCCGTCTGGTGGCCAATGGACCGGCGACAACGCGTGGAGTTTCTCTACCGAAGTCACCATCGGAAAAGCAGCGCGGGCGGGAGAGGGTTGGTATTTGGTTGTGAACGCGACGAACTCGATCGGCAATGTGGTTGCGTCGCTCGGGCCCAAGACCATGGCGTCCTATTTTGAGATGGGCTCCGTCAGTGGGATCGACTGGGGAACGGTGAACCCGGGTTCGATCGCATTGGCGAGCGCCTCGGATCCCAACGGCAACAACGTGCCGACCGCCGCGGTATCGGCAATGCAGTCACGCACCGTCAGTGGCATCTGGGCGAACAGCGGATGGGGCTTATCGAGTCGCATCACCTCGTTCTCGTCGACGAGCGGATGGTCGCTGGCGGTACGTGGTGACGGTACGAGCCCGGCAATTGCCGAATTTGCGATGCGGTGTTCGGCACTGGCCGGCGAGCCGGCTGACGCGCCGGAGAACTATTTGGCGACAACTGCCAAAGATGTTGCGGGCGTCACTGCACAGGGCGCGTTGACCAGTGATGCGGCCGACAGTCGCTCACTGAACTGCCAGTTGCTCAACGGCTCGGCGCAGACCGCGCAATACACCGGAACGGTCATTATGGGGATAGGTCCGAACTAGTTGCGGATGCGCGAGGTGCGCGGCGCGGGTGTGCGGCGCGGGTGTGCGGCGCGGGTGTGCTTGTCGACCCAACTGGCTGCGAAGTCTTGTGGCATGTGGGGTGGCGGGGGACACTGGCGGCTCATCGTCGACAGATCGTTGTGGTCATTGTGAATGCCGCGCTCGCACACCAAGTGGAATGGTCCTCACCGGATTGTGCGGCAATGGCGAACGAACTGCGTGCATATAGCGCAGCGCTCACCACTCAGACGTTGGGTGCAGCCCGGGTCGGGGCGTTAGGCGGTCCAGGGGAGTCCGGGTCAAGGTGTAGGCATATATGCTTACAGTCATGGATGCCGCAGCATTTGTGCGGGGAGTTCGGGCGCAGTCGGGCTTGTCGGTGCGGGCGTTGGGTGCCGCAGCCGGAATTGCGGCGAGCACCGTGCATCGAATCGAAAAGGGCGAGATGACGCCGACCGTCGAGTTGCTCGAGCGATTACTCGCCGCCACCGGATCCGAACTCGTCCTCAACGCGCGTCCCGATTATGCCGCGAGCGCATTCGGCCTCGGTCGCGCGTTCCGTCTCGCTATTGCAACGGGTGACACGCGCCACCTGGTGCGGATGAGTGCAGAGTTCGCGCGACGGTATACCGCAGTTGACCACGATGCGCAGCTACGAATGGTGGGGGCGACACCGAAACCAACGGGTGATATTCGTTGGGACAGCTTTCTTGCTGCGCTCGTCGAATGGTTGTGCGCACAAGCCCGGTGTGCGCCGCCCGCATGGGTGCTCGATCGTGCGGACCCGTTGCCCGGGGCGTGGTGGGTGACCGACATTCCCGCGTTGCGCGCTTGGGAATATGCGGGGAGTCCGATTTCGTTTCGGCGTCGCGGGATCTACCTGCATCGCGAATCGCTCGAAAACGTGTAGCGATGCTGACGCGTCGGCGGCTGCTCGCGCTGTTCCGCGAGCTCGATCTGGAGCTGTCTCGGCGGGAGATCCGGGGCGACGTGTTTGTGGTCGGTGGCGCCGCAATGTGCGTTGCTTACGATGCGCGCCCCGCAACCCGCGATGTGGACGCGATATTTCACCCCTCCGAGGAAGTGCGAGTTGCGGCGGCCGTCGTTGCTCGTGCGCAGGTGGGTATTCCCGATGATTGGCTGAACGACGCCGTGAAGGGATTTTTGCCGGGCAATGATGCGGGCACTCAACCCGTGATCTAGGACGGAGCGAATCTTTGTGTAGTCGCCGCATCGGCGGAGTACCTCTTGGCCACGAAATTGTTGGCAAGTCGGGTAGGGCGCGACGAAGACGACATCGTGACGCTGTATGCACTGTGTGGATACACGACCGTAGAACAAGGGTTGGTACTCCTCGAGCAGTTCTATCCGAACCGACCCATTGCTGCAAAAGTGCGCTTCCTGCTCGAAGGTCTTGTTGCGTCCATGCAGTCCGACACGGATTGAGCCGACCGATGCAGTGGAACGCCGTGATGTGTGGTGAAGCGGCCCAACTGGCTGCGAAGTCTTGTGGCATGTGGGGTGGCGGGGGACACTGGCGGCTCATCGTCGACAGATCGTTGTGGTCATAGTGAATGCCGCGCTCGCACACCAAGTTGAATGGTCCTCACCGGATTGTCCCGCGATGGCGGAAGCTCTGCGTGCATATGGCGCGGCTCTGACCACCGACACGCCAATAGTTGGGGCGGATGTTGCTGCACTGTTCTCGGTGCTGCGCGCTGCGTCGGCGGCCATCACCGCCGCAGTGGCTTGTGCCGATGCGCAACAGGTGTGGGCGGCGGAGGGCATGCTGTCGCCCGTGGCGTGGGTCGCTGAAGTGGGACGCGTGACGCGCAGCAAGGCGGCACGAGTTGTTCGAGACGCGCAGGTGGCACATCAGTATCCGGCCGTTGCGCAAGCAATGGTGGACGATGAGATCACTCCCGAAGCGGTCACCGAGTTGGCGCGGCTCGATCGGCATCGCTCGCAGCGTTTTGCGCGTGATGTGGACATGCTCGTTGCGGCCGCCCGCGACTGTCATCCTGAGGATCTGCGTGCGATGGCTCGGCATTGGCGCACCGTGGCCGACGACGTCATGACACCACAAGAGCGAGATGAGCCCAATGCGCTCGACATCGCTCAGGGTGTGGGCGGGGCCTGGGTGGTGCACGGAGTTTTTGATCAGGTGCGCGGGGCGTGGTTGGCGAACGCATTGCGGGAGGGCAGTGCGCCAACTGGGGTCGACGATGCACGCACTGGGTCTGAGCGGCGCGCCGATGCGCTCTTTACGATGCTGACGGGCGGCAAACCAATTCAGGCGTGTGTCGATGTGATTGTGGATGTCGACACCTTGGTGGGAGTTGCGCGTCCACTCGACGAGGTGCGCTGTGAATTGCGCGGATCGGAAACTATTGACCGGGTGCTACTCGAACGGCTGGCCTGCACTCCCGAGATCGGTCGGGTGTTACTGCGCGGCAAACATGAAGTGCTCGAGATGGGGCGGCGGGCGCGGTTAGCGACGCCAGCGCAGCGGCGGGCAGTTGTTGCACGCGATGAATGTTGTGTATGGCCGCAGTGTCGCCGGCCCGCAGCGATGTGCGAAGTGCACCATCTGGTGCCCTGGCAACACGGAGGGCCGACCGATGTCGACAACCTGGTGTTGTTGTGTGGGTCGCACCATGATCGTACGCATGAAGGCTGGAAACTCTGTCGGGATGCGAGTGGCGAATGGGCTACTGCGCCGCCCTAAGCGGGTGCGCGGGTGCGCGGGTGAGCGAGCTGGGGTAGTGGTGCCGGTAGGGTTTCGCAGTGAAGCCTCGGTGAGACGCGCCGGGTTGCAAGAGAAGCTGTGAAGCGAGGATGTGTGGGGGCACCGCTCGAACTGCACGCCGTTGGTGAGGAGATCGTTACGCCATTACTGGTGGACGACAACGGAGACGCGCGAGCGCTCACGCGCTCGGACTTCGTGCGATATGCGGGTGCATCCGGGGACTTCAACCCGATGCATCACGATGAAGTTGTTGCGCAAGCGGCGGGGCAGCCAAGCGTGTTTGGGCACGGAATGTTTACCGCGGGCTTGGTGGCTCGCGTCCTCGTCGAACAATTTGGGTCCACGGCGTTGCAGTCGTTTGCAGTGCGCTTCACTCAGCCGACCCGCCCCGATGAGGTGCTCATGGCCACGCTGCGTGTGCGCGATGTTCGGCGTGAGCGTGGCACGGACGTGCTCGAGATCGTGTGCGCGGTCCACAACCAGGCGGGGGAATGCAAAATGACCGGCAGTGCAGTGGTGGGTGCCGGCGAAGTGCGCTCATAACTATTGCGCGCCGCCGGTACGCTCGCGATGTGACGCGGAATCCGCCGCCTGGCGTGCTCGTGGAAAACCATCAGTCGATCGGTCCCGACGGTGCCGCGGCTGCGCCGCGACTTGGGTACTTGCCAGCTCTCGACGGGCTGCGTGCGCTGGCGGTGCTTGGCGTGTTGCTCTACCACGGTGGCAACGGATGGCTTCCCGGCGGATATCTCGGCGTGGACTTCTTCTTTACACTCAGCGGTTTTTTAATTACGACCCTGCTCATACTCGAATGGCGTAGCCACGGACATATTGCGCTCGGCACGTTTTATGTACGGCGCGCAAGACGGTTATTGCCGGCGCTGTTTGTTTGCCTCGGACTCATTGGGGTGTACACGGTGTTGTACGCGTCGCCACTCGAGATGGCGCGTGTGCGCGGCGATACCTGGAGCGCAGTGTTGTATGTCAGTAACTGGCGCATGGTGTTGAGCAGCCAGTCGTACTTCGAACAATTCCTTGCTCCGTCACCCTTTTCGCACTTATGGTCGCTGGCAATCGAAGAGCAGTGGTACTTGTTGTGGCCGCTCGCGATGATCGGGCTGTTGTACCTCACACGCGCCAAATTGGTGCGCCTCGGCGCAGTAATCGGGGTACTCGCCGTGTTCTCCGCCGCTTGGATGGCATGGTTGGCCCACAGTGGCGCAACGCAGACGCGCATCTACGTTGGGACCGATACGCGTGCGCAATCCCTCCTCGTGGGAGCTGGGGTCGCCGTATTGATCCAAGCCTTCGGCCTGCCCTCACGGCACATCACCCGGGTGCTGCTGCAGATGGGCGCATTCGCTTCCCTAGGTGCAATCCTCATTACCTGGTGGCAACTCGACGCTAGCGACACCGTGCAATACCGCTTCGGGTATCTCGCGCATGCGCTGGGTGTTGCCGTCATCATCGTGGCGGCGTGTGTCCCCGGACCGGTGCGCACGGCGTTTTCGCCTGCACCGTTGCGCTACATCGGCAAGATCTCGTATGGCTTGTACCTCTATCACTGGCCGCTGTATTTGGTACTTACCCCCGATCGCACCGGCCTTGTTGGGGTGCCGCTCTTTGCCCTACGAATTGCGGTCAGTACTATCGCCGCTGCGCTGTCGTATCACTTCATCGAAATGCCAATCCGGCGCGGTGCGTTGCGCGGGTGGGTGCGTTTGACGCTCGGCGGGGCAGTTGCAGCCTGCATTGTTGCGCTGCTCGTCACCACGACGTACCTGCGGGTTCCGGGCTCACCAACCGCCCAGCGTGATATTCCTCCTGCGAGTGGCACGGGCCGCCTCGAACAACCCATTCCCGCCTCCGGTCCGCCCATGCGGGTTCTCATCTACGGGGATTCGCTCGCCCGATCTCTTGCGCAGGCGTACCCGCAGCTTGCACGCGAGCACCTCTTCGATGGCATTGACGGGGGTCGTATCGGTTGCGGCTTTGCCGAAGTGGGCCAAGTGCGCACGTTAGGTGGGCTCACACAAGATCCAACAACGTGTGGCGACACGCGCTCCGAAGCGCGTCGCATCATCGCCGACGCGCACCCGCAAGTGGTCGTGCTCTTTGGTGGAGTGTGGGAGATGGCGGATCGCACCATCGACGGCACGTGGTATCGCTATCCCAATCCCACCTTGGATGCAGCCATCCTCGACGGCTGGAACAGCACGATCGCCATCGCCCGGGCTGCTGGCGCACAACCCGTTATCGCTACCACTCCGTACTTTCAGCGCAGCACCCTCGACGGCATGCAACCACCCGATACGAACCCTCGTCGCGTCGATCATCTCAATACGCTCCTCCGAACGGTGGGAGCACAAACCAACACGCCGGTGATTGACACAAACGCCTTTCTCTCGCCCAACGGCCGCTTCGCCAGAGCAATCGATGGGG
>JBMOIW010000080.1:0-8235 GCA_049317145.1 Acidimicrobiia bacterium
CTGACGTCCCCCGTTTCCTTGAAATCATTGCGGCAGAGTTGCGTGCGGGTGCAACGGCCGATCACGCGTGGCAGCGTGCGCACGCGGAAGGGGGTGCAATCACTGTCACCACCACAACGGCGGCGCGTGCACTCGATCTCGGAGAGTCTTTTCCGCGTGCTATGCAGCGCTGGTCGGACGCGTACCCTCAGGCAGGAATTCGAGCGGCTGCCGCAGCATCCTGCCTTGCGCACGAGACGGGAGGCGGGTTGGCTCCTGCGCTGGAACAGCTTGCCGAAACAGTGCGCGATCGGGTCGCCGCGCAGGCCGAAGTTCGTGCCCGGGCGACCCAGGCGCGTTTGTCGGCCTGGGTGGTGGGCAGTGCGCCCGTCGCTGCCCTTGTGGTCCTTGGTGTGAGCGACCCGGCAACGGTGCACTCGCTCATTGCGACGGACCCCGGTCGCATCATTCTTGTGGTTGCGACCGTGCTCGAAGCCGGTGGCATGCTCAGCATTCGTTACATCGTGCGGCGGGAGATCTGATGCGGTTTCTCGTCGTTGCCGGCGCGGGCATTGCGGTTGCGTTATGGGCAGCGAGCCGGTCGCGACAACGCCGGCGACAAGCCCTGGCGGTTTCGCCTCGGGACGCGCACCGTCGGGCGGCTGACCTTCCCTTGGTCGTTGACCTCCTCGTGCTTGCGTTGGGGAGTGCGATGACGCCATACCAGGCGCTGCGCCAACTCGTGCGCTGGGTGCCAGGACCGATGATGCCGTCGTTTGTTGCTGCGCTGCGCGAACTGGAGAGCGGTGTGTCCTTTGCGCAAGCGCTGCACGCGCTTCGTACGCACGCCCCGGAGCTGTCCGGTGTGGCTCGCGCGTTATTGGCGGCCCATCACGGAGCGCCGGTGCAGCCACTGCTCGCTCGATTAGCTGCCGAAGATCGTGCCGAGCTTCGTCGCTGCGCCGAAGAACGCGCGCGTCGGATCCCCGTGTTGTTGCTCTTCCCCCTGGTGTTGCTGATCTTGCCGGCGTTTGTGCTGTGCACGGTCGGTCCGCTCATCATCACGCACGCGGCAGTGCTTCAGTAACGGCGTGCCAAGGAGGAATACATGCGTCAAGTTGTGCTTTCGAATCCTCATTCTGAGTCCGGTCAGACCACTGCGGAATATGCACTGGTAATGCTCGGCGCAGCGGCGGTTGCTGCGGCGTTATTGGGTTGGGCAACCCAAAGTGGTGCGCTCGCAAAATTGTTCGACGGCGTCGTGAGTCGCCTCCTATGAAGCGCCAACAACACGGGCAGGCGACCGTGGAGTTCGTATTGCTCACTCCGTTGTTGTTGGTCGCAGTAATGACACTTATTCAAATAGCGCTTGTGGTTCGAACCTCGCTCCTGGCGCATGAGGCGGCGCATGTCGCAGCCCGTGTTGCGAGTCTTGAGGAAGACCAGGAATCCGCGCGTGTTATCGGACAGCGCGTGCTTTCTGATGCTGAGGTGTCGGTTACACGCGGTGCTGTCGGTGATCCAGTGGTGGTCATCGTGCGCGCAACGGTCCCGGCTGTTATCCCAATGTTTGGAGCGACTGTGCCGTCAGTATCAGCCCGAGCCGAAATGCGCGCCGAGCGATGAGTCGCACCGCACGCGGGAGCGTCAGTGTGCTTTTGTTGGGGCTTGTCGCCTTAAGCGTCGCGCTGGCGCTGGCGTGGGCGCGGGTGGGGTCAACTGCAATTGCGGCACGACAAGCGGAAATTGCTGCCGACGCGGCTGCGCTCGCGGGTGCGGATCAACTCGCGCTTGGCCATAGTTGTGGCAAAGCGAATGCGGTTGCCACTGCGATTGCTGCTGCGAACCGTGCACGCATCGTTGCCTTTCGGTGTGGAGGGGCCGATCTCCAAATCACGACTGTGGTTCGTGAGCCGGTGCGAAGAAGTGCGCGTGCGGTCGTCGACAACTGCTGGTGGTGCGCGGGCGGTGATTAGCCCGATTGCACCACGCCATCGTCGCGAAAATCGGCGAACATTGCTTGTCCTTCCGGGGTGATCTTGTAGGAACCCATGGCGACGGGAACCAACAGGTTCTGCACCTTGTCGGGGTCTACGTTTCGAGCGGCGCGCATCAGGTCGTAGAGCTCTAGCAAGTTCACCCCGCTGAGCTTGGTGCGACGTTGGGCGATGGCCATGGCGCGAAATGCGCTCACCGGGTCGGTGCTTTGGGCACGCATCTTGCGCAGGGCTCCGAGGAGGACGCGCCCCTGATTGACGGTGCGGGTGAAGTCGCCATTGGCAAACGTGTGGCGGTCTCGGGCGAATGCGAGTGCGTCATCGCCGTTGAGCGTTTGGCGACCAGGGTTGAAGTGTGACCCGGAATCAGAATCAAACATTTTGGACGGCACATCGACTTCGATGCCGCCGAGATCGTTGACGAGGCCAACGTAGCCGTCAAAGTTCGTTTCGATGACGTAGGGAATCGTGATGCCCATGAGGTTGCCGACTGTCTCGGCCGTGAGCTTGCTGCCTCCGTACGCGTTGGCAGCGTTGATCTTGTCGGTGCCATGCCCAGGAATCGGCACGGTTGTGTCGCGCGGGATATTGAGAATTGTTGCGGTGTTAGCACCGGGATTGAACCCAATGACGTGGAGCGCGTCGCCCCGTGCACCGCTCACGCCCGGGCGTTCATCGTTGCCGATGACTAAGAAAAACACCGGGGCGGTTTGTGACGGGGTGAAGCTCGTCGCTGCGACTTTCTCGATGGTGAGCGCCGGGGTGGCGGCCGATGCGCGTCGGACGTACCACGTACCGGCGACTAACGCGACGACGAGAATGATCGGTATGGCAAGGCGCGCGATCCGAAGGAGCGCAGAGTGCGTGGGAGCAGTGTTCATCGGGAGGTACTCGAGGTCGTGGTTTGGCCTTCCGGCGTGGTGCGGGTAGTGCGTACGTCGTAGGCGTAAATACGCCAGGTGTCTGGGCGGAACACGAACGTTGCTTCGCGGGTGATCGTGACCGGACCATCTTTGGTTTGGGCCGATGCGCCAATTGTCAGCGTGGTGGCGAGGACAGCAATGGCTCCATTGCTGTCGGCGATGCCGTTGATCGTCGCGGTCACGGGTTGCACCTGCGGCGTCCCTCTGCCAAGCCCGTCGTCTACCAGCGCGGCGCGGCCGGTACCGGTGAGCGCATCTGCGCCGGCCGCTTGGTCGAAGATTTCATCGATGCCGGGGCCAACTTGTCCGGTAATGAATGGTTGCACTGTCGCAGCCGCGATGTAGCGCGCAAGCGTTTGGCGAACCGCAGCGCGCGCGGCATCGCTCACGGTTGGCGCAGGACCCGGACTGGCGATAGTGCCGTCAGAGAGTGCGACCGCGACTTCGGGTGTGGGGGCGGGTTTCGCCTTGGGCTTGGAGTTACAGGCGGAAGCCGTAAGCACGAGTGCTGTGGCGACGCCAAGAACGATGACGGAACGGCGCAACATCCCGGAGAGCATGCCACGCGTAGTGACGCAATTGTCGTCAGTGGTCACCACAAGGTTCGGGTAGCGTTGTGTCGTGGTACTCAAAAAGTTGTTGGAAAAGTTCACAATGTCCGCGCAAGACGAAGATCGTGCGCGACTTCTTGCTGCGCTCGCGGACCTCGACGTTGTGTCTATGGACAATCTGTCGCTTCGGATTCCGCAGTCGGTTGCCGGCGAAATCGAGTCCGTACGCGTTGTGCCTCGCGCCAGCGCAGACGCAGTCGAAGCAACATTGACTGATGGTCGAGGACGTGTGACTGCGGTGTTCTTGGGTCGACGTCGTATTCCGGGTATTTCGCCGGGCCGACGCGTCGTGATCGAAGGAGTACCGTCCCAGTCCGGGCGGCGCACCTTGGTGTACAACCCGAAGTATCGGTTGCTGTCTTAGGCGCCGGTAAGGAGACGGCGCACGTCGTCTTCGGAATCGGGAGTAACCAGTGCGAGTACTTCGTCGCCGGATGCGAACTCGGTGTCACCTCGCGGCATGATCACGTGCTCGCCGCGAAGTACCGCAACGATCGTGGCATCGCGAGGAATTTCGAGATCCTTGATCGCTCGGTCGATGACGGGTGCGTTGTCGGCGAGTGTCGCCTCAACGAGACGCGCCTGACCGCCTTCGAATTGCAAGAGGCGAACGAGGCGACCAACGGTGACTGCTTCTTCGACCATTGCCGTGATGAGCTGCGGGGTCGAGACGGAGAGATCAACGCCCCAATTCTCGCTGAAGAGCCATTCGTTCTTTGGATGGTTCACGCGTGCAATGACCCGCGGAACGCCGAATTCTTGTTTGGCGAGCAACGAAACAACCAAGTTGTCTTCGTCGTCACCGGTCGCAGCCACGATGACATCGCAACGATCGAGTCCCGCCGCGGCGAGAATTGCGACTTCGCAGACATCTCCTATGTGCCACTCGACCGAGCTGGGAACATCGGCACGTTCGATAACCGAACGGTCTTTCTCGATGATGATGACTTCATGGCCGTTCTGGGTGAGATCGTTCGCGATGTAGACGCCGACGGCACCTGCTCCAGCGATAGCAACGCGCATCAGTGTCCTCCGGGTTGGATGAGCCGCCGATCGAGCTCGGCAATGGCATCGGTATTTGCGAAGAAATGGAGACGGTCGCCTTGTTGGCCGATCGCGTCGGGGCGTACGACCTCGGCTGCACCCATACGAGTGATTGTCCCAAGCTGGAATCGGCCGGGTTCGTCGAGCGCACCCAGTTTTCTGCCGGCCCACTGGTCGGGGAGAACCCGCTCGATGATGGCGACTTTGCCGGAGGGGTCGAGCCACTCTGACGGCTGATCACCCGGAAGGAGGCGGCGCTGCACTTGATCAACGGTCCAGCTCACTGTGGCAACCGTCGGGATGCCCAAGCGCTCGTAGATGATGGCGCGGCGCGGGTCGTAGATACGGGCGACAACGCGTTCGACGCCGAAGTTCTCGCGGGCAATGCGGGCCGCCAAGATGTTGGAGTTGTCGCCGTTGGTCACTGCAGCGAGGGCGCCGGCCGTTTCGATTCCGGCTTCGAGCAGGTGCTCGCGATCGAAACCGAAGCCCACGACCTTGCGTCCCTGGAAACTTGCAGGCAATCGTCGGAGCGCCGCGGCGTTGCGGTCGATGATGGCGACAGAGTGGCCGGCCGCTTCCAAGTTTCCGGCGAGACCGCTTCCCACCCGCCCGCAACCAATCACGATGATGTGCACGTTGGCCTCCCTGGGCGAGATATCGCCTTGGATCATATGACGAAGGCGCGGTGAAGAAACTGATCTGCCGCGATCTCGGGATTGCAGCGCTCGACGTGCCAAGCTACCGGGCACTGTTTCGTTTAGCCAGGAGGCCACGCGTGTCGATCTTGAAGCGAATGCTTGTCGGTCGCCCGTTGGCGACCACTGAGCAAGAGCATCAGCGTTTGAATAAGCGCGTCGCGCTCGCAGTGTTCTCGAGCGACGCAATCTCGTCGACTGCGTATGCCACGCAGGAGATCTTGTTCGTCACCGCAGTAGGTGCGTCGAGCTTGGCGTTGGGACTCAGCCGACTCGTCCCGATCTCGATCGCAGTCGCCGTGCTCCTCGTCATCGTGGTGATCTCATACCGCCAGACGATCTTTGCGTACCCCAATGGGGGCGGCAGCTATATCGTGAGCCGCGAGAACCTCGGAGAGTACCCTGCGCTGATTGCAGCGGGATCGCTATTGGTCGATTACGTCTTGACCGTGGCGGTGTCGATTTCGGCAGGCGTGGCGGCAATCACCTCCATCCCGGTGCTCCACGGGCTCGGGAACCACAAGGTCTTGCTCGGGCTCGCGTTCATTGCTGCAATCACGCTCGCCAACCTGCGCGGCGTGAAGGAATCCGGTCGCCTTTTCGCAGTGCCGACGTACATTTACATCGTGACGCTTGCGTTGCTGGTTGGGTATGGCCTTTTGCGGTGGTACTTCCCGAGCGTCTTTGGGGCCGTTGAGCCGGTCCCTTTCAACGCGGAAAAGGCAATTCACGGCATTGTGCAGACCGGCGGCACTCTTTCCTTGCTGTTGCTGTTGCGAGGGTTCTCCTCCGGAGCGGTTGCGCTCACCGGTGTCGAGGCCATCTCGAACGGAGTACCAGCCTTTCGCCGACCAGAGTCGCGTAACGCATCGACAACGCTCATCTGGATGGCGGTAGTCCTGGGTAGCTTGTTCTTCGGGGTTTCGCTACTCGCCAGCCATTTGCAGCCGTACCCGAGCGAAGTGATCACGGTACCGGCCCAGCTCGGGCTGCAGGTATTCGGCAGTGGCGTGCTGTTTTGGATACTCCAGGTTGCGACTGCGTTGATTCTTGTGCTCGCAGCGAACACCGCCTACGCCGACTTCCCTCGGCTGTCCTCATTGATTTCCCGTGACGGATATCTGCCGCGCCAGCTATCAAACCGCGGCGACCGACTCGTGTTTTCGAACGGCGTCTTGGTCTTGGCTGCTTTGGCCGGCATTTTGATCGTTGCATTCGGCGGTAACACCAACGCGCTGGTGCCGCTGTATGCGGTTGGCGTGTTCACGTCGTTCACGCTGTCGCAGTCTGGAATGGTCATTCACCACAAGCGATTCAAGGCGCCACGTTGGCGCTTCGGCATCGCGATCAATGGATTCGGCGCATTGATGACGCTCATCGTGTTGCTGATCGTCGGTGGATCCAAGTTCTCTGAGGGAGCGTGGATCCCGATCCTCGTTATTCCCTTGATCGTCTTGTTGTTCAAGAGCATCAAAAACCATTACGCGCGCGTGCGCACGACGCTCAGTGCGACGATTGAATACAAGCCGCGACTCCTGCGTAACACCGTCATGGTGTTGGTCGGTACGGTGCACCGGGGCGTCTTGGATGCGCTGGCGTATGCACGCAGTGTGCGGCCGGATCACATCACCGCGGTAACCGTTGTCGTGGACGAGGAAGAGGAACAGCGCGTCCTCGCTCAATGGCAGCACTACGGCATAGATGTTCCACTCGAAGTCCTGTATTCGCCGTACCGCGAGCTCGACACCGTCATCTTGCGTTACGTCGATCAGCTCGATGCGCAATATGAGTCCGACATCATCACGGTGGTGATCCCGGAGTTTGTGGTGAAGCACTGGTGGGAGAACCTGCTGCACAATCAGAGTGCATTTGTGCTCAAACTTAAGCTGCTGTTCCGCAAGAACACCGTGGTGACTTCAGTTCCGTATCACGTGGAAGCGCCACCGCCGTTTAAGACCGGATCGATCCTCACGACGGTTGTGGGCGCAATCGGCGCGTTGGTTGCGGGGCTGACGCATGTGTTCACTCTCCACGATCAGTTGCTGGATGTGACTGCCCTGATTGCCTTGGGGGTCTTCGTCGTGATGTTCGTGATCGGCATTGTGCAGGTCCTCCGTTCGCTGCCGGCCCGCCGGGCGTGGTGGTTGGCGTACGTGGCGTCGCATCCTGAGGCCCGTGCAATTTCCGAGGTCGAGGCCCAGGTCGCAGCCGAAGCGGCGGTGGCCGAGGCGTCACGGACCTCCCGTAAGGGAGGATCTGGCTCCCCGAACGAGCCAATACCGTCGACTCCGGCCGATTCTTCGGCGCCAGAATCGGATTGACACTCCTTCCAGGCCGCTCCTAGCGTTCGCCGATTATTCCGGGCCGGGGCCATTGAGCGCGCTGACCCGGGTCGCCCTTTCGGGGCGCTGACCAAGGAGCACAGACAGCAATGATCCTCGCGGCAGAAGGCGGTTGGCAGAGCTTTACGCTCGGGTCCACCGAATGGGCGTGGTTGATCTTCTCAGCGGCAACCGCAGTGATCGCACTGCTCGTGGGGTTCGTCCTCATGCGCGGCGTGCTGCAAGCTGACCAGGGAACCCCGAAGATGATTGAGATCGCCAAGGCGATCCAAGAGGGGGCGATGGCATATCTGCGCCGCCAGTTCCGCACCATCTTGTTCATCCTCGTTCCGGTTGCGATCGTGGTGTTTGTTACCTCGACGGCAGTTACGAACCCCGAGAACTCCTCGGAAGGCTTGTCCTTCTTGGCATCGGGTACGGCGCGGACGATTGCGTTCGTTGCCGGCTGTTTCATGTCGGGCCTTACCGGGTTCATCGGAATGAGCCTTGCGGTTCGTGGCAACGTTCGTACTGCGGCGGCCGCGCGTACCGGTTCGATGAAAGCAGCGCTAAAGGTGGCGTTCCGCACCGGTGGTGTTGCCGGAATGTTCACCGTCGGCCTTGGTCTGTTGGGCGCTACGGCGATCATCATGATTTTTCAG
>JBMOIW010000081.1:0-7774 GCA_049317145.1 Acidimicrobiia bacterium
GTCTCGGTAGTTTGGTGTCGGCTCCTTTGGACATACGTTCCCCTTGGTCAGCGACACGTGAAGCTCCTGGCATCCCGAAGTTCTCAACGCAGGCTGATTGGAGAGACGACTCATTGGGAGTTGGCGCAGGCGGGTCGTAGCGTCGAGTCATTGGGAGTCGGAGCAGGCGGGTAGCAGCGTCGAGCACCAGCAATTCGCAGAGGCGTTACCGCAAGACTGCGAGTAACTAACACGTGAACATTCGTCGTCGCATCGACGAATTTGATTGGTTTTCCCCAACTCCTGGTGCGTTGTCGGCGGTGTACTTGGGTGATGAGCGTAGAAACCATTCGAGAAGTAGTCCAAGAACGCATTGCGACACGGCCGGTCATCCTCGCCGGCACCACTGCCGACCGGTTCGCACAGCACATCTACGAACTGCGAATGCTTGGGGCTGAGCGTGTCCTGGTGGTGACGAACGGGCCTACAAATTCGTTCGTGGGTGACGGCTTTGATCACCTGGCAGTCGAGTTCAACGGCGAACCGAGTTCGGTTGGAATCGAGCAGGCGTGGCATAACGTCTTCGAGAACACTCCAAGCGACATCCGGGCGGTAGTTGACCGATTCGATCCGAATGGCGAGGCGGTCGTGATCCCGTGGCGCCTCCGCCGCAGCACGGTGTTTGCCGGCCGTCCCGTCTACGGCCCGCGTCATCCCTCGGCGGTTGCGCTCGAGGACAAGACGCGTTTTGTGGAGATGCTTGCTGACCTTGGAATTCCGCAGCCGCCGGGAGCGGTGACCGTCAGAGTGAAACGCAAGGATCTCATTGAAGCGTCGCGCGCGCTCGATCAAGAAAATGGGGTGGTGTGGTCGGGCGATTCGGCAACTGCGTCGGCGTCCGGCGGGAAGTATGTGCGCCACATACGGAACAGTCGAGATGTCGCGCGCGCGATGAAGTTTTATGAACCCCGATGCGAGTACATCCGGGTTGCACCATTTGTGGAAGGGGTCACCGGTGGCATGCACGCCATCGTGCACCGAGAGCACACGGTGGTGATGCGCCCAACCGAGCAGATCGTGTTACGCGGCAATCGCGCCATCCCCTTCGAGCTCATTGGTTTGGCCACGATGTTCGATCCGCACCCGTACGATCGAGAGCAATATCGCGAGATGGTACGAACCATCGGTAATGAGATGCATCGGCGTCTCGGGTACGAAGGCCTCATGTCGGTCGATGCGATCCTCTCGAAAGATGGATGGGTTGTGCACGATCTCAATCCGCGTCCGAGTGCCGGGCTGGTGTATCTCAAGCAGGTACTTCCGGAGCTCCCGATCCAGCTTTTGCATCATGTGGTCGCAGAGGGGGAAGCACACGGGATCAACTGGCAACGGGTCGAGCACCAGATCTGTGCCGCCGCGGACTTGCGCCGCGTTGCCATTGTTGCGATGTCCGTGCCTCGCGGATCGGAAACCGACCGTGTCGTGCGGGTGCACCTCGGAAACGAAGAAAACATCGATGTGCAGTATCACCCGACCGGAGGCGAAATTCGTCTTCGTGTCGATACCGTGGCTGGTGAACCCGTAGCACCCAAGGTGGCATTGTCGATTAACGCTGCGTCCGAATTCCTTGGTCTCGGGCTCGAGATGTCCGCACCGAAACACGTGCGCGAACGGATCACTGCGGTTGAGCCGATTATTGATGTGGTAACTCCGGAGTTGGAAAGCAGTATCGCCGGGACGCCGCTGTCGGCACCCTCGCGAGTGATCATGGTGCCCGAGCCGGAGCGGGAACCCGAGCACCGAATCACCCTGGAGCGTCTCGACCTCGCCCGGTAACCTCAGCGAATGGCGAAAACTCGAACGACATTCCAATGTCAGGATTGCGGCGTACCTGCTCCCCAATGGGTGGGGCGATGCGCGGCCTGTGGGGCTTGGGGGTCGCTCGAAGAAGTGCGTGAGGTTGCCTCGACCGATCGATCGTCGGGCCGGGTGCTTGTCCCAACTCCGATTGGAGATGTCGATCCCATCGGGGCCACCCCGAGGTCGTCGGGCATTTCGGAGCTGGATCGCGTGCTCTCTGGCGGTTTCGTGCCGGGTTCCGTAACCCTGCTCGGCGGTGAACCCGGTATCGGGAAGAGCACGTTGTTGCTCCAGACGTTGGGCGCGATGAGTGCTGCCGGAGCTCGCTGCATGTTGGTTACCGGGGAAGAGTCGCCCGAACAAGTGCGGCTGCGCGCCGAGCGGCTGCACGTACTCGAGCCAAATCTGGCCGTTGTCGCCGAAACGGATATCCCCAGCATCCTCGCAACCGCAGAGTCCTTCGCACCGCATGTCCTTGCGATTGACTCGATTCAAACGGTGCATGATCCCGGACTTGCCGGAGTGCCAGGTTCTGTGGCGCAGGTGCGCGACGGCGCGCAGCAAGTGGTGCGACTCGCGAAGCGCACGGGTATCACGGTGATGCTGGTCGGTCATGTGACCAAAGAAGGGACGTTGGCTGGACCGCGAGTACTCGAGCATCTCGTCGACACGGTGCTGTCGTTCGAGGGAGATCGACATCATGCGTTGCGCATGATGCACGCGCCCAAGCATCGGTTTGGTGGGACACAAGAGCTTGGTTTGTTCGAAATGTCGAGCACCGGCCTCCAAGGGGTGGCCGATCCCAGTGCGATGTTCCTCGCGGATCGTTTGGCGGATGCACCAGGCTCGGTAGTGGTTCCCCTGATCGAGGGATCGCGACCACTGATTGTCGAGTTGCAGGCTCTGGTGACGCCGACCTCGGCGCCAATGCCGCGCCGTTCTGCGCAAGGGCTCGATAGCGGTCGTCTCGCAATGATGATTGCGGTGCTCGAACAGCGGGTGAAGCTGTCGCTCTCCGGATGTGAGGTGTACGCGTCCGTTGCAGGCGGAGTGCGCGCGTCGGAGACTGCGCTGGACCTTGCGTTGGCGTGTGCGATCGCCTCGGCGGCGACGGAGCGTCCGCTGCACGACAAGTTGGTGGTCATTGGCGAAGTCGGACTGGTCGGCGAGGTTCGCAGTGTTCCGCACGCGCCGCGCCGGTTGGCCGAAGCTGCACGATTGGGCTTTACCCACGCCGTAGTTCCGCCGGGTACGCCCCCCGTCGACGGCCTCACCCTGATCCCGGTTGCCTCGGTTGCTGAGGGCATTGGGATGGCGCTACGTCGTCTCGAATCCCATAACGCGCCTGGTCAATAAGTTGGCGCCCGGCGGGTATCGTGGAGGACCGGCCGAAAGGATGACGGTGCGATCCGAATCGATGCTTGCCGCATTACGACTGGCTGCTCCAGGGACTGCGCTTCGCGACGGTCTCGACCGCATCATGCAGGCGGGCATGGGCGCGCTCGTTGTGGTCGGGGCCGGCCCCGATGTGCTTTCCGTGAGCTCGGGTGGGTTCTTGCTCGACGCGGAGTTCACCCCGCAACGCCTTTTTGAGCTGGCAAAGATGGATGGCGCCATCATTGTGGCCGAGGACGCGTCGCGCATTGCACGCGCCAACGTGCATCTCGTACCCGACTCGCACATTCCCACCACGGAGACCGGGACTCGACACCGTACGGCCGAGCGCGTGGCCCGTCAGATTGATGTGCCGGTGATCACCGTTTCGGAGGACATGCGCGCCGTAGCGATTCATCGTCGCGACCAGAAGTACGTTCTCGACGCACCGCAGCGCGTGCTGGCGCGCGCCGATCAGGCACTTACCATCCTCGAGCGCTACAAGAATCGCCTGGACTCAGTGAGCCAGACACTGTCGGGGCTCGAAGTCGAGGATCTCGTGACGGTGCGCGATGTTGCGACCGTGATGCAGCGTGCCGAAATGGTGATGCGGCTCTTCGATGAGATCGAGGGCTACGTCGTCGAGCTTGGCGACGACGGTCGTTTGGTCGTGCTGCAACTTGAGGAGCTCACCGCCGGGGTCGCCGAAGAGCGACGCTTCGTCGTCAAGGACTACGTGCGTAATGCTGACGACATCGACGCGGCGCTTGTTGCACTGGGACGATTAGATGCCGAATCGCTTCTCGATTTGCACCGTGTTGCCGGGGTCCTCGGCGCACGTACCGGTGTCGAACTGGAGCTCACCGTCTCGACGCGCGGCTTTCGTTTGCTGCACCAAGTTCCCAAAGTCCCCGAAGCGGTTTCGGATCGGGTGATTGAACGGTTCGGAACGCTGCAAAAAATCTTGCGCGCCAGTCGCGCCGAGCTTGAAGAAGTCGAAGGTGTGGGAGACGTACGCGCGCAGGCCATCAAAGAAGGACTGTCTCGTCTCGCCGAAACCTCGATTCTCGACCGGTACGTGTAGCCCACATTCGTCGGCCGCTACATTCCGAGCGCTATGGAACAATCGATGGAAGCTTCTCTGGAAGCATTGCGCTTTGGATTTGCGGCATGGAGCGGCGAGTCGTGGACCCTCCGGGTCGGCGGCGATGCGGTGCCGGCGTACCACGCGCGTCCCGACGGAATGCCAGTAGCGGGCATCGTGATCGCAACCGATATCGGGGGGCTCCGGCCACTCTTTACGGACATGGCGGATCGTTTGTCGTCGCACGGGCTCGCAGTCATGGTGGTAGAGCCGTTTGCGCGTCAGCCAGAGGCGCAGGGGAAGGCACCCGCTGACCGGTTCGTAGACGTCGGCCGCCTGCGCGACCGCGAACAGGTGGGCGATCTCGTTGCCGCCGCCGATGCGCTCGTGGTGCACGACAATGTGGCGCGCGTTGCACTGTTGGGGTTTTGTATGGGCGGAATGTTTGCGCTCAAAGGGGCCGCGTCGGGACGTTTTGATTGGACCGTTGCGTGTTACGGGATGATTCGTCTGCCCGATGCCTGGGTCGGGCCCGGGTTGCAGCACGCGCTGGATGTTGCGGACAGTGCTGGGCCAACGCTGGCCGTGTTTGGTTCGGAAGATCCGTGGACGCCGCCTGCGGATGTTGATGCGCTTCGTGCATGTTGGGCGGATCACCGCGATTGTGAGGTGCTCGTCGTCGAGGGCGCCGATCATGGGTTCGTGCATGATCCGGAGCGTCCGACCCACCGGGTCGCTGACGCTCGGATGGTCTGGGACCGCATCATTGCCTGGGGTGACGGCGATGTGCGGACCCCCGCCTGGTGATTTGGGCGGCAATCCCGTACCATAGGGAACCCCCAATTCCCGCCACTTCGGGATCTCGTTAGGTGAAGGAGTTCCATGCCGTTCAAGGTCGGAGACAAGGTCGTATATCCCCACCACGGCGCGGCCACCATCGAGAAGAAAGAGCGCGTCGAGGCATTCGGTGAAAAGCGCGACTATCTGATCCTTAAGTTGGCCTACGGCGAACTCACCCTGAAGGTCCCGGCGGAGAAGGCCGAAGAGATCGGCCTGCGCGACATCATCAACGACGAAGAAGTCGAAGAAGTGTTCGCGGTGCTGCGCAAGAAAGAAGCGCGCACTCCGAGTAACTGGTCACGTCGATACAAGAACCACGTTGAGAAGCTCAAGAGCGGCGACATCTACCAAGTTGCCGAAGTGGTGCGAAACCTTTCGCTGCGCGAGAAGGATAAAGGTCTCTCGGCCGGCGAGAAGCGCATGCTCGGGCAAGCGCGCCAGATCTTGGTTTCCGAACTGACCTTCGCAATCGGTGTGGACCGCGAGCAAGCGGAAGTCACCCTCGACGAAGTGTTGGCCGGCGGTACTCCCGAGAAGCCGAAGGCCAAGCCTCGGGCCCGCAAGGCCACTGCTGCAGCAGCTTCGTGATTGGTGACGACGGGCGCATTGCGCACCGTCGTCATTTCGATCTTCCGCTCGGGACATACTTACGCGCATGACGACTTGGGGAATCGTGCTCGCCGCGGGCAGCGGGACGCGCTTTGGTGCAGCGAAACAGTTCCTTTCCGTCGGCGGGATGCGTGTCGTGGATCGCTCGGTTGCAACGGCAGCCAAGGTCTGTGACGCGGTCGTTGTCGTGCTCCCGGCGGGAGTCCAGTGGGATGGCGCGCCGGTGGCCGCAACGGCAGTGGGTGGGGCGACGCGTGCAGCGTCCGTGCGCGCCGGACTCGAGTGCGTTGATCCCGATGCGGAATTCGTGTTGGTGCACGACGCCGCCCGTGCCTTGGCGAGTGAGACGTTGTGGCGCGCCGTGCGCAATGGACTCCACGAAAATGTCGACGCAGTGATTCCCGGCCTTCCGGTCTCGGACACGCTGAAGCGCGTCGTCGGAGATGTGGTGGTGGGTACCGTCGATCGCGAACACCTCATTGCGGTTCAGACCCCGCAAGGGTTCCGTGCGGCATCGTTGCGTGCCGCGCACGCGGTCGGTGGTGATGCCACGGACGATGCCGCGTTCATCGAGGCGCACGGTGGCACAGTGCATTGGGTGACCGGAGAAGCCATCAATACCAAGCTCACGCGACCGCAAGATGCGGCGATCATGGAAGCGGTACTCGCGAAGTTGGAGGATTACGCATGAGCCGCACGCGAGTTGGCCTTGGATATGACGTCCACCCCTTTGGTGGCGACGGCACGCTCATCCTCGGGGGCGTAGAAATCGATCACCCGCGGCTCGACGGACACAGCGATGCCGACGCCATTGCGCACGCCGTAACCGACGCGATCCTGGGTGCTGCAGGGTTGCCGGATCTCGGCACATTGTTCCCGGCGACCGACGACGAATGGAAAGGCGTTTCGTCGCTCGGGTTTCTTGAACACGCGGCGCAAATGGTGATCGGCAAGGGTTGGTGGATCGTCAACGTGCATTGCGTCGTTGCGGCCGAGGTGCCAAAACTTGCGCCGCATCTCGACGCGATGGCCGCCAACCTCAAAGCGGCGATGCGCGTCGCGCAAGAACCCATGGGTGGTGGGATCGACGTCGTGGTCACGCCCAAGCGCGGCGAAGGTCTCGGCTGGATCGGACGCAGTGAGGGCATTGCCGCCTGGGCCGTTGCACTCTTGGAGCGCGGCTAGCCCCCACGGTCACGCCGATCCCGGTTTCGCGCCGCTACATTGATCGCACTCGTCGTAACCAAGAGGTGGCGTCATGCGTCGGTCGTTGTTCGCAGCAGTAGTCGTTGCCGCAGTCGTGCTCGCTGGGTGTTCGAGTAGCTCCAGCAGCGCCAAAGACGGCGCAACGTGTTCCACCGAGGGAGCAACTTCGGGCGCAAACCCGGTGTTGCAGTGCCAACGCGGTGTCGACGGGCGCCTGGCCTGGCATCCCGCCTCGGGTGGCGACGCAAAACCAGCCGGTTCACTCGCCGAGGTCCTTGGCACTTCGTGCGACAAGAACGCGTCGGTGACCTCGTTCTCCAATGGAGTTATTGATGCGGCGACCCTGGACTACATCTACCCGCTCGGTGCAATGACCACGACGCACATCACACCGGTCGACCATATCTACTTCTATTTCCCGAACCAAAGCACGCCCAGCAAGAGTGCCGTCGCGCCCGGCACGTATCGGATTACTGCGCCGGCTGATGGACGTGTTGTTGCGATTGAAGACTTTCGCAAGTCGAACCAGTATCCATACCCCGACTATCGCATCGTGCTTGCGCATTCCTGCAATCTCTACAGCGTGTTTATTCACGTCGGCGAACTGCAGGGAGCATTAAAGGATGCGTTGTCTGCGAACGGGACATTGACGCGCCCCTACGTTTCCGTGAAAGCGGGTGAAGTCCTCGCGGATGATTCCGCGAACCCGGGCTTCGATTATTCGGTCTTTGACGGGACGAAGACCATTGCGCTGCCCAACGAGGCGTCGTACGCGCAAGCCGAGCAATGGAAGAAGTACACCGCGCAACCATTCCCATATTT
>JBMOIW010000082.1:0-7723 GCA_049317145.1 Acidimicrobiia bacterium
GCACGGACCCGCCATGATCCTGAACGCGTGCCAGCGTCCGGTCTACGTCAGCGGACGCGAAGTACACCAACCAGTAGGGCGGCATTGCGCCGAGCTGGTCCGGCATCGGCATGATCCCTGCGACTTCGCTGCCATCGATTGCGCACAGCGTGTATGGGGTTGTCCCCGGAGCTGGTGCGGTTTTCCAGTCGAAGAGCTGCTCGTAGAACTCGATCGCTGCGAGCACTTCGCGAGTGTCGTACTCGCACCAGGTGTAAGTGTCGGGCTGATGGGTGACCCCGAATCCCAGATGCCCATTCACTTCTGCGATGCGAAAGATGCCGCCCTGAGGATCTTGACATTGGGCACGGCGGCCGCCTGCGTCGCTATCGATGGGTCCCCATTGCACTGCTCCGTTGAGTTCGATAGCACGGGCGCACGTTGCGTCGAGATCGTCGGATGCGAACGCGATGTGCCACGCCGGGGTGGCGTGGTCGCGGGGGATCACGGCTGCGGCATCACGCTGATCTTTGCGGGCACAGACGTTGATCACTGAGTTGTTGCGAATGATGGACTCGAACGTCCATCCGAACACCGAGCCGTAAAAGACCATTGCGGATTGGCGATCGGGGGTGTCGAGCTCTATCCAGGCGGGTTGTCCGGGGGCAAATGTCATGGGGGAATCAGTACCCCGGTGGTACCCGGAGCTATCTGGGCGCGATGGCCAGCCGGTCGAAGACCCGGTAACTGCTGGGTTGTAGCGCCGGAGAAGAAATGCTTTCAACCCCTTCGATTCGGCGCCGATACAACATTCATGGCCGCAACGGCTGGGAACCTCGAAATGACCGGGCCGCGGCCACGGTGGAAGCTCCGCGCGGGCGCGTGGGTGCTTCTGCCTGCGCTGGCGTTGGCGACTTGGACTGCCAACGCGTTGCACATCATTGCGGAGCAGCCGTGGTGGATCCTTGTAGCGCTGGTGGTTGGAACGTGGTGCGCCATTTTCGGGGCGCGCGTGATGTGGTCGAGTGATACCCCTCCAGTCGGACTGTGGTGTCGCACGGCAGTTCAGGTCGCGGCAGTCACTGTGTTCTTGTATGCGATCGGCTGGGGCCCAACCTTGGCGATCGGGTACATCCTTATTGCGGCCTACAACCTGTACCTCTCCGGCTCGCGTGCGGCCCGGCCATCGGAATGGTGCACGATTGCGGGCATTGCAGTGGGGACAACGTTGGTGTCGTTGGGCTTCGCACCGACGCTCATTCCCAACGATTTGCTCGTCGGCCTTTCCACACTTGCGGCGGTCGGAACGTGGTTCGTCATTCGCTTCCTCGGTTGGGGAGTGCGTCAACGGGAACGGCTGGAAGCCGAACGGCGCAAGACCGGGGAGCGCTACGAGGCGATGGTGCGTCACTCGAACGACATCGTTATGGTCATTTCGGGCTCGGGACAACTGACGTATGTGTCCCCCGCGTTTATGCGCGTCCTCGGGCACGGTGCCACTCATTCCGACGACGCCGATTTGCCCACTGCGTTACATGCGTTCGTGCATGAAGAGGATCGCGTTCGTGCGGATCGCCTGGCGCAACGCGTTCGTGAGGATGCGACGCTGGTGGTCACCGATGAGCTGCGGTTGCGTCATGCCGATAGTAGTTGGCACTGGTTTGAAGTCAGCATCATGAATCTGTTGCATGATCGCAACGTCGAAGGGTTTGTCGTGAATTTGCACGATGTCACCGAACGGCGGCTGTTTGAATTGGAGCTCGAGTACCAGGCGTATCACGATCCCCTGACGCGCTTGCCGAATCGAGCATCATTTCTCGAGCGCTTGGAGATGGCGGTTATACGTAATCGCGAGTTGCGCCTCCCACTCGCAGTGCTTTTCATTGACGTGGACCGCTTCAAGTTGGTGAACGATTCGCTCGGTCACGATGCCGGAGACCGATTGCTGGCAGAGGTTGCCGAACGATTGCGGGAAGCGCTCCGTCCATCCGACGTGATCGCCCGCTTCGGTGGAGACGAATTCGTGCTGTTAATCGACGAGCTGCGCTTGCCTTCGGACGCAACCCGCGTCGCAGACCGCGTGCTCGAATCGTTGCGTCGCCCGATCGTGATCGGGGGGCGCGAACTGTTTTTGTCCTCGAGCATTGGTATCGCAACGTACGTCCCGGAACCCGGTGATGACGTCACGCCCTCCGATTTGCTGCGACGTGCTGACCTTGCGATGTACCTGGCAAAAGAGCGCGGGCGCGCGCGTTGGGAGGTATACGACGAGGGAAGTGCGCCGAAACTCGTCGAGCGCCTCGACCTCGAAGCGGATCTGTGGCGGGCGACCGAGCACAACGAACTCGTGGTGCACTTCCAGCCCGAGATTGAGGTTGCAACGGGAGCAATAGTGAAGTTCGAAGCCCTCGTACGCTGGGAGCACCCAACGCGCGGCCTGTTGCTTCCCGATGCGTTTATTCCGATCGCAGAAGAGAGTGAGTTGGTATTTGCGATTGACGCACTCGTGCTCAAAGCGGCATGCGAGCAAGTGAGCCAATGGAGCGAGGAGCATGGTGGCCGGCCACTTGGCGTGAGTGTCAACCTTTCCCCCCAGTCATTGCGACGACCAGGAGCAGTTGAGCGCATTGTGCAAACACTTGTTGCGACGGGACTGCCGCCGAATGCGTTACAGCTCGAAATCACCGAACGGACTGCGCTCAGTGATGACATTCGCACGCTCGATGCGCTGCGTGAGTTGCGCCGTGCCGGAGTGCGGGTTGCCATTGACGACTTTGGTATCGGGTACTCAGCACTGAGTTACTTGCAGCGCTTTCCCGTCGATGTCGTCAAGCTCGATCGCGCGTTTATTGCCGAGGTCGACGGTACCGGGGTGGGACGGGCAATCGTCGAGGCGATGCTGCGCATGGCGCACGCACTTGGCCTGTGGGTGACCGCGGAGGGAGTGGAGCGGCCCGAGCAGCTCGAAGTGCTGCGCGCGCTGGGCTGTGACGGTGCGCAGGGTTTCCACCTCGGGCATGTGCTCGACGCCGGCGCGACGGCCGGGCTGTTGGGCGAAACTGCCGCCGTCCGTCGTATTGCCGATGCAGGCTGATCTGCTCGGAGCGACGCCGCACCTCGCCAGCCGCTACCCTTCGGCCTCGCTGGCGGCGTAGCCGAGTGGTTCAGGCAAGGGTCTGCAAAACCCTGGACGCGGGTTCAATTCCCGCCGCCGCCTCCAACGTGCCGGTTGAACGGCAACGTGACGCAAACGATGTGGCGCCCCGAGGGGCGCCACATCTGCGTTTACGGCAAGGGTTGGCGAGCGTTATCGCCTGCGTTTGAAGAGCGAGTGTGTCCCTGGAGCGGGGTTATCTTCGCTGGATTCGAAACCGTCAATGCTCGCGATTTCGTCGCCGATCGTCTCGGCGATGGTCGTGTCCTCGCCAGCAGGCGCAGTGTCGGTAGGCCGGTTGCGTCGGCGTACGCGGCCGACCAGGGCAGCACCCGCAAGTGCCAAGAGCATCACGATTGCGCCCACGGTGATCCACCAACCAATGCGCTGGGTGATCGGCGGAACGAAGCGAAGCGTCACCGTGTTTTGTGTTGGTACGACCGTCATGACATTCGGGCTTGTTCGGTATGGGCCCTTCGCTCCGGTTGCTTTCCAGCGTTCCGAGTACGACGTACGCACAATCACGGGGACATTCGGAGTTGCGACGGTGAAGCGGATCCGGGTGTCCGTTACCGATACATCAGTGATGTCGACTTTTTGCGCTGTTCCCGAATACTCATTCGGGAGCTTCTCGACGGATACCGGCGCGTTCGGGTCGTTCTTTATGGACTTGAGATACGCAATGCTGCTCAATACCCAGGCGCGTTTGGACATTTCACTAACGCGGTTGAACGTCGCACCCGTTGCAACCAGGGGAGTGTCCATCGAGAAGATCGCGTACTTCAGCGGAGCTTCGCCGACGGTTGCGACTTCGGTGACTCCAGGAGCTGCTTTCGCTGAATCAACGAGCGTCGGTGTGGCCGCTATGTAATAGCGAACGCCGAACGTTTGCGCTTGTTTTAGGCCGGTTGCGACATCTGACCCGGTTGGGCGTGGCGCCCACTCAGTACTGGTGTGGGGTTTTGAAGAAAGGTTGCTGTAGAGGTACTCAATCGCCGGAGTGGAGATACTTCCTTCGGGATAGAGCGAGACCGGCGTGCTGATCTTGCCGTTTGTCCAGCGCGGCAATTCGGTGTACCACGCATCAATCTCGGTGGTGTCGTCTGTGTTCGGAGGTGTCTCAACGATTGCCCCACCTGCCGGAAGTTCGTTGAGCTTGTTGATCAACGCCATCATGCTGTTGGCGCCGGGCACGGCGCGCATGCCCGTGACCGCGCGCCGGTCGACCTTGAGTTGCCGACCCCGGCTCTCCGGTGCGGAAAACGCAAGGCCGCATGCGAGCACGAATGCGAGCAGGACGGCAATGACGGACGCACCGCCGGTGGTGCCGAGGATGCGACGTGGGAGCGGCACAAACCAGACTTGGAACAGAGCTTCGAGTCCGTATGCGATGCCGAGCGCAATCATCGCGGTAGCAAGGGGAGCGGATCGCCCGGTGCCAAAAAACTGGACTGGAAGCGCAATCACGATCGCCGACAAGAACGCAATTGTTGCAACGACTCGTGCACCGGTGAGGTTGCGAACCACGCCCCACGAGAGGCCCGCAATGCTGACGACCACAAGGACGAGCATTGGGGGAGCGAAGAGCCACTTGAAGGGATCGTTGATGAGCGCCTTGGTGTCGCCGAGTGCTTCGTTATAGAGGCTCAACGCAGGCAGCCACCACCATGCAGCCAGGGCGGCACCGAGCGCTCCAGCTCCGAGTAGCCGTTTCGCCGCTGCACCGGTTCGGGCGTAAAACGCACACACCACGCCAACGGGAATCATCATCAGCAAGACCAGCTGCGCATGGCTCATTGCGGTCGCGGCGACCAAGATGCCTGCGAGCCACCAGTGGCCGTGCCCGCGACAGATGCGTGCAATCTCCCCGGTAAGCCACAGTCCGAGTCCGAGTGCGAATGCGTACGAGAACTCACCGATGTACGTCGTGAAGATCGTGCCGCCGGCGATCGTGAACCCACTGCCGGACTTCACGTATTGCGCACAAAGCAAGAGTGCGAGCGAGCTCACCATTGCCATTGCTTGGAATCGGCGGGTGCAGCCCAGTCCAGCGGTGAACTGCACTGTGCCGAACGGAATGACCAGTACGGCAAGGAGCAGCGTGCATTTGATTGCGACAGCGGCGGGCAACACCGTTTGGAACAGCGTGAACACCAGCGCCGGCAGCGGGAAGTAGAAGTACCCGAACGCCGCGCCGTCGGAGTGTGCGCTCGTCCATCCGAGCGGGAGGTGGCCGTTCGCGATGCGCGCGGCAAACTCCGTAAGCCACCAGTTGTGACCAACTTGGTCGGCGCCATAAGGAAAAACGTTGCTGAACGCTTTGGCGGGACCGCCCAGGGCGAAAAGCACCATTGCCAGTACCAGGGCGCCAGCCACGCCGAAAATCCACCAGGGGGCTGGCCCGTCCGCCTCGAGGTGCGGCTGATTGTTGCGAACGCGTTCGATGATCCGGCGTTTATCTCGGTTCTCCACGCGGGCATCGACCCGTCGCAAACCCCGTGTGGTCACGTTGCTCCCCAGGTACGAGGCGGCTTTGGGGCCGCCGACGACGAAGAGTCGGCATGCTACCGGCGGGTTTCTCAAAAACCGGCGCATCATCTCCGGTTGCCCCGGGCGTATGTGGCGAATACATGGTTGTTCTGCGAAAGGAACGAAGGTACCCTCCGTGGAAATTCGTTCCCGCTCAGCGGGAAAGTGCATTTGCAAAGCCGGAGTTATGCAGACCCTCGATCGCCTCGTCAGCATCCTCGAATACGTCGCCTCGGCCGCCGAGCCTTCCGCGCTGAGCGATATTGCCCGCGGCACTGACCTCAGTGTTTCGAGCTGCCATCGGCTACTCGTCGAGTTGGCCGCATCCGGGCTTTTGGTGCGCGTCCCTGGGACACGGGGTTACGTTCCGGGCCCACGGCTCTTGCGCCTCGCTCGCGACGCCGGCGAGGTCGTCAGCGATTCCAAGATCGACATCGTGCTGCGTGATCTCGTGGCGCTGTGGGACGAGACATTTTATTTCGTGCGCATCAACGGCACGATGCCCGAAGTCGTTCTTGAGCGCGGACCCGAAGGGGTTCAGCGCTCGCTCTCGGTCCGTCGGGTCTGGCGTCCGTTCTCGTCGCACGCCGGTGCGGGAGCGCGGGCGATCCTCGCCTTTGCTACTCCCGAAGCGCGCGACCGCATCTTGAACGATGCCAGCTTTGAACGTTTCACGCGTTTTACCAAAGTGGATCGCGCGGAAATTTTCGCCGAGATCGAAGCGACGCGTGCGCGTGGCTACGGCGTGAACGATCAGGAATTCGAGATCGGTGCTCTGTCGTTTGCAACGCCGATCTTGACTACCGATGCGGTGCCTCCGGGTGCGATTGGAGTGCTCGGAGTTCGGGAGCGCCTATTGCACGCCCAGGAGCGGGGACTCATTGCGTCGATGACGCAAGCGAGTGCAACGTTGGCCGCAAGCGATCTATTCGAAGGAGCACAGTGATGGAAATTTCGAATCGTGCACTGGTGTTTGACGCGGCACTCGACGCAGAACTGCGCGAACTTGCGGACGACCTCGCCCGGTTCGGCAGTATGGGCACCGTCCTGTCGCTTGAGGACGGCACTGTTGTTTCCAACTACCTCGCGCTCGACGTCATCGTGGCGCGACCTCGCTTATTGCGGCGGGTGGCGATGGCATTCATCCCGTATGTCGACAGCGATGTCGAGCGACTTGCCGTAGCGTCACCGCTTGGGATTGCAATTGGTACCGCGTTGTCGTTGGAGCTCTACATGCCCATGGTGGTGGTTGGTCCGCGCCCCGATCTGCGGGTCCGGGGCAATCATCGGACGGGTGAGCGCGTCACGTTGATCGAGGATCAGGTACTCACCGGAGTCTCGGCACGCAACACCGTCGAAGCATTGCGAAGTTCTGGACTGGCGGTGGACCAAGTAATTGCGCTCTTGCATCGCAGTGAACGTCCGCAGACCGCGCTCGATGCGACGGGCGTGCAGTATCGGGCGCTGTTGGCTCCTTCGTTGATGGCGTAACGCCTCGTCGTCGTGCGGCGCCCCGCGTATCCGTGAGCGCCTACCGGGCTAGTGGTACCGTTCCCCCGCGTTGACAGGGGGACTCATGACGCTTGCTGCTGTATTCGACATTTTCACGCGCGATTTTGGCGCGTACATCACCCGATGGGCTCACGTGCTCTTCGGTATCACCTGGATCGGACTGCTCTACTACTTCAACTTCGTGCAGGTACCGTCGTTCGCTCAGATGGAAGCCGCGGCGCGCAACAACGCCATCGACAAGCTGGCCAGCCGCGCGCTGTGGTGGTTCCGTTGGGCCGCAGTCGCAACGGTGTTGTCCGGAATCCTGATCTACGTCTTTGGCACTGCTGGCGACGGCAACATGACCTGGGCGAATATGGACTACTGGAAGTCGGCGCAGGGCGTATCCATCGCCACGGGTATGTTGCTTGCGATCATCATGTTCCTGAACGTCTGGGGCGTGATTTGGCGCAACCAAAAAGTCGTGATTGCGAACGCCCGAGCGGTTCAGGAAGGCAAAGAAGCCGACCCGAAGGCGGCCGAGGCTGGTCGCAAAGCGTTGATGGCGTC
>JBMOIW010000083.1:0-7714 GCA_049317145.1 Acidimicrobiia bacterium
TTGGAAAGAAGTGTTCTCAAGGGCGTGGCGCACGCCGTTGCTTATCGGCCTCGGTCTTGCAATCTTCCAGCAGGTGACCGGCATCAACGCAATCATTTACTACGCGGACAAGATTTTTGCGGCCGCCGGATTCACGAGCACGTACGACCAAACGGCGGCGACCACCTGGGCGGTCGGTGCAGTGAACGTGCTCGCAACGCTCATTGCGATTGCGTTCATAGATCGTCTCGGTCGTCGCCCATTGCTCCTTACCGGCCTCATTGGCATGGGACTAAGTCTTGCAGTCGTCGGCGTGTGCTTCTTCTCGCTGCACGAAATTACGCCAACATCATCAACGGCGACGAGCGCATCATCCGGCACGTCGACGGCGGGAATCTTCACCCTCGTCGCGCTCGTCGTCTACATCGCAAGTTTCGCGTTCTCGCTGGGTCCAGTGGTGTGGACGATGATCAACGAGATCTACCCGCGGCGTGTGCGCGGCCGCGCGGTATCGGTTGCAACTGCCGCCAACTGGGGTGCGGCGTGGCTCGTCAGCCAGTTCTTCCTCACGCTCGTTGATTCGATCACCGAAGCCGGAACGTTTCTTGTGTTCGCGCTGATGTGTGCAGTTTGTTTTCTCTGGATCTGGCGCTACGTCCCCGAAACTAAAGGCCACACACTCGAAGAAATCGAGGCGTACTGGCAGAAAGAAGCCAAAGCTGACGTGCCGTCGGCGTCGTAACCGCTACAACCGCGGACCCCGCACGGCATCGAGGATACGGGCGTACGCGGATGGGTCGACCGTGACGTCGAGCAGCGCTGGGACCTTGGCAGCAAGCGCCGAGCGCAGCGCGTCCTCGTAGTCCGCGACATTGTCGATAGTTTCCCCGTTCATCCCAAAACCTTCGGCGATGCTGGCGAAATCGGTACGGTAGTAATCGACTGCAGCGCCACCACCGTGTCCCTCGGGTTGTTGTTTTGCGGCAATCAAACTCAACTTCGCGTCGTTAAACACCACAACGACCACGGGTAATCCGAGCCGCACCAGTGTCTCGAGTTCGGCGAGCACCATGCCGATCCCACCATCGCCGGTGAAACAAATGACCGACCGTTCCGGGCGCAAGATCGCCGCAGCAATCGCGGCGGGTAACGAGAATCCCATGGTTGCGAGCCCACTCGAGATCAACAGTTCTCCGGGCGCTTCGACCTCCCAGAGTTGCATCGCCGCAAACATGTGCGCTCCGGCGTCAACCGTGGCGATCGTGCCCTTCGGCGCGACTGCCCGCGCAACGGTGATGACCGCTTGGGGGGTCAGGCCCTGCGGATCTTCGGTCGCGACCGCACACAACTCTGCATTCGCCTGTCGGCGGAAACCTTGCCCATCTCCTTCGACCCATTGTGATGCAGTCTCGCCCGCAAATGCTGCGAGCGTTTCGCCAATTGGTCCAACGACCTCCACCGCAACGCGATCGCCGAAATAGGTACTGTCGACAATCGGCCAGGTGGTTGCCTGCACAATCGATGCCGAATATGGCCACGGCGCCGGGATCAACTCGACCGGATCGAAACCGACGCCAATGATGCAATCCGCTGCGTGCAACACCGGCGACTCGATTGTGGCGCCGGTCATCACCCCCGCGCACCACGACGTAGCATCGGCTACGACGCCGCGCGCTTTGTAGGTACACACCACCGGCGCATTCGTACGTCGTGCCAGTGTCGCAATGGCATGTTGGATCGCAACGCGTTCCGTTGGCGCACACATCACCGCACCAAGCCCGACGATAATGACCGGGCGTTGCGCATCGCGCACGAGCACCGACGCCGCCGCACGCTCGACCTCTCCGGAACATTCAACGATGGGCATGGAAACCGGCGGGACCTCGGCCGCGGAGAGATCGATGTCGATGTGCACCGGACCGGGCATCGGCATGGTCGCAAGCGCGACGGCCCGAGCCGGAGCGGCGGAATCACTCCCGTCGAGCACAATCGATTGTTTCGTGATCGGCCCCATGAGCGCCTGTTGGTCGAGCCGTTGGTGCGAAACGCGCGTCGCGTCCTTTGCCGCAACGTTGTCGGTCACTGCAACGACTGGCTGGCGATCCAACATCGCCTGTGCAATTCCATTCACCATGCTCGCGACACCGGGCCCGCGCGTCCCGATGCAAACGCCCGGCGCGCCAGTGAGTTCACCGGCAACCCCGGCCATGATGGCAGCCGCTGATTCCGTGTGCGTAAGGACAAACGTCAGCCCCTGTGCCTGCGCCGTGCCGACAACGTCGAGGTTCGAACCGCCACCCGGGACTCCGAACACGTGGGTTGTTCCAGCGGCGCAACACGCAGCGATGAATTCCTGGATGATGTTCTTGCTGTCCATCGGACCTCCAGAGGGTCGCTTTGGTCGCCTGGACATTACGCTTTCGCCCATGACCGACCGCGCCGCCGCAACTCGTCCGCTTGACGGCATCGTTGTCGTGGCGCTCGAACAAGCAGTGGCCATGCCGTTGGCCACCCGCCATCTTGCCGACGCCGGCGCGCGCGTCATCAAGGTCGAGCCCAAGGGTGAAGGCGACTTCGCGCGCTACTACGACGACGCTCTGGGGCACGGCTACTCGACGTGGTTCCTTTGGCTGAACCGCGGCAAGGAGAGTATCGAGCTCGATCTGCGCGATCCTGAGGACCTCGAGGTGCTCCGTGCACTTATCGGCAAAGCCGACGTCGTCGTACAGAACATGGCACCAGGCGCGCTCGAACGCAAAGGAATTGACCTCGCTGCACTGCGCGCCGAGTACCCGCGTCTCATCACGTGCTCACTCACTGGGTATGGCCCCGACGGTCCCTACCGGGACCGTCGCGCCTACGACCTCCTTGTTCAAAACGAAACTGGACTGGTGAGCCTCACCGGAACGCCCGATGCTGCGGCGAAGGTTGGCGTGAGTGTCGCTGATATTTCGGGCGGGATGTATTGCCATTCAAATATTCTCCTTGCGCTCCTTGCGCGCGAGCGCACCGGCGAAGGTTCCCATGTGGAAGTCGCGCTCTTCGACACGCTGCTCGAATGGCTTGGCCATCAGGTTCTCACTGCGAACCTGCTCCAGCGTCTCCCGCGACGGGCGGGGGCGCGCCACGCAACGATCGCACCGTACGGCCCATTCCCGTGCTCCGATGGTGAGGTCGTGATTGCGGTGCAGAACACGCGCGAGTGGAACGACTTATGCGATGCACTTGACCTTGGTGTCCTGGTCGCCGATGAGCGCTTCTCCAACAACGAGGGTCGGGTCGCAAACGCAGCGGCGCTCGATGCTGCAATCACCGAGCGGACCACGGCACTCTCCTGCGACGCGCTCGTCACTCGGCTCGAAGCCCGGAACCTTGCCTGGGCGCGGGTCAACGACATGTTCGACGTCATTGCGCACCCCCAACTCACCGCGCGCAACCGCTGGGTGGAGGTCGAAGCCCCCAATGGCGCTTTCCTTGCACTGCGTCCGCCCCTGGATTTCTCGTCCTTCACGCCCGCGATCGGGCCCATTCCGGCGCTCGGCGAGCATACGGACGCGATCAAGGCCTGGGTGCGGCAGACTTAAGGAACCTTGCTCAATCCGGAGCATGCAACCGAGGGGGATTCCGTTATGGCGATCAAAGTTGCACAGTTCCGCGATGTGGCCAACGGCTTACAGCCCGGCCAGTTCGCGGTTGGTTCACACGATGAAGTGAACTCACTCGACAACGTCGACCCGATGTACAAACAGTTACTCGACAAGCCGATCGCGTGCGTGCTCGGGCTCATCGGCAACGACGGGCGTGTGAACATGACGCCGATGTGGTTCGACTACGACGGCGACACGGTACTAGTCAATGTCGCGACGCACCGTAAGAAGGTTGAGTGGATTCGCAATAACCCGCAGCTATCGATCTTGATTGTGAATCCGGAAAACGCGTATCACTGGATCAGTCTGAAGGTCTCGGTCGAGCGCGAGATCCTCGAAGACGATCCGGACGAGGGCGCATTCGTTACCCAGCAGCTCGACAAGGTCTGGACGAAGTACACGGGCAACGAACCACCGTATGGACTTCGTGACCCATCGATTGACGAGCGTCGCGTGCTATTCGTCTGCAAAGTCGACAAGATTGCAACGTTCGGGAAGGCATAAGCCGTCCCGATGGTTGCTTCCGCCACCGTCGCCATTGCTGGCGGATCGCTGGGCGGGCTGACCACCGGGCTGTTGCTCCGCGAACTCGGGTTCGACGTCACGATCTACGAACGATCGAGTGTCGAACTCGAGCAGCGGGGTGCAGGCATCGGGTTCTTGCCCGATAGCTCCCGGTACCTCGTCGAACGCGCGGGACTAGCGATCGATGACATCAGCACCGCCACCGAATTGATCCGCTACCTGAATCGCGACGGATCGATCCAGCACGACCTCCCGCACGAATACCGATTCAGTTCGTGGAACACCGTGTACCGGAATCTCTTGTCGTGCTTTGGCCACGATCGTTATCTGCTCGATCATGAGGTAACGCAGCGATCAGAACACGATGGCGTTGTGACGTTCACCTGCGCGAACGGATTCACCGGTGACGCCGACTTGTTGGTTGCCGCGGACGGCATCGGTTCAACGTTTCGCCAGCAACTGTTGCCGAACGCGAAACGGCAGTACGCGGGGTATGTCGCGTGGCGGGGCATGGTCCCGGAGTCCGAGCTCGATACCGAAACGCTCGCCCTGCTGAGCCCAGCGATCACTTACTACGTGTACGCGAACAGCCACATCCTCGTATACCCCATTCCCAGGCACGACGGCTCCATCGTTCCGGGGGAACGGCTCATCAACTTCGTCTGGTACCGCAACTACAACGCGGGCAGCGATCTCAACGATCTCATGACGGACGCGGCCGGGACCGGGCATGAGATCTCGCTCCCGCCTGGTGGTGTGCGCCCCGACCACATCGCCGAGATGCGCGCGCACGCCGAAGCCCGCTTACCGCGCGTGGTTGCGAACGCGGTGACCGCAGTCGTGCAGCCGTTCCTCCAGGTTGTCTACGACGTGGAGATCGATCACATGGCATTCGGCCGCACGTGCCTTGTCGGCGATGCCGGGTTTGTTGCGCGACCCCACGCCGCTGCGGGTACGGCGAAAGCTGCAGCGAATGCATGGGCGCTCGCTGATGCACTGGCAACCCACGACACCATTCCCGACGCGCTCGCCGATTGGGAGAAGAAGCAACTCGCATTGGGTCGCCAACTCCTCGAGCGGACACGTCGCGTTGGCGCGCGCTCGCAGGTCACTAATACGTGGGATCCGGTCGATCCCGACAACCGGTTCCGCCTGCGCGAGGAGGGCCCGTGAGCAACGTCCAACGCGAAGTTGCGTTGCAGATGGCCGAAGCCGCAATCGCATTCCTCGATGCTCTCGATCCGACACAACGCGACCTCGTGGTGCGATCCTTTGACGACGTCGAAGAGCGCGAGCGCTGGTTCTACACGCCCACGGATCATGGCGGATTACCGATCGCCGCAATGCGCCCCGCGCAGGAACGCCTCGCACTGAAATTCGTACGCACCGGAACCTCGAAAGCCGGATACGTCACAATCGCCGCGATCATGGGCCTCGACAACATCCTCGACGAAGAAGAAGGCTGGTGGACGATGTGGGGCCGCGAACGCGGCCGTGACCCCGAGCTGTATTACGTCCGCATCTTCGGGGACCCCGCCACTGACACGTGGGCGTGGCGCTTTGGCGGCCATCACGTATCGGTCAACCATGTCATTGCGAACGGTGAAGTCATTTCGACGACGCCGTACTTCCTGGGTGCTGACCCGGCGAACTCCCCGCTCCTCGGACCGCACCTCCTCCGTCCGCTCGGTAGTGCCGAAGACTTGGGGCGAGAACTGGTGCGCTCGCTCAACGAGCAGCAGATGCCGCGCGCGGTCCTTACGCCGGTCGCACCCGCCGACCTCGTGAGCGCAAACCGCCCCCGGTACGGACACGGCGATGGAGATCTGCCCCTTCCCTTGCGCGAGGTATGGCGCGGGTATTTCGCCGACGGCCTCGACGCCAAGGTGCGTGCAATCCAAGCGAACGCAGAAGCCACAGCTGGCATTACGCCCGACACGCTCGAGGCCGTACGACTCAGCACCAACGACCAAAAGGGAATCTCGGCGAAGGATCTTGCTGGCGAACAGCGCGACTTGCTGCGTGCCGTACTCGACGTGTACCTCTACCGCATTCCGGATGCGCTCGCGGACGTCGAAGCTGCAAAATTCGCCGACGAGGCCGGACTCGACGCGCTGTCGTTTGCGTGGGCGGGTGGACTCGAATCCGGGGAAGGTCACTACTACCGCGTGCAGGGTCCGTCGCTGCTCGCCGAATACGACAACACCCAACGGGGTGCAAACCATATCCACACGGTGTGGCGCGACCCTCGACTCGACCTCGGCGGCGACGCGCTTCGTGATCACTACGACCACGCGCACTGGCGTCACTGAATTGAAACGCAACGATGAAGCCACCGTTGCACTCACTCGGGCTGCGCCAACTACTCCGTGAGGTCGTGGCGGAGCTCTGCGACCGGAGGTCGTTCGCTCAGGTTGAGCGGAATTACCACTTCGTCGCTTCGGGCCAACGTGGGCAAAAGACCGGTGCCACGCCCAAGTCGCTGCAACGCAGTCGCGAGAACTTCTGCGGCCTGCACGGACAACTCCTGCAAATTGCGATGACGATGGACCCGCATCCCAAGATCTACTTGCGCAATTGCCGCCGGTCCGTAACGCGCGGCTACATCGAGCAGCATTGCGATCTCGACTCCCCACCCTTGAACAAACGGAATCGACTCGAGCGCGCTCCGACGTCCAGCGAACTCACCGGACAACGGCTGGGCGAGTGGCGCCAATCCTGGCGCAAACATCGAGAGCAACGGGCGCGCCACGAGTTCGGTGGTACGACCGCCGCCCCCGTTCGTTTCTGGGCGGGCGTACGCCGCTTTGACCAAAACAAGTTCGGGTGCAACCAACAACGGTGCGACGAGACGCACCACCCACTCGGGCGCAAATGAGGTGACGTCACCGTCGCACCACACCACAATGTCCCCGCTGGTCACGAGCAATGACGACCACAGTGCATTGCCTTTCCCGTGTCCAACTCCGTGCCGACGATGCACGGCTTCGATTCCATGCACGTTGGCGCCATTCGCCGACGCAACCGCTCCAGTATCGTCGGCGGACCGGTCGTCGAGCACCACGAGCTCATCGATGAGTCCGGTGTCGAGCAGTGCGTGGCGCGCCTGCGCAACCAACGGGCCGATTGTCGCCATTTCGTCGCGACACGGAAAGCACAACGAGACACGCTGCGCCCCTTTGTGGACCAGGAATTCCTCGAGCGACCATGCCGTTGGCGCAATGCTACGAACGGACTCTGCGGCCTTCATATTCACCCTCGCTTGGCATACGACGCCCGGGTAGGGTAAGCCACCGTATGCAGATATTCGGAGTCATTAATGCCAGTCCCGATTCCTTGCACACCGAGTCGATTGTCGCGAGTCCCGACGACGCAATAGCTCGCGCGCATCGCCTGCTGGATGTGGGAGCCGACGGACTCGATGTAGGAGGGCAAGGCTCGACCGATGTCGCCGAAGTTGTCGATTGGCGCGTGGAATGGGCACGCCTCGAACCGATCCTTCCCGCGTTGGCGACGCTGGGCGTTGCGGTGAGTGTCGATACGTGGCGACCCGAGGTTGCCCG